>CAJOLE010000049.1 GCA_905235325.1 uncultured Prevotella sp. | reverse complement strand
TATCCTGTTATTCGTAACTACGTCGTTTTGATGCGCGGGTCAGTAACTCAGCAAACCCATGACTCAACTTTCGCAAGTTGAGCGAATGCGAAACTTGAACTGCCTTTATTTATAAAAGGTTTGCGATTTTATCCAAAATTACGAAATAATTGCTAATTAACAACTGATAATCGTTTTTTTTTCGTACCTTTGCTGCCACAAACAAAAGAATAACGTATGACAGATTTCAAAGACTTGGCGCAGATGCGCCGTTCGCACCGTAAATTCACAGAGGAGGAGATAGACGCTGAAGAGGTACGGCTGATACTTCGTGCTGCCCTGATGTCGCCTACGTCAAAAGGTCAGCGCGCCTGGCAGTTTGTAGTTGTTGACAATAAGACGGATATGGAGAAGATTGCCGATGCAAAGGATCTGGGCTCACAGTTTCTGAAAGATGCGCCGCTGGCGATTGTGGTGCTTGGCGACCCGGTAGAGAATGACTGCTGGGTGGAGGATGGTTCGATTGCTGCCATCTCGATGCAGTATCAGGCAGAGGATCTGGGGCTGGGCAGCTGCTGGATTCAGATGCGTGGCCGTGGCCTGACAGACGGCACATCGGCTGATGATGTGATCCGTGGTATTCTCGACATCCCAGAGAATCTTTGCGTGCTTTGCGTGCTGGCCATTGGCCATAAGGCTGATGAGCGTAAGCCGCAGAACGAGGACAAGCTGAAGTGGGAGAGGGTTCATATTGATAAGTTCACCCACCCCCGGCCCCTCCCCGAGGGAGGGGGGGGAAGTTTATATTGATAAGTTCACCCACCCCCGGCCCCTCCCCGAGGGAGGGGGGAGTTTATATTGATAAGTTCAGGAATGATTAACTACGATTTGGGGCAGATTAAGACCATCATCTTTGACATTGATGGCGTGTTGTCGGCTGAGACTATTACACTCTCTGCGGACGGTGAGCCGCTGCGAACGGTGAACATCAAGGACGGCTATGCCATTCAGTTGGCTGTGAAGATGGGTCTTCGCATTGTCATTATGACTGGAGCTACGACGGAAGCGGTCCGCCTGCGCTACGAGCGGTTAGGGGTTGAGGACATCTATATGGCATGTGCCGTGAAGATCAAGACTTACGAAGAGTTTCTGGCCAAATACGGCCTGACGGACGGCGAGGTCATGTATATGGGCGACGACGTGCCAGACCTTGAGATTCTGCGTAGGGTAGGTTGTCCCGTCTGTCCTCAGGATGCCTGTGCGGACGTGAAGGAAGCCTGCCTGTATGTGAGCCCCTGTCGTGGCGGCTATGGTTGCGGTCGTGATATCATTGAGCAGACGCTTCGAGCTCAGGGCAAGTGGTTAAGCAGTGAAAAGGCATTCGGATGGTAAGCAATTAAGTTTATAAGTTGGTAAGTTTATAAGTTTATAAGTTGGTAAGGTTATAAGATGGTAAGCAATTATAGAATTATACTGGCGAGCAACTCGCCGCGTCGCCGGGAGCTGTTAGCGGGATTGGGCTTGGACTTCGAGGTGCGCGTGGAGCCGGGCATCGACGAGAGCTACCCCGCTTCGTTACCGGTAGCGGAAACGGCAGAATTTATAGCGGGGAAGAAGGCTACGGCCTATCGGCAGACAATGGCTGACGACGAACTGATTATAACGGCGGACACGGTGGTCATTGTCGACGGCGAGGTGCTGGGCAAGCCTGCTGATGCTGCTGAGGCGCGCTGTATGTTGCAGAAACTCAGTGGCAAGACCCATCAGGTGATAACGGGTGTCTGTCTGACAACACTGCGGAAGTCTGTTCACTTCTCTGTGGAGACCGATGTCACGTTCAAGCAACTTTCTGCCGACGAGGTGAGCTACTATGTAACGACATACAAACCCTTCGACAAAGCTGGTGCTTACGGCATCCAGGAATGGATTGGTTATATAGGCTGTACGGGCCTGCGTGGCAGTTATTATAATGTAATGGGTTTGCCCGTACAGCGTATCTATACAGAATTGCAGGCATTTTAACTACGAAAACCCACCCCCGGCCCCTCCCCGAGGGAGGGGGGGAGTTCATATTGATAAGTTTAGGAATTTAAGTTTTTAGTCGTCGGCGTAGTCCTCAAGACTGTCGGCGGTGATTTCTTCGTCGTCACCGCTGAGATCCATCATTGTCGAGTAGTTGTCTTCGGTGATTTCGTCATCATCTGGATCCTCAATCTCAACGTCGTCCTCGTCGGGCTTGTTGTAGTCGTCCTCAATCTCGACATCCTCGTCTTCTTCGTCGCCTTCGTTGCCAAGCTCCTCGTCATCCATTGTGGAGAACTTCATTCTGGGCTTCTCGGTCTCGGGCTTCAGCTTGGCAAAGATTGCCTCTACCCACGACCCTTTCTGAACTTCGAGCACGTCGTAGCCGTCGGCAATCTTCTTCTCGTACATGCCACCCTTCTTGTGTAGACGGTCCTTGGGCAGTGTTGTGGTGGAGATGTCAAATCCACTCTCGATGATGTCCTTGATGCTTTGGGAGAGCGAGTCCCAGCCACCTCCAAAGTTGCGGTCGAGCACCTCAACCAGCTTGGCAGCGGAAATGTGTCGGATGTTCTCGTAGGTAAGGTCGGTGACACGTATGATGGGTCGCTTCTTGAGGGCCCACGTCACTCTGACGTTCTCGTCGAGCTTTACCTGAGCGACCTTATAGCCTTGTTTCTCATATTTTGCCTTGACGGCTTTGGAGTCGTCCTTGACTTCTTCAATCATAAAAGCACTGCGTATGATGTCCTGATAGTGTCGCACGTTCTCGCGCACGTCAGCATCTTTCTCAGCCCCTTCCCAGAGGCGGAAGACGTCGTTCTCCTGTATGTCCCACACGCTGCTCTTCGTCAACGTTTTAAGTGTCAGCATGTTATTGCTTTCTGAGTGTTTAGCCATATACTTGTAGGTTTGATTTCGTCTGCAAAAATAATCAGATATTTTGTGTTTTACAAGTTTTTCGGCTATTATTTTCAGTTAACCGCTAAAAAAGTGGCCTATGCAGAATGGGCAGAATGGGCTTTCTTGCTGTCAACGGCGCACTGTTCGATGGGTAGGCAGCGCTTATAGTTTTCGATGTAGCGCTCGAAGCCTGCGACATCTTCGGCAGTGGGGGCTATAGAGGTGCCCGTATTGCCTGCAAAGACAACCTCCTCAAGATAGTCGGCCAGACTCATGCCCTTATTATAAATAAGGTAGGCGGCCAGCAGGGCGATACCCCAAGCTCCACCTTCGCCGGCAGTCTCCATTACGCTGATTGGAGAGTTGAGTGCTGCAGCAAGCATACGCTGGCCTACACCTGCGGTCTTAAAGTAGCCGCCGTGACCGGTGATGCGGTCGACGCGGATCTTCTCGTCCTTGAACAGGATGTCGTTACCAATCTTCAGTACGCTGATGGCTCCGTAGAGCTGTGTACGCATGAAGTTGGCGAGGTTGAACTTGTCGTTAGCCGATCGGACGAACAACGGCCGTCCCTCTTCGAGACCTGTTACAGGCTCGCCGCTGACGTAGTTGTAGGCCATCAGGCCGCCGCAGTCGGCGTCGCCCTCAAGGGCTTTGTTGAAGAGTTTGCCGTAGAGCTCGTTCGTGTCGACGGGTACGCCGAGCAGCTGCTGGTACTCCTTGAACAACCCTACCCATGCGTTGATGTCGCTGGTGCAGTTGTTGCAGTGAACCATAGCGACAAGGCTACCGTCGGGTGTGGTCACCATATCAATCATCTCGTAGGGCTTCGACAGCGGCTTCTCGAGCACAATCATCGAGAACGACGACGTACCGGCTGAAACGTTACCTGTACGTTGCTTGACGGCATTGGTAGCTACCATACCCGTACCGGCGTCACCCTCGGGCGGACATACGGGGATGCCTGCTTTCAGGTGGCCAGAGACGTCGAGTTTCTGAGCTCCCTCGGGAGTGAGGAATCCAGCGTTCTCGCCGGCATTCAGCGACTTAGGCAGGATGTCGAGCAGCTTCCAGCTAAAGCCCTTCGGGGCAATCAGCTTATCGAACTTGCGCACCATCTCTGCATCGTAGGTTTTTGTGGCGGGGTCGACGGGAATCATACCCGAAGCATCGCCCACGCCAAGCACGAATTGTCCCGTTACCTGCCAGTGGACATAGCCAGCCAGGGTGGTCAGATACTTGATGTCGGCAACGTGCTCGTTATTGTCGAGAATACACTGGTACAGGTGGCTGATGCTCCAGCGCAGAGGGATGTTGTAGTTGAACAGCCTGCTGAGCTCTGCTGCGGCCTTGCCGGTATTGGTGTTGCGCCACGTGCGGAAAGGCACGAGAATCTGCTGCTGCTCGTTGAAGGCCATGTAGCCGTGCATCATGGCCGAGAAGCCGATGGCGGCCAGCGACTCAATTTCGCAGTCATACTGTTTCAGCACGTCGCGGCGCAGGTCGGCGTAGCAGTCCTGCAGTCCGTTCCAGATGGCCTCGGTAGAGTAGGTCCAGAGACCGTCGGTCAGCTGGTTCTCCCACTCGTGAGAGCCCTGGGCAATGGGTTTGTTCTGCTCGTCGATGAGCACTGCCTTGATACGTGTTGAACCAAATTCAATTCCGAGGATGGCCTTTCCGGCCTTGATAATTTCTTTCGTAGTCATAAGCTTGTATGAGTTATTAAGTTATTAAGTTTTTAAGTTATGCAGCGGGCTTTGCCCGCTGCGTATGTCATGGCTTCGTTCCTGTTATCGTTACCGTTCCCGTTACCTGAGAGCCTTCGACAGCATATAGTACATCTCGTTGTTCTGCAGCTGCTGCTTGAACTCGCAGGTCTTGGTGTCCTTGTTGATGCGGACATACTCGATGCCGAGCATCTCGGCGAAGTCCTCCCAGTACTCCTCGTTGATGTCGTAGGAGAAGGCTGAGTGGTGAGTGCCACCGGCAAGAATCCAGGCAGCAGCACCGATTTCGAACGTGGGTTGGGGAATCCAGAGCGCGGAGGCAACAGGGAGCTTGGGCATGGGCTTCGGCTCGATGCACTCCACCTCCTGCGAAATCAGTCGGAATCGGTTGCCGAGGTCTACGACGGTGGCCTTGATACCGGCACCGGTCTTCGACGTGAACACCAGGCGGGCGGTCTGCTGCTTGCGTATGCCGATGCCGAGGAAGTGAACCTCGAGCTTGGGCTTGTCTGAAGCAATGAGCGGGCAGATCTCGAGCATGTGGCTCTGGAGGCACGACGAGCGGTCGCCGGCGAAGTTGAGCGTATAGTCCTCGAGGAAGGAGCATCCCGTGGGCAGCCCCTGTGAGATGACCCAGAGCGTGCGGTATAGGCAGGCGGTCTTCCAGTCGCCCTCGGCGCCGAATCCGTAGCCTTCTTGCATCAGTCGCTGCGAGGCCAGACCGGGAATCTGGTCGAAGCCGCTGAAGTCGGGAGCGTCGATGTCGGCATCGCCCAGGTCGTCGAAGTTGGTGGTGAAGGCGGTTGCGCCCTCGTCCTTCAGCACGCGGCGGAGGGCAATCTCGGCCTTGGCGGCATTTTTCACTTTCTCCCAATAAACAGCTTCGCCGCTTTCGTCTATCTTGATGGTGTACAGCTTCTTATACTCCTCGACGAGGGCATCAGCCTCGGCGTCGGTCACCTTCTTATAGTACTCCATGAGCGAGCTGACGGGATAGTAGTCGACGTGGTAGCCCAGACGCTGCTCAAACTCGACGCGGTCGCCGTCGGTGACGGCCACGTTGTTCATGTTCATGCCGAACATCAGGCAGCGCACGTTGTGAGCGTCGGCCACACCGGCCGCCACGCGGGCCCAGACGGCAATCTGCTTCTGCGCCTTCTCGTCCTTCCAGTAGCCGCAGACCACCTTGCGGGCAATGCGCATTCGAGTGCAAATGTGTCCGAACTCGATGTCGCCATGTGCCGACTGGTTGAGGTTCATGAAGTCCATGTCGATGTCGCTCCAGGGAATTTCGGCGTTGTACTGGGTGTGGAAGTGGAGTAGGGGCTTCTGCAGCAGCTGCAGGCCCTTGATCCACATCTTTGCGGGTGAGAAGGTGTGCATCCATGTGATGATACCCAGGCACTTCTCGTCGTTGTTGGCAGCCAGCATCACCTGCTCTACTTCTTTCGAGCTGTTGGCCGTGCCCTTATACACAATCTTCACAGGGATGTTGCCCGAGGCGTTCAGTCCCTCGACCATCTCCTTTGAGTGTCCGTCAACTGCAACCACAGCGTCGCCTCCGTACAGGAGTTGTGCGCCGGTTACCCACCAAATCTCGTAATTGTCAAATGCTTTAATCATTTCTTTAAGTTATTAAGTTAATGAGTTTGTTTAATGTTTCTGTTCCTTTTGGCCGTAGTAGGCGTTGGGGCCGTGCTTGCGCATATAGTGCTTCTCGACCAGCAGCGGGTTCATCGTCGTGTTCGGGTTCACCGAGAACGAGACGAAGGCCATCTTGGCGCACTGTTCCATCACCTTGGCATTGTAGACGGCGTTGTCGGGACTGGTGCCCCAGGCGAACGGCCCGTGGTTCTTCACCAGGACGGCCGGCGTGTGGTCGGGGTTAATCTTGCGGATGTTCAGGATTTCGTCGACGATGACGTTGCCCGTCTCCAGTTCGTACTGTCCCTTGACTTCAGCCTCAGTCATGTCGCGCGTGCAGGGAATGTCCTGATAGAAGTAGTCGGCGTGCGTCGTGCCGATGTTTGGAATGTCGCGGCCGGCCTGTGCGAAGGCTGTGGCGTAGGTGGAGTGTGTGTGGACGACGCCCTGAATGTTTGGGAAAGCCTTATATAAGACAAGGTGAGTGGGCGTGTCGCTCGACGGGTTGAGGTTTCCCTCGACGACTTTGCCCGTCTCGAGGTCGACGACCACCATGTCTTCAGCTTTCATCACGTCGTAGTCAACGCCTGAGGGCTTGATGACCACCAGTCCCTTTTCGCGGTCAATGCCTGAGGCGTTGCCCCAGGTGAAGATGACCAGGCCGTGCTTGACCAAGTCGAGGTTGGCCTTGAATACTTTCTGTTTCAGTTCTTCTAACATCGTATTTATAGTTTAAAGTTAGGGTCTTCGTGGTATGCCCGCTTGTTGAAGCGGTAGAGACAGGCACCGCGCTTCGACCCGGTTTTGTCGATGAGTTCAGTCTTTTCGATATAGCCCATTTCCTTGATGCGTTTGCGGAAGTTGCGCTTGTCGAGCTCTTCGCCGTTCACGGCTTCGTAGAGCTTTTGCAGCTGCGTCAGCGTGAACAGGTCGGGCAGCAGTCGGAATCCGACTGGTTCCGTGCGCAGCTTCTGGCGCATCAGTTTTCGTGCCTTGCGGATCATCTCGTTGTGGTCGGAGTAGAGTTTTGGCAGTGCCTCAATGTTCATCCACTCTACCCCGTGATCCAGCCGTAGCCGCTCGTCGTAGTCCTTTACATTGATTAGTGCATAATAGGCGATGGAGATGACGCGCTCGCCGGGATCGCGGTCAATGCGTCCGAATGCACCTACCTGTCTCATATACAGGTTGTTGAGTCCGGTCAGTTCAGAAACCGTGCGTGTGGCGGCATCGTCTATGCTCTCGTCGGCGGCGACGAAGCCTCCGTAGAGGCTCCATTCGCCGCGTCCGGGATCCATTTGTCTGCGGCCGATGAGCACCTTCAGCTTGCTTTCGTCGAAGCCGAAGATAATGCAGTCCACCGAGACCCAGACTTTTGCGTGTTGGCTATAGTAGGTCAATTTGATTTGCTGTTTATATTATTTACTGTTTACTGTCTTTGGTTTTGCGATTGCTTACCAGAAGTAGGCATAGAAGCAGGCGCAGAGGCCGATGACGACCAGCGAGCCGATAATGTCGAAGGCTCCCCAGCTCTCCTTGATGCTCTTGTTGAAGTCAGCCGAGAAGGTGATGGCATCGACCTGCTCCTTGGATGGTGCGGGCGTGAAGAAACTCACGACGACCATCAGGATGATGATGAACACCAGCAGCCAGCACTCGAAGATGAGCCAGTTGGTCTGCCAGAACCAGGATGTGGCATCCCAGAACGCTCCGTCCATCGCGGCCTTGCCTGAGTCGGTGACGACGTTTGTGACGAGGCGGATCATGCCGATGAGGAAACCGCCGATGAGGCCCCACTCTCCAGCCTTCGGCGTAATCTTCTTCGAGAAGATGCCGAGCGTGAAGACGGCCACCATTGCCGGAGCAATCAGCGACTGGATGTCCTGTAGGTAAGAGTAGAGGTTGCCCATGTTCATCATGATAGGCATCCAGGCCAGGCCGAGCAGCACGACGACCACGGTGGCAGTACGGCCTACGAAGACGTAGTGAGCCTCCGACATACCCTTCTTCATGGGCTTGTAGAAGTCCTCGGTGAACAGCGTGGCGCAGCTGTTGAAGAAGGCGGCCAGCGAGGCGACGAGAGCGCAGACGAAGCCGATGGTCACGATGCCCTTGATGCCTGCGGGCAGGATGTTCTTCACCATCATGGCGAAGGCGCCGTCGGTCGACTCGTGGTTGGTGATGTCCATCTCGATGCCGCTGCCAGTCTTCAGCGAGAGTGCGTAGGCAATCATGCCGGGGATGAGGAACATGAAGCAGGGCAGAATCTTGAAGAAGCCGGCGGCGATGGTGCCGCGGCGTGCGCGCTTCATCACCTCCTTGTTGTCCTCGCCGGGCACCTGTCCGAGCACACGCTGGACGATGTGCTGGTCAGTACACCAGTACCAGAAACCGATGATCGAGGCACCGAGGAACACCACGTAGCCGGGGAACTGCGGGTACATCGGGTCGGTGGGGTCGGGGTGGAACATATGGGTCGTTCCGAAGCCGTCGTGGGCAGCGTTGCATACGCGCATCATCTCCGACCAGCCTGCCGTGATGCTGCCGTCGCCGAGCATGTTAAGACCGAGGAACAGTACGAGGAAGGAGCCTATAATAAGAATAGGTGTCTGGATGGTCGACAGCGTCATCACGCCCTTCATGCCGCCGAAGACGGTGAAGATGGCCGTGATGGCAATCAGGCCGATGGCCCCATACCAGAACGGGATGCCCAGCAGGAACTTGAAGAAGATGCCGCCCGTGAAGGCCGTCACCGATACCTTGGTCAGGACGTAGGCCACCAGCGTGATGATCGACAGCCACGAGCCCGTGCGCTGGGTGTAGCGGAACTTCAGGAAGTCGGGCATGGTGATAATCTTGCCCATCTTGTTGATAAGCAGCTGGTAGAAGGGGACGAACAGCCAGCCGAGGATGAGAATCATCCAGCCCTGCATCTCCCAGTGGGCCATGCCCACACCGTCCTTGGCACCGGTGCCGGCGAGGCCGACGAGATGCTCGCTTCCGATGTTGGCGGCAAAGATGGCCATGCCGATTACATACCAAGGCTCACCCTTGCCGAAGAGATAAGCCGACGAGTCTTCGCCCTGCTGGGCTTTCTTGTCTTTCCAGATGGCATACCATACAGCTGCCACCACTCCTAACAGGCCGACGATGAGCACTACCCAGTCGAACCAGATGAATTCGTGTGAACTCCAATCCATAATGTTATTTACTGTTTTCGGTTTCCTGTTTATGATTGATTACTGTTTTTTGAGGTTTTTCCACATGGCAGTCATGTCCTCCAGAGTCTTGCCCTTGGTCTCGGGCACGAGCTTCCAGACGAAGAGGGCTGCTATGACGCAGATGATGCCGTAGAGGCCGTAGGTGAACCAGTGGCCGAAGTCGTCGCCCTCAGTCAGGTGCATGTTGAACATGGGCACGAACGTCGAGCTGACGATGAAGTTGAATATCCACTGGAAGGCCACGGCGATGGCCACGGCACCGCCACGAATGGTGTTGGGGAAGATTTCGGCGATGAGCACCCACGTGATGGGGCCCCACGAGAACATGAACGAAGCTGAGTAGATGAGCAGCGAGGCGGCCGTGAACAGCTCCATGCCTTCATGCCCGAAGGTCAGGGCGACGCCGAAGGCGCCGAGGGCCATGCCGAGCGAGCCGTAGACGAGCAGGGGCTTGCGGCCCCACTTCTCGACGGTGAAGATGGCCACGAGCGTGAAGAGGATGTTGATGATACCCATGAAGACGGTAATCATCATCGGGTTGTCCATGCCCATGTCGCCGAAGATGCGCGGAGCGTAGTAGAGCACGGCGTTGATGCCGACTGCCTGCTGGAATACTGACAGCATGATGCCGACGAAGATACACATGGCGCCGTAGGTCATCAGCTTCTCGGTCTTCACGACCATCGTGTCCTTGATGTCCTGCAGAATCTGTGCGGCCTTGCCTGAGCCGTTGATCTTCGACAGGATGCCGAGGGCCTTCTGGTCCTGACCGACGGAGACGAGGTAGCGCGGCGTCTCGGGCACAAAGCAGATGAGCAGGGCGAAGAGTCCTGCAGGCACGGCCTCGCTGCCGAACATATAGCGCCAGCCGGTTGTCACCGTCCACTGAGCAGCGGGGTTGATGGCGGCAATGCCCTTACCCATCTCCTCGACGAGCGGCTGTATGTGGTCGCCCAGGATGAAGAAGTTGACGAAGTAGACCACGAGCTGGCCGAAGATTATGGCGAACTGGTTCCACGAGACGAGCATACCGCGAATGTCGGAGGGGGCAACCTCGCCGATGTACATCGGGCAGATGGCCGATGCCAGACCTACGCCGATGCCGCCGATAACGCGATAGAAGTTGAACATGATGAGCAGCGAGTAGGAGGGCGTGCCGTGCTCGAAGAACAGGAACTCAGGCTCCATCGAGCCAAGTGCCGATACGAAGAACAGCAGGCCGGCGATGATCAGCGACTTCTTGCGGCCGAGGTTTGTAGCGAGGAATCCCGAGAGGGCCGAACCGATGATGCAGCCGATGAGGGCCGATGCCGATGTGAACCCGTGCCAGCCGTCGGTGTAGGCAAAGTCCTTTGACTCCATGAAGAAGGCCTGGAGGCCCTTCTCGGCACCCGAGATGACGGCAGTGTCGTACCCGAACAACAGACCGCCCAGTACGGCCACCATCACGATACTTATCAGATAGCTCTTGTTGCCGTTTTCTGTCTGTGCCATAGTCATTGCTTGATTGAGAATTTATAGGCAGCGTGGCTGAAGTACTTCTCGCCGGGATTGAGCACGGGGCTGGCCCACTCCGGGTGGTTGGGGCTGTCGGGGAACTTCTGGCTCTCCAGGCAGATGCTGACGTGCTGCGGATACTTCTTGCCGAGCTTGCGGACGATGTTCTCCTCGCCGCCGATGCCCTGGAAGTTGCCGCTGTAGACTTGTACGCCCGGCTCGTTGGTGAACATCTCCATGAGGATGCCGCTCTTGGGGCTGTAGAGGCTGGCGCATACCTGCGTGTCGTCGCCCTTGCCGTCCTTATAGGTGTTCAGGCACCAGTTGTGGTCGTAGCCGTGGGCATTCTTCGTCTGGTAGAACTCCGACTTGATGGAGTCGCCGACGGCGTGGGGTGTGCGGAAGTCCATCGGCGTTCCCTCGACGGTCAGGATCTTGCCCGTAGGCATATAGCTGAAGTCAGACTCGGTGAATGTGTCGGCGTTGATGTAGAGCACCTGGTCGTAGCAGGGCGACTCCAGGTCGCCGCTCAGGTTGTAGTAGTTATGGTTAGTCTGGTTGACGATGGTCGGCTTGTCGGTCTCGGCCTCCCAGGTGATGTCGAGCGCGTTGTCGGCGGTGACCTTGTAGGTTGTCACGGCTGTGACGGTTCCGGGGAATCCGTTCTCGCCGTCCTCGGCCACGATGGTCAGCTTCAGTGTCGTCTCGTCCACCTGCTCAGCGTCGTAGACCTTGTGCATCCAGCCCGTGGTGCCGCCGCCGTGCAGGCTGTGGATGCGGGTGTCGCCCTCATGCGGGTCGTTCTGGCGTAGCTGGTAGGCGTCCTCTCCGATCTTGAACTTTCCGTCGCAGATGCGGTTGGCGTATCGGCCGACGCTCGAACCGTAGTCGGAGGGCGAGTTCAGCGTGTCGGCATACTGGGCGATATTGTCGAAGCCTAACACCACGTCGGTGGGCTTGCCGTCCTTGTCGGGCACGACGAGCGAAACCACGCGTGCGCCGTAGTTGGTGATGCACACCTCCATGCCGTTCTGGTTTTTCAGGGTGAAGAGTTTCACCGGCTTGTCCTGTAGAGTGGTGTCAAACTTGGCCGGGTCGAGACCAGATGCCGTGAGCTGCGGAGTCTGCTGTCCGCCATCGCAGGCCGTGAGCATTGCCACAGCAACGCCGATGCCCAAAATGCTACCTTTTAAGTTTTTCATTGTAAATTTGTTTTAGTGTAAATAGATGTGTTTTCGGATTTTGGGTGTAAATTTACAACTTTTATTTGAAACGGCCATAAAAAAAGCAGAAAAAAAAGCGGTAAGGTGTTATTTTTACACCCTACCGCCTGTATTTAACGGATTTTAGCGGTTTTTACTCGCCTTTTTCCATCTTGGCCTTCAGTTCAGCCAGCACGTCGATGTCGCCAAGCGTGGTGCTTGCGGCAACGTTCTCAATCTTCGGCGTGTCGTCCTTCTTGGCAGCGCGCGGGGCAGCCTTCTTGGCAGCGACCTTCTCCTCACGCTTCGGATCCTCGAAGGTGCGGCTGTGGCTCAGGATGATGCGCTTCGAGTCCTTGTTGAACTCTATCACCTTGAAGAGCAGCTCCTCGCCCTGCTTGGCCTGCGAGCCGTCTTCCTTGGCCAGATGCTTCGGTGTGGCGAAGCCCTCAACGTTCTCGTCGAGTGCAACGACGGCACCCTTCTCTAGCAGCTCGGTAATCTTACCGGTGTGGACAGAGCCGACGGTGTACTTCTCCTCGAACACGTCCCAAGGATTGTCCTCCAGCTGCTTGTGGCCGAGGCTCAGGCGGCGGTTCTCCTTGTCGATGTCGAGCACGATGACGTCAATCGGGGCACCCACCTGCGTGAACTCTGAGGGATGCTTCACCTTCTTCGTCCAGCTCAGGTCGCTGATGTGAATCAGGCCGTCGACGCCCTCCTCCAGCTCGACGAACACGCCGAAGTTGGTGAAGTTGCGGACCTTGGCGTTGTGCTTCGAGCCGACGGGATACTTTGCCTCGATAGCCTCCCACGGATCTTCCTTCAGCTGCTTGATGCCGAGCGACATCTTGCGCTCGTCGCGGTCGAGGGTCAGGATGACAGCCTCCACATCGTCGCCTACCTTCAGGAACTCCTGGGCGGAGCGCAGGTGCTGGCTCCACGACATCTCGCTGACGTGGATCAGACCCTCGACGCCGGGCTGAATCTCGACGAATGCGCCGTAGTCGGCAATCACGACTACCTTACCATTCACGTGGTCGCCCACCTTGAGCTCCTGGTCGAGAGCGTCCCAAGGATGCGGCGTGAGCTGCTTCAGACCGAGGGCAATGCGCTTCTTCTCGTCGTCGAAGTCGAGGATGACGACGTTGATCTTCTGGTCGAGCTCGACAACCTTCTTCGGGTCGTCGACGCGGCCCCACGAGAGGTCGGTGATGTGGATGAGTCCGTCCACACCGCCCAGGTCGACGAAGACGCCATACGAGGTGATGTTCTTGACAGTACCCTCCAGAATCTGGCCCTTCTCCAGCTTCGAGATGATTTCCTTCTTCTGTGCCTCGAGCTCGGCCTCGATGAGGGCCTTGTGCGAGACGACGACGTTGCGGAACTCCTGGTTAATCTTCACAATCTTGAACTCCATCGTCTTACCAACGAACTGGTCGTAGTCGCGTATGGGGTGAACGTCGATCTGAGAACCGGGCAGGAATGCCTCGATGCCAAACACGTCGACAATCATGCCGCCCTTCGTGCGGCACTTGATGAAGCCCTGCACAATCTCCTCGGCTTCGAGGGCGGCGTTGACGCGGTCCCAAGCCTTGCTCAGGCGAGCCTTCTTGTGCGACAGCAGCAGCTGGCCCTTCTTGTCCTCGGCGCTCTCGACGTAGACTTCGACGGTGTCGCCGATCTTCAGCTCGGGGTTGTAGCGGAATTCGCTGGCGGGGATGATACCGTCGCTCTTGTAGCCAATGTTGACAACAACTTCTTTCTTGTCAACCGAGATGACCTTACCGTCAACCACCTGGTGGTCGGCCACCTTGTTCAGGGTTTCGTCGTATGCCTTGTCGAGCTCTTCCTTGCTGACGTTTGCTACGACACCATTCTCGAACTCGTCCCAATTGAAGTCGTCGAGCGGCTTAACGTTCTTTGTTAATTCTGACATAATTTTGTTTCTTTTTGCCCATTCTCACGAATAGGGCAACTTTTTTGTCCTGCACAGACGTTTAGCAGGTTGTTTTTTCGGGTTAATAATCCATAGAAGCAGCGCCTGTTCTGTCTCCTATCTGCCCTTTTTGGGCAAAGTGGTTGCAAAATTACTGATTTTCAGCAAGAAAAAAGCATCGGCTCTGCTTGAAACCGCCGCTTTTACGTTTATTTAACACTTTTACGGCCGGATGGTGACTACTTGGCATGGGGCGCAGAGTCTTTACGCCTGACTACTGGCAATCAAACTTCATAACCCGCCGCCTGTTGTCCAAGACCCGCCGCCTTTTGTTCAAAACCCGCCGCCTTTTGTCCAAGACCCGCCGCCTTTTGTCCAAAGCCCGCCGCCTTTTGTCCAAAGCCCGCCGCCTTTCCTACAGGTGTCGGTTCAGGTGTCGGTTCCAGCTTCCAAGGGGGGGGCAGATGGCACGGTTTTTCTATCAGTCTTCGCCTCGTTTTACTATAGTAATTGTTATTTCCACTTTATATCCTACACTTCCTACACTCCCTACACCTGCGCAGGTGTAGGGAGTGTAGGAAGTGTAGGATAATTCCTGTGATTGACAATCATATAGTTTCAGGGCGAAAAACACGGGTCGGCAGGGTCGCTGCAGCCGACCGTTGCTTAGTCGAAGAAGCCGGGCTGCTTGTAGGGGATGCCAAGCTCGCGGTCGACGGTGGCGAGGATGCCCTGCACCTGACCGAGGGCGAACATACGGCCGAGGAGTGTGTAGCCGGCATTGTGGCCGTGGCTCGACTCGTCCATGATGCCGCCGGGATTGTCGGTGAAGGTCATGCCGTGGTCGACGCGCATGGGTAGCTGCGGATTCTCTTTCTCGAAAATCCTGCACAGCTCGATGATGTCAGCCCGTCCGCCCAGGTGGCTGGCCTCGGTGAAGTCGCCGTTGGGGAAGATGTGGCACGAGCGGAGGTGTACGAAGTGTGTGCGCGGGGCAAACTTGCGCGCCATCTCGACCACGTTGTTGTAGGCGCCTGCCGAGAGCGAACCGGCGCAGAAGGTGAGTCCGTTGTGCTTGTTGGGCACGGCGTCGAGTAACCACTGTATGTCCTCCTCGGTACGGACGATGCGCGGCAGGCCGAGAACCTCGATGGGCGGGTCGTCGGGGTGTACGCACATATTCATGCCGTACTCCTCGCAGGTGGGCATGATGGCTTCGAGGAAATATTTCATGTTCTCGCGTAACAGACTCTTGTCGATACCCTTATAGAGGTTGAGGAAGTCGCGGAACTTCTGGATGGGTGCTTCGTCGTTCTCGCTGAAGTTGCCGCTGACGAATCCCTGAGTCTTGATGATGATATTCTCGACGAGCTCGTGCTCCTTCTCGGGTGTCATGGTCTTTGCCAGGCTGTCGCACTCAGCCAGGACGTTGCGGCCCTGACCGACGCCGGCAGGGAACTGGAACTGGCTCCACTCCTCGCGTGCGCCCTTGCGCTTCAGGATGTAAATGTCGAAGTAGGCAAACTCGGCGTAGTTGAAGTAGAGGTTGGTCGAGCCGTTGGGGTTGGCGTGCAGCAGGTCGGTGCGCGCCCAGTCGAGCACGGGCATGAAGTTGTAGCAGATGCAGTGGATGCCTTCAGCCGAGAGGTTGCGCAGCGACTCCTTGTAGACCTCGATCTGGTGGTCACGGTCGGGGCCGCCGTATTTGATGGTCTCCACCACGGGCAGGCTCTCGACGACGCTCCAGCGCATACCGTAGCTCTCGATATATTCGCGCAGGTCGCGTATCTTCTCGCGGGTCCATATTTCGCCAAGAGGCACGTCGTGCAGGGCGGTGACGGACGCCTATTTGTCTCAACATGGCAAGCGTGATCCTGTCTTTCTTGCCAAACCATCTCCAAGTTCTTTCCATAGTCTTTAAAGGTTTTTAATGGGTTTTGTCATAATTCTTTTGTTGCTTCTTGCTCCAGAAGTAGTAGTAGGGTGGGATGTGCGTGTCGTTCGGGGTCAATGAGCGCGGAATAGTTCCCGTTCCCGTCATCGTTTCCGTTATCGTACCCGTTCCCGTCCTCGTGTCCGACTGCTTGGGCTGACTCTCGTTGCCGTAGCGGTCGAGGGCGGTGACAGCGTAGTAGACGGTCTGTCCGTTGGTGTGCGGCACGTTGAGCTGCCGGGCCTGCAGGCGGGTCGCTATCAGGTTGCGTGGTTCGCTGACGTCGACATCAGGCGTCGTTGAGGCATATATATTATATAATAGGTAGGGAGCCCGCGAGCGGTCGACGGCTCCGCTCCACGTCAGCCGGTCGGTGGTCGGGCCGCGGCTCACGTCGAGTCGGGTAGGGGAGCCGGGGGCTTCGTTCCATGCCCACGTCATGGGCGGGATGAGTGCCGGGGCGTCGTCAAAGTGGCGTGCGAAGTCGTAGATGCCGCGGGTGTTGTCGGTCAGGAACTTCGAGCGGAAGTAGCAGTGGCCGATGCCGTTCTGGCGCACGAAGTACAGCTCGCGGCTCACGTCGCCGAGCGTCCAGTTGCCCTCGCGGGGCGAGAGGAAGTAGATGCCGAGCCCTGAGACGATGGTACGGCCGTAGGAACGCTCCTGCCAGTCGAGGGCGAAGGGGAAGAAGTTGTTGCCCTTGAAGTACATCATCGGGTAGAGCTGGTCCATCAGCCCGTCGCGGAGCCAGCCTTGCGGGTCCTGGAACACGGCGTTGTAGGCATTCCAGCCGCCGCTTCGGTAGCGGCTCAGGTCGCCCGACTTGCCTATGGGCGAGCACGACAGCTTGACCCAGGGCTTGAGCGACTTCACGGCCTGGTTGATCTTGCGGACGATACTGGTGATGTAGAGGCGTCGCTCGTGGGGCTTGACGCCCTTCTTGGGCCACGTCTCAGGGTAGCGGATGTAGTCGAGGTGTATGCCGTCGATGTCGTAGTTGCGCGTCACCTCGGCACAGATGCGTGCTATGTAGTCGCCCGTGGCGGGGTCTTCAGGATTCATGAAGCCGTCCTGCCCGATGCTGCGTGCCAGCTTCGGGTTCTTGCGCTTGAACTCCTTGAACCGTGCCTCGTTGGTCTTGCCTACGGGAATAGTGACTATCCAGGCGTGACACTCCATGCCCCGCTTGTGGCACTCGTCGACGATGAACTGCAGCGGGTCGTAGCCGGGATTGCGGCCATGCGTGCCTGTCAGGCAAAGGTCGAAGGGTTCAATGGCCGAGGGGTAGATGGTCGACGCACGTACGCGCGTCTGAATAAGCACGGTGTTGATGTTCACTCGCTTCAGCTGGTCAAGAATCTGGACCATCTCGTTACGTTGCTCGGCTGCGTTGTGCGACCTTGGCCAGTCGATACCGCCGATGGTCGTGAGCCAGACGGCGCGCACTTCATGCTTCTGAGCCAGTGCCGACAGACTCAGAATCGCCAATATAAGGAGGATTTTTACTCTCAATTCGTTATTTGTTTTTAATTTGCCTGCAAAATTACGATATTTTTTTCATTTCTCAAATAAAAGTATTACTTTTGCAACATAAAACTTTAAAGTCTTAAAAGAAAAATGATTTCATTTGTTCTGAGTCTTGTGGCTCTTGTTTTGGGTTATCTGCTCTACGGACGCTTTGTCGAGCGTGTGTTCGGCCCAGACGACCGCGTGACGCCCGCCGTGGCCAAGGCCGACGGTGTCGATTTCATTGTGCTTCCCCACTGGAAGATTTTCATGATTCAGTTTCTGAACATCGCCGGCACAGGCCCCATCTTCGGTGCCATCATGGGAGCCGCGTTCGGCCCTGCTGCCTATCTGTGGATTGTGCTGGGCTGTATTTTCGCAGGTTCTGTCCACGACTATCTGTCGGGTATGCTGTCAATACGCCTTGGGGGTGCTAACCAGCCGGATATCATCGGCCGGTATCTGGGTAAGACCACCAAGCAGGTGATGCTGGTGTTCTCGGTCTTCCTGTTGATGATGGTGGGTGCCGTCTTTGTGTTCAGTCCTGCCAAGATTCTGGGCGACATGTGGGAACCTGCCTATGTCATCGAGAACTTCGGGCAGTACACGTTCTGGATTATCATCATCTTCATCTACTATATCATCGCCACGATGTTGCCTATCGACAAGATTATTGGCAAGGTCTATCCGCTCTTTGCCTTCTCGTTGCTGTTTATGGCTGCTGCCCTGTTGGTGATGCTGCTGGTGAAGCGGCCTGACATTCCTGAGATTTGGGAGGGCCTGAGTGTTCCAGCCTTGACGCCAAAGACCATCTTCCCCTGTCTGTTCATCACCATTGCCTGTGGAGCCATCAGTGGCTTCCACGCTACGCAGAGTCCTCTCATGGCGCGTTGTATGAAGAGCGAGCGCATGGGCAGGCCCATCTTCTATGGTGCGATGATTACTGAAGGTGTCGTCGCCCTCATCTGGGCTACGGTCGCCATGTATTTCTACTACGACCAGCCTACACCAGGCTATGAACTGTTGGAAGGTGGTCTTGCAGCCAAGAATGATGCACCCTCAATTGTGAATCTGATCTGTAACGACTGGCTGGGTGTCTTTGGCGGCGTTCTTGCCCTGTTGGGTGTGGTGGCAGCACCGATTACGAGTGGTGACACGGCCCTGCGCTCGGCTCGTCTGATTATTGCTGACTTCGTCAAGCTCGAACAGCGAACTATCCGCAAGCGTCTCTATATCTGCATCCCTATGTTTGCTGTCGTCATCTCCCTGTTGGTATGGCAGATGTCTGATAAGTCGGGCTTCGCAAAGATATGGAACTGGTTCGGATGGAGCAACCAGACGCTCTCCGTCTTCATGCTGTGGGCGGTGACTGTCTATTTCGTCCAGCAGAAGAAGCCGTATATCATCACCCTGATTCCTGCTGTCTTTATGACGGCGGTATGCACTGCGTTCCTCTTGTCTGTGCAGCTGTTCAGTCTGGGGCTGTGTCATGCGTGGATTGTTGCAGCTGTAGCCTGTGCGGTTTCGCTCGTGTGGTTCTGCCTCTGGTATCGTAAAAATTCTAATATTAACAAATAAAACTCAACCTTTATGAAAAAGAAGATTTTAACTATGATTGTCGGCCTCATGGCCACAATGGCTGTCAACGCCCAGTCTACCTACGACACGCCTCCCTTCGGACAGGGTAAATTCTATGTCGGCGCTTCTACATCGAGCTTCGATATCGGCAGCAAGATGTCGAAATTCCACATCGACCTCAGTGCCAAGTGCGGCTATATGCTGAGCGACAACATCCTGGCTCTTGGCGACTTGTCATACAACTACATAAAGGATAGCGACGGCGTCTTTTCCGTCGGTGCAGGCCTGCGCTATTACATTGAGCAGAATGGTATCTTCCTCGGGGTCGGAGCCAAGCTGGCCGACATGACCAACGACCTGGACTTCCAGCCAAATGTGTCCTTGGGCTACGCTTTCTTCCTCAACCGCACCGTGACGATTGAGCCGGAGCTGTACTTCAATCTTTCGACCAAGGACGTCGATGACTCCAACTACGGCTTCCGCCTCGGCCTCGGTATTTACCTCTTTAATGAATAATGGTCTATGCTGAGCGTTGATGAATTAGTTGACAGGCTCATCGACCTGTCGTTTGCCGAAGATATTGGCGACGGCGACCATACCACGCTTTGCTGTATTCCAGAGGATGCCACGGGCAAGAGCCGTCTGCTCATCAAGGAAGACGGCATACTGGCTGGCGTGAAGATTGCCAAGGAGGTGTTCCGCCGTTTCGACCCCGCCATGCAGGTGGAGGTGCTGATGGGCGACGGTTGTCGTGTGAAGAAGGGCGACGTTGCCATGATTGTCACGGGCAAGGTGCGCTCGCTGCTGCAGACTGAGCGCCTGATGCTGAACATCATGCAGCGCATGAGCGGCATTGCCACGATGACCGACAAGTACGTGAAGCGGCTGGAAGGAACGGGCACCCGCGTGCTCGACACCCGCAAGACGACCCCCGGTATGCGTATGCTTGAGAAGCAGGCCGTGAAGATTGGAGGCGGCTGCAACCACCGTATCGGTCTCTTCGACATGATTCTGCTGAAGGACAACCACGTAGACTTTGCCGGAGGCATCGTCAACGCCATCGACCGCTGCCATAAGTACTTGAAGGAAAAGGGTCTCGACCTGAAGATTGAGATTGAGGTGCGCTCGTTCGACGAGCTGCAGCAGGTGCTCGACCACGGCGGCGTCGACCGCATCATGCTCGACAACTTCTCCGTGCCTGATACGAAGAAGGCAGTGGAAATTATCAACCACCGCTTCGAGACAGAGTCTTCGGGTGGCATCACCTTCGACACCATCCGCGACTACGCCGAGCAGGGTGTCGACTTTATCAGCGTCGGCGCTTTGACGCACAGCGTCAAGGGCCTTGATATGTCGTTTAAGGCATGTTAAGCACCGTCCTGAGCATACTACTAAGCATATTTACCCCGCCAGTGGATTACGAAATCTCGCTGGCGGGGAACTTCGGTGAACCGCGGCCAAACCATTTCCACGGCGGGCTCGACATACGCACAGAGGGCGTTGAGGGCAAGCATATCTACGCTATTGGCGATGGCTATGTGTCGCGCATTACCATCGGAAAGGATGGCTTCGGAAATGCCGTCTACATTACGCATCCCACGGGCCTGACATCCGTCTACTGCCACTTGAAGTCGTTCTCGCCGCGTATCAAGCGTGCCCTCCGCAAGTATCAGTACAGCCACGCCACCAACGAGGCCGACGCCCGCCTGACGCCGCTCGACGTGCCGGTCAGCCAAGGCCAGTTTATTGCCCTCAGCGGCAACACGGGTGCTTCGACGGCGCCACATCTCCACCTCGAAATCCACGACACCCGCACGTGGAATATGCTCGACCCCTATCAGTTCCTGAACGACTATATCCAGGACACAGTTCCCCCTCAGATACATGGCATCATGGCCATTCCACAGGGAGGAACGTTCAACGGCAGCCCGGCGCCCCGCACCCTGAACCCTTCACCGGCCCATACCGCCTGGGGCAGGGTGGGATTCGCCATCTGGGCCGACGACTATATGCAAGGCTCTTATAACCACTACGGCATTCACGAGACGCAACTCTACGTCGATGGGTGTCAGGTCTTCAGCAGTACGGTTGACAACATTCCCGTCAGCATGAACCGCATGGTCAACTCCTGGGGCTACTACGACCATTGGCTCCACACTCGCCAGTGGTATATGAAGTCGTACAGAGAGCCTGGCAACACCCTGCCGTTCCTCACTGCTGATGCCAACCGCGGCATCGTCGACTTCAACGAGGAGCGCGACTACCACCTCGAATACGTTCTCCGCGACTACAAGGGCAACGAAGTACGCCGCACCTTCACCGTCCATGCCCAGCCGGCTCCGTATGCTGCCCCTCCGTCGCAGCCTGATATCCTCCGCTGGAACCGCACCAACAGCATCTGCCGCCCCGGCGTTCAGCTCATTATCCCCTATGGACTCGTGGCTGCCGACACGCCAATCACCCCCGTCATCACACGCCAACCCGACGGATGGTCAGATGTCTGTCGGTTCTCGGACTCTTCGCTACCCCTGATGCGCGATGCCTGGCTGAGTATCGCTGTCCGCCCGCCCCGTCAGGCTGACTATGACCTTACAAAGCTCTATATCGCCGACGAGCGCGGCCGCAGCACCACAGGTAAAACCAGTTATCAGAACGGTTGGGTTACAGGCCGTATCCGTGAGTTGGGAAGCAGCTATCAGCTGGCCTACGACGACCAGCCTCCCACCGTTGCCCCGATTGCCCTGACGGGCGATGTCTTGAAACTGAACGTCACAGATGCGGGAAGTGGTGTCTCCGAGTGGACGGCTACTGTCGACGGCCGTTTCGTCGTCTTCGACGCTATCGAGAAGACCAGCATCTATGCTTGCGAGCTGCGTGAGTCGTGGCTTCGTCGCACGGGAACTTCCCATAGCCTGCACTTCGAGGTGCTCGATAACCGACAGAACAGACAAACCTACGAAACAACATTTATCTATTAACACAATGAAGAAACTTATCTTTTTATCTGCCATGCTGATGGCTGCGGCCGGAGCAATGGCCTGCACCAATTTCATCGTCGGCAAGAAGGCTTCTGCCGACGGCAGCGTCATCTGCAGCTACAATGCTGACAGCTACGGTGCCTTTATGTACCTGTACCACTATCCTGCCGGCAAACACCAGCCGGGCGAGATGCGGAAAATCTATGAGTGGGACACCAACAAATACCTCGGCGAGATTCCTGAGGCTCCCGAGACCTATAACGTCATTGGCAATGTCAACGAGTGGCAGGTGACCATCGGCGAGACCACCTTCGGCGGGCGCGAGGAGATGGTCGACAGCACCGGAATCATCGACTACGGCTCGCTCATCTATATCGCCCTGCAGCGCTCGAAGACTGCCCGCGAGGCTATCAGCGTTATGACGACACTCGTCGAGCAGTATGGCTACTGCTCCGAGGGCGAGACTTTTACCATCTGCGACCCCAACGAAGCCTGGATTATGGACATGATGGGCTGTGCCGCCGACCGCACCGTCTCGAAGGAGCGCACCGTCTGGGTGGCCATGCGTGTGCCCGACGACATGATCTGCGGCCACGCCAACCAGAGCCGCATCACCACCTTCATGCCCGCGAAGAAGCAGAAGCGCGGACAGGAGACCGTCCTATGGTCGAAAAACGTCGTCAGCTATGCCCGTACTATGGGCTGGTACAGCGGCAAGGACCAGGACTTCTCGTATAATGCGGCCTACGCCAAGCCCGACTTCTCAGGCCGACGCATCTGTGATGCCCGCGTCTGGCAGTTCTTCAACCGCTATGCCGACGGCATGGACCGCTACATACCTTGGGCTGAAGGTCGTGAGGCTAAGGCCGAGCCGTTGCCCCTCTGGGTGAAGCCCAACTGCCTGCTTACCGTTCAGGATGTTCAGGCTGCCATGCGCGACCACTTTGAGGGTACGCCCTTCGACGTCTCTGCCCAGTCTGAAGACAAGGCCGACATCGGCGGCGGCATCTGGCAGATGCCCTATCGTGTGACGCCCCTCTACTTCGAGGTCGACGGCAGGAAGTGTTTCAACGAGCGTCATACCAGCACCCAGCAGACAGCCTGGACCTTCGTCTCGCAGATGCGCTCCTGGCTGCCCCGCGAGATTGGCGGCTGTTTCTGGTTCGGCAACGACGACCCGAATATGGTGGCCTACACGCCCGTCTACTGCTGTTCCACTCGCCAGCCCGACTGCTACAGTGGCCGCGGTGCCGACGATGTGACCTTCTCGATGGACAACGCCTTCTGGGTCGAGAACTGGGTGTCGAACATGGTTTATCCGCGCTATTCGGCACTGTTCCCTGACCTCAAGCAGGTCCGCGACTCCTTGGAGCACTCCTACTTCACGGCTCAGGCAGAGGTCGAGCAGCGTGCCCTGCAGCTCGACGGTATAGCCCGCCGGCAGATCCTCAACGAATACACCTGCCAGAAGGCCGACCAGATGATAGCGCGCTGGCGCCGACTCGCCACCTTCCTTATTGTCCGTCATAACGACATGACTGTTCGTCCCGTCGATGAGAAAGGCAACTTCAAGCGCAATAAGTACGGCCTGGGTGTCGCTGTTCAGCGTCCAGGCTACCCTGAGACCTATCGTCGCGAGCTTGTCGGCCGCACGGGCGACAAGTTCATCAAGCCTGCCGAGTAATAGAATAAAGCAGAAATCCCGTCCCTCAGTGTGAGGGGCGGGATTCTGTTGTTTGTTTGGAATAAATTTGTTTGCTTGTGGTTACTTAGGCCTCAGCGTTGGGGATTACCGAGACGACGCTCTTGTCGCGCTTGCCCTTGTGGAACTGTACTGTTCCGTCAACGAGTGCATAGAGCGTGTCGTCCTTACCGATAGCTACGTTGTTGCCTGGGTTGTGCTTTGTGCCGCGCTGGCGAACAATGATGTTGCCGGCTACGCACTGCTGACCGCCGAAAATCTTGATGCCCAGTCGCTGGGCTGCGCTCTCGCGGCCGTTCTTAGAACTACCTACACCTTTTTTATGAGCCATTTCTAAGTCCTCCTCTGTTTTAAGCGATTACTGATTTTACTTCTACCTGTGTGAACTGCTCACGGTGACCGTTGCGCTTGCGCGAGTCCTTGCGGCGCTTCATCTTGAAGACAATCACCTTGTCGCCCTTGACGAGCGGCTTGACAACTTCACATACTACTTTTGCTCCCTCTACGGTGGGGGCACCTACCGTCACTGCGCCGTCGGCATCGACGAGCAGCACCTTGTCAAATTCAACAGTCTTGCCCTCTTCCACGTCCTTGATGTGGTGGACGAAGAGCTTCTTGCCCTGTTCGGCCTTAAACTGCTGACCCTGAATTTCTACAATTGCGTACATTTTGCTTTAAATTTGTATTTAGGGGTTTTTCCGCGAGGCGGTATACGTCCGTACACACTTCACTCTGCCCCAGCGGACTCTAACGGGCTGCAAAGGTACTCATTTTGCAGCGAATAGAAAAAGGAGAAGAGCGAAAAGTCTGCTGATTTACGCTTTTTTAACCTTTTCGCTTTTCTCCTTTCCCTATTTACATCTTTCTTTTCACTTTATCAGCTCAACGGAGCGCTTGAGGAAGCGGTCGAGCGCCTCGCCCTTGAGCATTCCGTTCTGTAGCAGAGCGAGGTCGATGAGCTGGTGGACAATGGCGTTGCCCTTGGCATAGTCGGCCAGTACGTTCTGCTTCTTGTCCTTCTCAGCCTGCACGGCTTTCTCGGCTTCTGCTTTCTGGTCGCGGTCCTCCTGTGTCAGTTCGTCGTACTTCTTCTTGTCCTGCTGCTGGCGGATGACGGCGAGGCGGGCTTCCTGTCCCTTCAGCTCGGCATCAATGGGTTTCAGGGCCTCGGCGGTGGCCGTCTTGGTGTCGCTGAGCACCTGCTTGATGAGCGGATGGTCGCTGTTGAGCACGATGTTCATCGTATCGGGCATCTGACCGTAGAATCCCATGCCCTGCTGGAATCGGCTCATCTCCTTCATGCGGCGCATCCACTCGTTCTGGGTGATGATGACGGGCCGAGCCTCGCAGCCGAGTGCATCAACCTGCACCATGAATTCCGTCTTGTCGAGTTTAGGCAACTGTGACTTGAAGACGGCTGACAAATTGTCACTGTCATCGGCTTCGAGGTCGCTCTTCGGCGCATCGCTCTTGACGATGAGGCGGTCGATGATGTCGGAGTCAACGCGGGTGAAGCGGCTCTTCTCGAACTTCTGCTCGAGCGTCTGGATGGTGGGCACGTCGAGCTGACCGTCGAGCAGCAGCACGGAGTAGCCCTTGTCCTGAGCGGCCTTGATGTAGGAGTACTGCTCCTCCTTGTCGGTGGCGTAGAGGTAGATGAGCGTGTCGTCCTTGTCCTTCTGCGATGCCTCGATCAGCGTCTTGTACTCGTCGAAGGTGAAATACTTGCCGTCGACGTCCTTCATGAGTGCGAAGTCCTTGGCGCGGTCGTAGAAGCCTTCCTCTGACAAGATGCCGTAGTTGATGAAGAGCTTCAGGTCGTCCCACTTCTCCTCGTACTCCTTGCGGTTTTCGCCGAAGATGGCCTTCAGGCGGTCGGCCACCTTCTTGGTGATGTAGGTCGAAATCTTCTTCACCTCGCGGTCGCTCTGCAGATACGAGCGGCTGACGTTCAGGGGGATGTCGGGCGAGTCGATGACGCCGTGCAGCAGCGTCAGGAACTCAGGCACGATGCCTTCCACCTGGTCGGTGACAAACACCTGGTTGCAGTAGAGCTGGATTTTGTTCTTCTGCAGCTCGATATTCGACTTGATCTTCGGGAAGTAGAGAATACCCGTCAGGTTGAAGGGATAGTCCACGTTGAGGTGAATCCAGAACAGCGGCTCGTCGCTCATGGGGTAGAGCGTGCGGTAGAACTGCTTGTAGTCCTCGTCCTTCAGCGTCGAGGGCTGCTTCGTCCATAGCGGTTCCACATTATTTATAATATTGTCCTCCTCGGTGTCAACCATCTTCTTCTCGTCGCTTGACCACTCCTGCTTCTTGCCGAAGGCAACAGGCACGGCCATGAACTTGCAGTACTTGTTGAGCAGCTGTTCAAGCTTCGGGCGGTCGAGGAACTCTTTCGCGTCGTCGTCGATATAGAGGATGATGTCGGTGCCGCGCTCGTCCTTCTGGGCCTCGTCGATCTCGTAGGCGGGCGAGCCGTCGCAGCTCCACTTCACGGCCTTGGCGTCGTCCTTGTAGGAGCGGGTGACGATTTCAACCTTCTTGCTGACCATGAAGGCGGAGTAGAAGCCCAGGCCGAAGTGGCCGATGATGTTGTTGGCATTGTCCTTGTACTTCTCAAGGAAGTCGGTGACGCCCGAGAAAGCAATCTGGTTGATATACTTGTCGATTTCCTCCTCGGTCATGCCGATGCCTCGGTCGCTGATGGTGATGGTGCCCTTGTCGGCATCCAGGTTGATGCGGACGGTGAGGTCGCCCAGTTCGCCCTTGAAGTCGCCGCGCTGCTGTAGCGTCTTCAGCTTCTGTGTGGCGTCGACGGCATTGGAGACCATCTCGCGGAGGAATATTTCATGATCAGAATAGAGAAACTTTTTGATGACGGGGAAAATGTTCTCGGTCGTAACCCCGATGTTACCTTTTTGCATAGCTGTTTTTGATTTACCTTTCTACTTTTTCTTTCAGTCATGCAAAAAGTGTGCCAAAAGATTTTGCCCGTTACAAAAAAGTGAGTATCTTTGCAACCAAGATAACATAAAAAGATAAATGTATGAAAGGAAAGAGCTACTGGAGCCTGCTGATTGTCGGACTGTTGCCGATGTTCGTCTCGTGTAGTGACGGGCAGGTCACGGAGTCGGACATTGTGAACCGCGTGAATGAGATTTACGGCAAGGTGGCTGAGGTGTATGACAGCCGGGCCGACAGAGGGCTGCTTGACAGTCTCTACTGCTCGAACGACTGGAAGACGCTGGTGAAAATTGTCGAGGATACCGATATTGAAGGCAACGAGCCGGGCTTCTTCGATGCCGACTACTGGGTGATGGGGCAAGACTGGCATGATCTGGGCGTTGACAGCGTGGTGGTGGAACAGCTGGCCGAGCGTGAGGCCCGGGCTTCGCTCAATCTGCACAACTGCGGGCAGGTAACACGTGTGCGCCTGCTGATGGTGCTCGAGAACGAGGCGTGGCAGATAGACAACTTCATTGATGTGACCAATGGCCTTGACTGGAAGGCCAGCATGAATGACTATGTGGAGACGGCAGCCCTCATGCTTCAGACCGACTCTATAGGGCTGGTGAAAGAGGATGCCAACGTCGAGATAAGCCTTCATGCCGATTATCCCACGGGGGGTGCCACGGCTGTCGTTGTCGACTCCATTCGCCGCTTCATAGCAGAGACCATGCAGGGCGACGTGAGGCTTGCCGGCGAGCCGGAGCAGTTGCTGACATCTGTCTACAAGAAATCGTATGAAGACTTGAAGTCCGAGCGCGACGAGATGCTCAAGGACGTGAGCGATGTGCCTCCGTTCAGCATCACCTGCGAAATAAAGAAGGGGACCGACACCAAGAAGTATGTCAGCTATCTGACTACTTACGGCGAGTATCATGGTGGTGCCCACGGAACGACCTACGCGACGGGTGTCACCTTCGACAAGTCGTCGGGTCGCCAGATGGGGTGGAACCTGCTGAAGGATACCGACAAGCCTGAGTTCCGGAAGATGATCAAGGAAGGTCTCCGACAGTATTTCGCGGCGTGGGATGCTGACGTCAGTAGCGACGAGCAGCTGAAGGATTTCCTCTACACGGATGCAGACATCGACAATCTGCCGCTGCCGGCGTGGGCTCCCTATCTGACGGAGGCGGGTATGTTGTTCAGCTATCAGCAATACGAGATTGCCGCCTATGCGGCGGGCATTCCCTCGTTCGTTATAAGCTACGACCAGCTGAAACCTTATCTGACAGAAGCCGGGGCGGCACTGATAAAATAACTCAACTTTCGCAAGTTGAGTAAGGAGTTGAGGAGTAAGGAGGTAAAGGAGTAAAGTAGAATAGTTCTGCTGTCAGTATCTCCTTCCTGCTCACAGGAAACTGAAACGTAAAGTCTAATCTACTTTA
>CAJOLE010000048.1 GCA_905235325.1 uncultured Prevotella sp. | reverse complement strand
CTCAAACGGCCCGACGCTCATGCCGTTGCGCTCGGCCTTCTGCGTGTCGTAGTAGAAGGTGAGCTTGGTGTCATCTTCGCTCAGTACGGCGTAAGGTTCCTGCGCCATTGCGCCCTGCACCACACCCATGAGGAGGAGCAGGACGGAAAGTAATTTCTTTGTCATTGCTTTGGTTTGTTGTTTTGAAAATAAGAAAAGGCGTGCAACCATCCGATGCTTATTCTCATTCTTAGGTTGCCGCCAAGCCACCCCAAACAAGCAAGAACAGTCCACGCCCTCGCGGACGTGAACCTTCTGGGCTGCTTGCTCTCGGTAGTTGAATATTTGGCGGCATTCAAGAATGAGAGAGACAAGAGCAGAAAGCTCAAATATCTAAAAAGTACGAACGGGAGCGACGCACAATCCTTTGGTTAATAATGAATTGTTTTGTCTGTTCTCCTGTTTGGAAGGGGTGGCACCTTGTGCCTGCTGCGCCTCCCGGTTGTTCATCTGTACTGTCTGTTTCTTGCGTCGTTTGTTTTAAGGGTTCTACATTCTGTTTATTTCTCTTTTGGCAGCAGGGGGCAACGTGGCTTCCTGCTTCGCCGCTGCAAAGTTAATCATTTTCTGCGAAAGATGCAAGGATGTTGGGCAGAAAAAGTTTATGCGCCCCAGAATCCTGACAAAGTCGTGACAGGGAAAGAGCAGGATGATGTTGGCGGGAATATTTGGGAGTTTCGGGAAAAAGTTGTAACTTTGCGGGCTGAAACGTGAAAGTAACAAATGACTAATGCAAAATTTACGACAATGAGATCAAGAACAGCAATCTGGTTTGAATGTAAAATCCAGTACGAGAAGACCATGGAGGACGGTCTGCAGAAGAAGGTGACAGAGACCTACACCACCGACGCTCTGAGCTTCACCGAGGCAGAGCAGCGTATCATGGAAGAGGTGTCGGCCTACATCAGCGGTGCGTTCGACATCAAGGATATTAAGATCGCTCCCTATCAGGAGGTCTTCTTCTGCGACTCCGATTCGGCCGACCGTTGGTACAAGGCGAAGCTACAGTTCATAACCATCGACGAGAAGACAGCCAAGGAGAAGCGCTCGAGCGTGAACTACCTGGTGAATGCCGGCACGCTGAACGGTGCGGTGAAGAACATCGACGAGGCGATGGGCGGCAGGATGGGCGACTACGTCATCGCCTCCGTGGCCGAGACGCAGATTATGGATGTCTACGAATACGCCATGGACAAGCAGCCGGCTGACAAACCTGAATACGAGCAGCAGTGATGTACGACGTTAAGGGAAACCTGCACCGTGTGCTCGACACGCTGCCCGAGGGTGTCAGGCTGGTGGCCATCAGCAAGTATCACCCCAATGAATACATTGAGGCTGCCTACGAGGAGGGTCAGCGCGTGTTCGGCGAGAGCCACGAACAGGAGCTGAAAGTGAAGCACGAGACGCTGCCCAAGGACATCGTCTGGCACTTCATCGGCCACCTGCAGACGAACAAGGTGAAGTATATTGCGCCTTATATAGATATGGTGGAGGCCGTCGACTCGCTGAAGCTGCTGAAGGAGATCGACAAGCAGGCGGCCAAGTGCGGGCGCGTCATCGACGTGCTGCTTGAGCTGCATATTGCCGAGGAGGCTACGAAGTACGGGCTGACCCTCGACGACTGCCGCCGGCTGCTGGCCGCCGGCGAGTGGCGCCAGCTGGAGCATGTGCGCATCTGTGGGCTGATGATGATGGCGTCGCTGACCTCCGACCGCGAGCAGATACGCCGTGAGTTCACCACGGCTGCCGACTTCTTCGACGAGGTGAAGCAGCAGTTCTTTGCGGATGCCCCCTGGTTCTGCGAGCGTTCGTGGGGCATGAGCGACGACTACGCGATAGCCGTCGGGTGCCGCTCGACGATGGTGCGCGTCGGCACGGCCATCTTCGGGCCGAGGGTTTATTGACGAGCATAATCCCTGAAAGCCCGTAGCCAGCGGCGATGGCCCAACGTCAGAAAAGGCCGCTCCACTATATATTATATATAAGGTGGAGCGGTCTTCCTATAAATAGTTAGAGAAGCCTTTATTTCTCAGGAATCTGCTTGAGAATGGCCAGCAGGTGGTCCCAGACCATCTGTACCGTCGGTATGTGCAGACGCTCGTCGGGGGTGTGTACGAAGCGCAGGGTGGGGCCGAAGCTCACCATGTCGAGGTTGGGGTAGCGCTCGGAGAACAGGCCGCACTCCAGTCCGGCGTGAATGCCGCGGACGACGGGCTGTCTGCCGAACAGCTGCTTGTAGGTCTCGACCACGATCTCGGTCAGCTTCGAGTCGGCGCGCATCTTCCATGCAGGGTAGCCGTCGCCGCTGACGGCCTTGGCACCGGCCAGTTCGAACGTGGCCTGGATGGTGGCGCACATATTGTCGAGGTTCGACATGACATTGGAGCGCTGGCTCGACAGGATGTCGATGGTGGTCTCGGTGGTGTGGATGCTGGCAATGTTGCTCGATGTCTCGACCATGCCGCCGAGAGCCTCGTCCTGACAGATGGCGTAGATGCCGTTGTCGACGGCCTGGACGGCCCACACGAAGTTTCTGGCCACCCGAGGCTCGATGACCGTCTGGGCCTCAGCGCTCTCCATGAGCCACTGCATCTGTGTGTCGGTGACGTGGAACTCATCCTCGACCTCGGCGCTGAACACGTTCCAGTCGGCGCGGACGTTCTCCTTCACGTCGTTGGGCACGGCGATGATGAACTCGCCGTCGCGTGGAATGGCGTTGTGCAGCTTGCCCGAATGGAACTGAGCCAGTCGCACGTTGTCGTAGCGGCGCATGGTCTGGAAGAGGAAGCGGCCCAGCACCTTGATGGCATTGGCGCGCTTCTTGTTGATGTCGTCGCCGGAGTGTCCGCCGATGAGCCCCTTCAGCTGTCCGCGCAGGAAGAACGAGCCGGCTGGAGCCTCCTCGCGCCGGAAGGTGAACTGTGCCTCGGTGTTGCGGCCGCCGGCACACGAGACGAAGATCTCGCCCTCGTCCTCGGAGTCGAGGTTGATGAGGTAGTCGCCCGTCATGAAGCCAGCCTTCAAGCCCTCGGCCCCCGTGAGGCCAGTTTCCTCGTCGCGGGTGAAGACACACTCGATGGGGCCGTGCTCGATGTCGCTGCTGTCGAGGATGGCCAGCTCGATGGCGCAGCCTATGCCGTCGTCGGCCCCGAGTGTGGTGCCCTCAGCCGTCAGCCATTCGCCGTCGATATAGGTCTTGATAGGGTCGCGGTCGAAGTCGAATTCCACGTCGACGAGCTTGTCGCACACCATGTCCATGTGGCTCTGCAGGACTACGGTCTTCAGTTTTTCGTAGCCCTTGGTGGCGGGTTTGCGTATGATGACGTTGCCCGTCTCGTCGACCTTCGTCTCCAGTCCACGGCTCTCGCCCCAGTTCTTTAGGTACTCAATCATTTTCTCCTCGCGCTTCGAAGGGCGGGGAATCTCGTTGATCTTCGCAAACTGCTCGAAGACAACGGCAGGTTTCAGTTCGTTTTTTTCCATCTTAGTTTCAAGTTATATGATATAAATGTTGTTGCTAACAGAACTTGATGTCGGCAATGACCTGGCTGCCGACGTGTGCATTGAGGCTGCTGACCAGTTCCTGCCGCCGCATGGTGAGGTCGGCCCTCAGTGCGGGAACGCTCAGACGGACGTAGAGCGTCTGGTTCAGGATGTAGGTGTTCAGCGTGTATTGGCTGACGGCCGGTCCGGCCACCTCGGGCCACGCCTCGACGAGCCGCTTCTGCAGAAGTGGCATCTCCAAACCTTGCTGCCGCAGGTTGCGCAGTATCAGGTCCTTGATTTCTTTTACGTCTCTGCGAAACACGGTTATTGATGTTTATTTGTTATTTCACCGTCCTCGACATGGAATATCTTGTAGTCGTCTGACGAGGCCGACAGAATCTTGTCGAGGTGCTCGCGGTTGGTGTCGGTGATGAAAATCTGTCCGAAATCGTCGCCTGATACCAGACTGACAATCTGCTCGACGCGCCGGGCATCCAGCTTGTCGAAGATGTCGTCCAGCAAGAGCAGTGGAGCCGTCTGCTTGGAGCGCCTGATAAGCTCGAACTGTGCTAACTTCAGTGCTATGACAAACGTCTTCTGCTGGCCCTGGGAACCTTCACGCTTCATCGGGTGGCCGTCGAGCATGATCTCCAGGTCGTCGCGGTGTACGCCGTGCAGGGAGTAGCCGATGGCGCGGTCCTTCTGGCGGTCACGCTGTATGACCTCTAACAGCGGCCCGCGCTGGCAGTGGCTCACGTAGCGGAGCGACACCTGCTCGTGTCCGCCCGAGATGCGCTGGTAATACTGCAGGAACAGCGGCGACAGAGCGTCGGCAAAGTCGTTTCTCCTGCGGAAGATCTCTTCGCCCGCCGCAGCCATCTGTTCTTCAAAGATGCCCATCATCTCGGCATCAGGCTCGTCGTCCTGTTTCAACAGCGTGTTGCGCTGCTGCAGGGCTTTGTTGTAGCGGTTCAGGAAGTCCATGTAGAGGCGGTCCAGCTGGGCAATGACCACGTCCATGAGTCGGCGCCGCTCCTCGCTGCCCCCATCTATTAAATAGGTGTCGGCGGGCGATATCATCACGATGGGAATCAGCCCGATGTGCTCCGACAGCTTGCGGTATTCCTTCTTGTCGCGCTTGAAGTGCTTCTTCTGTCCTCGTTTCATGCCGCACGTGACGTAGATAGGCTGACCATCCTGATAGGCTGCCTCGAGCATGAGGAAGTCCTGGCCGTGGCGGATGACCTGCGAGTCGGCAGGATTTGAGGCCGAGTGGCAGAAGGACAAGTAGTAAACAGCGTCGAGCACATTGGTCTTTCCAGCACCATTATGCCCGATGAAACAATTCGTCTTTGGCGACAACAGCAGGGTCGTCTCGGCGATGTTCTTGTAATTGATAATCGACAACTTTTCGAGAATCATGCTGCAAAGTTACGAATTTAGCCGTAAAAAACGAAAAAATTCCTAATTATTACACCTTAATTCACAAATTCTTTGTAACTTTGCGCCGCAATTCACATAGAGTACTAAAAAAAAACTTAAATAATGGCAAAACAAAACAATCAAAAGAGCGCTCAGCCTGTGGAGGAGACGCTCAACAAGCATGAGGCTTTCTTCCTCAAGTATCAGAAGGAAATTATTGCTGCAGTGGTTGCCCTCGTGGTAATCATTGGTGGTTATTCGCTCTACCAGACCTACGTGGCCGGTCCTAATACCGTGAAGGCAAACACCGCGCTGGCCAAGGGGCAGGAGTATTTTGCTAACAGCCGGTTCGACCAGGCCTTGATGGGCGACAGCACGGGTTTCCCCGGCTTTGCCAAGTTAGCCGGTGAACTGAGTGGCGACGCAGGAAATCTGGCCAACCTCTATGCCGGACTCTGCTACGCCCAGCTGAACAAGTGGCAGGAGGCTGCCACCTATATCGAGAAGTTCGACGGCAGTGACGACCAGATGATTTCGCCTGCTGCCATCGGTGCCCTGGGTAATGTGTATGCCCACCTCAACCAGCTTGACAAGGCCGTCAGCCTGCTGAAGAAGGCCGCCGACGCTGCCGACAACAACTCGCTGTCGCCCACCTTCCTGGTTCAGGCCGGCGAAATCCTGGAGAGCCAGGGCAAGAAGGACGAGGCCTTGAAACTCTATCAGACGGTCAAGGACAAGTACTTCAACTCGATGGTCTACCAGACCATTGACGCTTACATTGAACGTGCCTCGGCAAAGTAAGTAATGGCAACAAAGAATCTGTCGGAATATAATACGGCAAGTGTCCCCGACGCGTCGAACATGATTTTCGGCATCGTCGTGGCCGAATGGAATCCGGAAATCACCGGAGCGCTGCTCGAAGGCTGCGTCAGCACGCTTGAGCGTCACGGTGCCCTGCCTGAGAACATCCATGTGAAGACGGTGCCCGGTTCCTTCGAGCTTATTTACGGTGCTCACCAGATGACCCTTAACGACGGCTATGATGCCGTTATCGTCCTGGGCAGCGTCATACGTGGTGAAACGCCCCATTTCGACTACATCTGTCAGGGCGTCACTCAGGGTATTGCCCGCCTCAACGCCACGAACAACATCCCCGTGGTCTACGGTCTGCTTACCACCAACGACCTGCAGCAGGCCAAGGACCGTGCAGGCGGCCGGTTGGGCAACAAAGGCGATGAGTGTGCCGTGGTGGCCATCAAGATGGCAAAGTTCTAAGGAATTTATCTGATGTCGGAATGAAACTCGTTTCGTGGAATGTCAACGGCCTTCGGGCCTGCGAGGGCAAAGGGTTCAGCGATGTCTTCAGGCAGCTTGATGCTGACTTCTTCTGTCTTCAGGAGACAAAGATGCAAGCCGGCCAGCTGGACCTTCAGTTTGAGGGCTACCAGTCGTTCTGGAACTATGCCGACAAGAAAGGCTACTCCGGCACGGCCATCTACACGCGCCACCAGCCGCTCAGCGTCAGCTATGGCATCGGCGTCGACGAGCACGACCACGAGGGGCGCGTCATTACGGTCGAGACGGAGGACTTCTTCCTTGTCACCGCCTACGTGCCCAACTCTCAGGACGAGCTGAAACGCCTGGACTACCGTATGCGCTGGGAAGACGACTTCCTGGCCTACCTGCAGAAACTCGATGCCGTGAAACCCGTCATCGTCTGCGGCGACCTGAATGTCGCCCACGAAGAAATCGACATCAAGAACCCCAAGACCAACCGCCGGAATGCCGGCTTCACCGACGAGGAGCGCCAGAAGTTCAGCCGCCTGTTAGACAGCGGCTTTACCGACACCTTCCGTTGGAAATATCCTGAACAGGTGACTTATTCGTGGTGGTCGTACCGATTCCAGGCCCGGCAGAAGAATGCTGGCTGGCGCATTGACTATTTCGTCGTCAGCAATCGCCTGCGCGACCGCATCGAGGATGCCAAGATTCATACCGGCATCCTTGGCAGCGACCACTGCCCCGTAGAGTTACAACTGCTGTAGCCTTGCAATGTACTTGCCGAGGATGTCAAACTCGATGTTGACAACCGTCCCGATGTTGATGTCCTGAAAGTTGGTGTGCTCCATCGTATAGGGAATGATGGCCACCTGGAACGTCGAGCGGGTGGGGTTGCAGACGGTCAGCGAGACACCGTTGACGGTGACCGAACCCTTGTCGACGGTGAAGTAGCCATTCCGGGCCTTGTCAGCGTCGAAATCGTAGCTGAAGGTGAAGTAAGTACTGCCGCCGGCATCCTCCCGGGCGGTGCAGCGTGCCGTCTGGTCGACATGCCCCTGGACGATGTGGCCGTCGAGCCGTCCGTTCATCATCATCGAGCGTTCCACGTTTACCTTGTCGCCCACCTTGAGCAGTTCCAGGTTTGAGCGGTCGAGCGTTTCCTTCATGGCGGTGACAACATAGTTGTCGCCCTCAATGCTGACCACGGTCAGGCAGACACCGTTATGGGCGACGCTCTGGTCAATCTTCAGCTCGCCGGTAAACGAGCACGTCAGCGTGAAGTCAATGTTCTCGCGGTCGTGGCTGATGGCTGTGACGGTTGCAAATTCTTCAATGATTCCAGAAAACATAATGCTATTTACTTTTTACGATTTTACTATTCGGCGAAAGAGTAAAGAAAAAGGGTCGTACCGATGATTTGGTGAAAACTCCTGTTTCACACGATATGGGCGCTCTCCGTCGTTGTAATCCACCGGCTTTTGCAAGCTCCCCTATACAGGGTAATAACATGGCCCGCCATTGACAAGAGAAGTCATCCCGGTTTTTGTTTTTTTAATGTAGAGTATCCCGATCAATCAGGTACGACCCTGATATCGTTTTGTTGTCTTATTCGTTTGCAAAGGTACAAAAAAAATCAGAAACTACAAGGTCTTACGGCAATTATTTTTTCAAGCCCCATGTTTTTCTTCCCTTTTCTTTGGTCCTTCCCCCGAAATGGGGACTGAGTGAATTGCTTCTTGCAAGTATTGTGCCTGTCATCATGAGTCATAGTTACGAATAACAGGAGACATCCTACACTTCCTACACTCCCTACACCTGCCCGAAAATTTTAGGTGTAGGAAGTGTAGGAAGTGTAGGATAAAACCTGCGAATGACAACTATATATGCAAGAAAAGACGGTTTCATCGGGAAAAACGCCCCTCGATGACTGCCTTCAGAGGTGGAACCGACACCTGAACCGACACCTGAGGTTGGAGGTTGGTAAGTTTGTAAGTTGGTAAGTTTATAAGTTTATAAGTTGGTAAGGTTATAAGTTTATAAGTTGGTAAGGTTATAAGGTTATAAGGTTATAAGTTGGTAAGTTAGTGAGGTTATAAGTTTATAAGTTGGTAAGGTTATAAGGTTGGAGGTTGAAGGTTGATGGGCTGAATGGGAAAAGGCGGCGGGTTTTTGAGAAAAGGCGGCGGGTTTTTGAGAAAAGGCGGCGGGTTTTGGAGAAAAGGCGGCGGGTGTTACTCCATAGGTTATTTCCAATAATTTTTCTCGGGAGAATGATTTTAACCGTTGACAGGAACAAAAGCAAGATGGGGATGCCGAAGCCGACACCCCCACTTGCTGATGACGATGCCCACAAAGATGAGCACTGCGCCAAGGAAGACGATTATAGCAGCATGGCTAACGTTTCTACATCCTCGCCCTCATAGAAACGTGGCTCAAAGCGCGGATTGTAGCTGAAGTCGACAAAGCGGAAGAGCTGCAGGGCACAGAACTGGTGGTCGTCGCTCAGGCAGACCTCCAGTCGGAAGTTGCCGTTGACACCGGCTCTGGGTTTGCCATTCTGCTTGATGTCGGCCGCCAACTTGTTGAGCGGCATGTCTAAAAGACGCTCAAGCCTCTCTCCCTCCGTCGGTGAATATTCCAGCACGACAGCCTTTACCGTGCTACCTGTAGGCGTATAGATAGCCTTGGTTGAAAACAATGATTTCTTGATAGTTATATTCTTATATGCGGACACGGCAGCCGCCATGTCCAAGCTTTTGAAACTTGACATAGTCGTTGAATCTTTTAATTATAAATAATGTGAACTGATAGTTGTGTGTGTCCCTATAGAGTCAACTGCTATGCTAACGAATGATGTGCCTCAGAGCGATGACATAGTAGTCGCACGAGGCTGACAGGCAGAACGGTGCCGACTCCAAACGGCATCTGCTGTCATTGTAGCAATGGAGTGGTTTGACAAGGTGTTGCCTGAAAAAATGGAAGCACGGCGTCAGCGTTCGCCCGCTCCTCGACCCCAAAGTAGGCAGGATGCGCTGGGGGCGCGACGAACAGATACGATAGAGCTGGGTGGCATCGGTCAGCGTAGCCTCATGGTGCTGCTGTCGCTGGGGTTGTATGACCGACAGAGCAGTGCGCTCGGGCTGATTCAGCTCGGGCACGACATCTCGTTTCTGCCAGTACGTCAATACTGCGCAGAGCACTGTCAGACAACATATTAGATTGTGCTTCAGCTTCATGCTGCTTGGTTCGTCATCATCCTCCCGGTTCTTCTGTCTGTTTCATCTCACCGCCGGCGGAACGTGAGGGTCTTGGGCAGCTTCTGCCACTTGCCGTTCTTGGGCACTTTGAGCGTGCTGCCCTTCTCCTGGCGCAGCACGTAGGCAGAGTCGTTCCGGCACATCAGGGTGGCCGTCAGGTCTTCGCTGCCGTAGTCGTTGATGAGCATGAGCGTAGCCTGCGTGTCATCCTTCACCTGGGCGGAGGTGATGGCCCAGCAGAAGGAGTTGTTCTTCTTGCCGAGATAGCCGGGCAGCCGGCCATAAAGCTCGTTGCCGGGCACGGCGACTGACTCGTCATAGAAGTCGATTCTGAGGTAGACGTCGTACTCGTCGTTATAGAGGTAAGCCTTGAAGGGCCGGTCGTTGTCCTGTGCGGAAACCAGCGTGACGGCGGCCGTGAAGGCCCAAGCCAGAAGGAACTTTTTCATCGTAAACGTCGTTTTTCGGGCGCAAAGTTAGCAAATATATATCAAAAAATCGCAGAAAGTCACAAAAAGATGGTATAAAGTTGCAGATTTTTAGAAATAATTAAGTAACTTTGCAGCCGTATTTAGAATTGCATCTTATGATTAACAAGCAGTTAATACCAGACTATATCTTTGAGTCGAGCTGGGAAGTGTGCAATAAGGTCGGTGGTATCTACACCGTGCTCTCATCCCGAGCCAAGACATTGCAGGACAGAATGAAGGACCGCATCATCTTCATCGGCCCCGATTTCTGGAAAAAGAAAGAAAGTCCCTACTTCAAGGAAGACAACTCCCTGTTTGCCGAGTGGCAATGGGAAGCGAAGGAGCAAGGGCTCAACGTGAGGGTGGGGCGCTGGACGGTGCCCGGCGAACCGATAGCCATACTTGTAGACTTCCAGCCTTATTTTGAGAAGAAGAACGAGATTTACACCTGGCTGTGGGAGCACTATCAGGTGGACTCGCTGCACGCCTACGGCGACTACGACGAGGCTTCGATGTTCTCGTATGCCGCCGCCCTGGTGGTGGAGAGTTTCTATAATCACTTCCTGAGCACGGAGCAGAAGGTGATATATCATGCCAACGAGTGGATGTGCGGCCTTGGGGCTCTCTATATCAACCAGAGGCTGCCGCAGGTAGGCACGGTATTCACTACCCACGCCACGAGCATCGGGCGCTCCATAGCCGGCAACCAGAAGCCGCTCTACGACTACCTGTATGCCTACAACGGCGACCAGATGGCGGGCGAGCTGAACATGCAGTCGAAGCATTCGATAGAGAAGCAGACGGCCATGAACGTGGACTGCTTCACGACGGTGAGCGACATCACGGCCAAGGAGTGCGTCGAACTGCTCGACAAGCCCGTCGACGTGGTGCTGCCCAACGGCTTCGACAACAGCTTCGTGCCGAAGGGGCCTGCTTTTGCCCGAAAGCGCAAGGCAGCCCGCAAACGGCTGCTTGAGGTAGCCAATGCCCTGCTTGGAGAATCGCTTGACGACGACACGCTGATTGTCTCGACCTCAGGGCGTTATGAATTCCGCAATAAGGGCATTGACGTGTTCGTCGAGGCCATGAACCGACTGCTGCGCGACCGCGACCTGAAGAAGAATGTGCTGGCCTTCATCGAGGTGCCCGGATGGGTGGGCGAGCCGCGAAAGGACTTGCAGCAACGTCTTGCCACAGCCACAACCTACGAGGAGCCGCTGGAGGTGCCTCAGGTGACTCACTGGCTGCACAACATGAGTCACGACCATGTGCTGGGCATGATGAAGTACTACGACATGCACAACCGCAGGGACGACCGTGTGAAGGTCGTTTTCCTGCCCTGCTATCTCGACGGCGACGACGGCATCGTCAACATGACCTACTACGACCTTGTGCTCGGCAACGACCTCTGTGTCTATCCCTCGTACTATGAGCCGTGGGGCTATACGCCGTTAGAGGCCGTGGCCTTCAAGGTGCCCTGCATCACCACCGACCTTGCCGGCTTTGGCCTTTGGGCCAACGGCGTCTTCGGGCATAACGGCGAGCTGGCCGACGGCGTGAAGGTCATCCACCGTACTGACTACAACTACTCTGAGGTGGCCGATAGCATCAAGGATGCCGTTGCCGAGTTCTCGACGATGACCAAGAAGCAGGTTGACGAGTGCCGCAAGAATGCCGAAGCCCTGTCGAAGAAGGCCCTCTGGAGCGAGTTCATCAAGTACTACGACGAGGCATACGACATTGCCCTGCGCAAGGCCGAGAGCCGGAAGAGCAAGTGAAAAGTGTTCCCGTTCTTGCTACGCTCCCCGCTCTGCAAGCGTCCCTACGGGCCGAGCGCCCGTTCACGTTAAGACATTAAACAACAACAGACTATAAATTAAAACGATGAAAATTAAAGCAGATTACACGAATGCTCCCCAGTGGCGGGAGATGTCAGTAAAGTCAAGCCTGCCTGTAGAGCTCCAGTGCTTGGACGAGATTGCGCACAACCTGTGGTGGGTATGGAACTATGAGGCCCGTGACCTGTTTCGCGACCTTGACCCCGAAATCTATCATAGCGTGAAGCACAACCCCGTGATGCTGCTTGAGCGTCTGAGCATGGACCGCAAACAAGAGATTGTGAAGGACAATGCGCTCATGAAGCGCATCAAGGAAGTTTATGCCCTGTTCAGGAAGTACATGGATGTGAAGCCCGATGCGAAGCGACCCTCCGTAGCCTACTTCTGCATGGAGTATGGTATGCACTCGGCGCTGAAGATTTATTCGGGCGGTCTGGGTATGCTGGCCGGTGACTACGTGAAGGAGGCCAGCGACTCTAACGTCGATATGTGTGCCGTCGGATTCCTCTATCGTTTCGGCTACTTCACCCAGAGCCTGTCGATGGACGGACAGCAGATTGCCAACTACGAGTCGCAGAACTTCCAGCAGCTGCCCATCGTGCGCGAGCTTGACAAGGACGGCGCCCCGCTGGTGGTCGACGTACCTTATAATAATTATCAGGTCCACGCCTACGTATGGCGCGTGAATGTCGGCCGCGTCAAGCTCTACCTGCTCGACACCGACAACGAGATGAACTCCGACTTCGACAAGCCCATCACCCACAGCCTCTACGGCGGCGACTGGGAGAACCGCCTGAAGCAGGAAATACTGCTCGGCATCGGCGGTATGCTGGTGCTGAAGAAGCTTGGCATCAAGAAGGACATCTACCACTGCAACGAGGGTCACGCAGCACTCTGCAACCTGCAGCGTCTGTGTGACTATATCGACGAGGGGCTGACGTTCAACCAGGCTCTTGAACTGGTGCGCGCCTCTGGTCTCTATACCGTCCACACGCCCGTTCCCGCAGGTCACGACTACTTCGACGAGGGACTCTTCGGCAAGTATCTTGGCGGCTATCCCCAGAAGCTCGGCATCTCGTGGGACGAGTTCATCGGCATGGGCCGCACCAACCCAGACGACAAGGGTGAGAAGTTCTGTATGTCGACCTTTGCCTGCAACACCTGTCAGGAGGTCAACGGTGTTTCGAAACTTCACGGATGGGTGTCGCAGAAGATGTTCGCTGGCATCTGGAACGGCTACTTCCCGGAGGAGAACCATGTGGGCTACGTCACAAACGGCGTACACTTCCCCACCTGGGCAGCCGCCGAGTGGCGCGCACTCTACAGCAAGTACTTCGACAAGAAGTTCATCAGCGACCAGTCGAACGAGGAAATCTGGCACGCCATCTACAACTGCTCTGACGAGGAGATATGGAAGACACGTATGTCCCTGAAGAACAAACTCTTTGACTATATCAAGGAGCAGTTCCGCGAGACCTGGCTGAAGAACCAGAACGACCCCAGCCGCGTGGTGAAGCTGATAGAGCGCTTTAACCCCAACGCCCTGGTCATCGGCTTCTGCCGCCGCTTCGCCACATACAAGCGCGCTCACCTGCTGTTCACCGACCTTCAGCGGCTCTCGAAGATTGTCAACAATCCTGAGCGCCCCGTCATCTTCCTCTTTGCCGGCAAGGCTCACCCCGCCGACGGTGCCGGACAGGGACTCATCAAGCGCATCTTCGAAATCTCGCAGATGGAGGAGTTCCAGGGCAAGATTATCTTCCTTGAGGACTACGACTTCCTGCTGGCACGACGCCTCGTCTCGGGTGTCGACATCTGGATGAATACCCCGACACGTCCGCTCGAGGCTTCGGGCACATCCGGCGAGAAGGCCGAGATGAACGGTGTCATCAACCTGTCGGTGAAGGACGGCTGGTGGCTTGAGGGATACCGCGAGGGTGCCGGCTGGGCACTCACCGAGAAGCGCACCTACCAGAACCAGGGCTTCCAGGACCAGCTCGACGCCGCAACCATCTACAGCCTGCTGGAGAATGAGATCGTGCCACTCTACTACGACAAGGACGAGAACGGCATCTCGAAGGGCTGGATTAAGGTCGTGAAGAACTCCATCGCCCAGATTGCACCGCACTATACGATGAAGCGCCAGCTCGACGACTACTACTCGAAGTTCTACGAAAAGGAGGCCAAGCGCTTCAAGGAGATTTCGGCCGACAACTACCGCGTGGCCAAGGACATCGCCCTCTGGAAGGAGACCGTTGCCGAGCGCTGGGATGCCATCTACGTCGTCTCGTCAGAGTGGAACGTCCCCGTAGATGGAGTCTTCGCAGGCTTACCATACACGTTGCGCTATGTCATCAACGAGCAAGGACTCGACGATGCCGTCGGACTGGAGAAGGTCAACATCTATACCGACGAGAACGGCGAGGAGCACATCTTCTCGATCGAGCCGCTGAAGATGACTGGCCACGAAGGCAACAACTACACCTTCGAGTCTACATTGACTCCGACCCAGGCCGGCGTCTACAAGAGTGCCATCCGTATGTATCCGAAGAACGACTTGCTGCCTCACCGTCAGGACTTCTGCTACGTCAAGTGGCTGGAGCTGCCTAACTCTTAATTGAGGTCAGCACAATAAAAGGGTAGGGGAATACGTTAATAAGGTAATATGATTAAGCGTGTTCTCCTACCTTTGCTTTTGTTGGGCAGTCTGATAGCAGCCTGCTCAGACAACGATACCTTCTCAACCGATCGTGGAAACCGACTGACGTTCTCGACCGACACGGTGAAGATGGACACAGTCTTCTCTACCGTAGGCTCCAGCACCTACAGCTTCTGGGTGTTCAACAAATCCTCTGACGGCATCAGGCTGACAACGGTCAGGCTGAGGAACGGCAATCAGACGGGATTCCGTGCCAACGTCGACGGATTCTATCTCGACAACACGATGGGGTCGGTCGTCAGCAACCTTGAGGTGAGAAAGGGCGACAGCATTCGCGTGTTCGTAGAACTGACTGCCCCCGAGAACAAGCAGCAGGAGCCACAACTGCTTGAAGATGAGTTGGTCTTCGCGCTGGAGAGTGGCGTTGAGCAGCGCGTCGTGCTGAGGTCACATTCGTGGGATGCCATTGCCGTCAACGGCCTGACGATAACAGCCGACACCCTCATCGAGTCGGCGAAACCTATCGTCGTCTATGGCAACGGCATCAGGGTTGACAGCGGGGCCGTGCTGACAATACGCAACACGACGCTCTACTTCCATGACGGCGCAGGACTGAACGTCGGCGGCAGTCTGATAACGGAGAACGTCGTGATGCGCGGCGACCGCCTTGACCACATGTTCGACTATCTGCCCTACGATCGGGTCAGCGGACAGTGGAAGGGTGTCACCTTCTCGCGAACATCATGTCGCAACCAGCTTACTGATACGGAAATACGCAATGCGATGACGTCCGTGCTGCTTGAAGACTCTGCCCGGCTCGACACTACCACCCAGCGGCTGACGATGACCCGCTGCGTCGTTCATAACGCCAAGGGTGACGGCATCGTGGCCTACAACAGCAACATCGGACTCTATAATTGCCAGCTGACCAACACCTTGGGCGACTGTCTGGCCGTCTACGGCGGAATTGCCGACATCGACCAGTGTACGATGGCTCAGTTCTACCCCTTCACGGCCAATCGTGGGGTGGCACTGCGCTTCACTGACTATGCTGATTTGCGGCTGTCTTGTAAGAACAGCATTTTCACCGGCTATGACGACGACGAGATCATGGGCGAGGACAACGATTCGACAATGACGTTCCAATATCAGTTCTACAATTGCCTGATGCGAACGCCCGAGGTACAGGGCGACACCGTCAGCTTCAGGCAAGTGCAATGGGAAACGCCCAAGGACTCCATACAAGGTAAGAAGCACTTCGTCAAGATTGACGAAGAGAATCTTGACTATGATTTCCACCTCGACTCACTGTCGACGGCTCTGGGCAAGGGCTGCTACTAATACTCCGTGAACGACAGGGGCATCAGTTGCCTGATGCCGTCGATGACGAAAATTCTTTTTCGGCCGTAGAGCAGGAGGCGCACCTCCTGACCGAAGCGCTTCTCGGTCTCGATAAGCACCTGACGGCACGAGCCGCATGGGGTCACAGGCTCGTCCTGCAGCTCTCCCTTCGGCGTGCGTGCTGCAATGGCCAACAACTTTACAGGAACGTCGGGATGCTGCACACCGGCAGCAAAGAGGGCAGTGCGCTCGGCACAGAGCCCCACGGGATAGGCGGCATTCTCCTGGTTACAACCAATGACTTCGACACCATTGTTCAGAAGCAAGCATGCGCCGACTCTGAAATTGGAGTAGGGGGCATACGAACGGTTGGTGGCCTCGATGGCCTGCTCTATCAGGTGCTGCTCCTCCACGCTCAACTCCTCAAATTGACATTCACGAATAGAGGTTTTCAGTTCGACTATTTTCATAATAGACTGTTTTATGTGGCAAAGATAATGAAAAATTATGAATTGTGAACTTTTTCTGCCAATTATTTTTGGCCGTTTCTAAAAATTGTATTACCTTTGCACCGCAAAAAGAGAAAGGAAGGTTGGCAGAGTGATCGATCGCGCTGGACTCGAAATCCGGTATACCC
>CAJOLE010000047.1 GCA_905235325.1 uncultured Prevotella sp. | reverse complement strand
AATCCAGAGCAGCGGCGTGTCACCCTCGTGTCACCCGTGACACCCTCCCAAACAGGGTGCACGCCCTCTGTACATCGGCGTTGTGTCACCCTGACACCCAGCCTTCAATCTTTTCCACCAACTTCACAGCACGGAGTACACGCTCAACGCCCAGGGGCATATTGAGAGGTGGCGTAAGAGCATCCCCGTGCAGTCATCGTAGCCGAAGAGGCATTCCGACGACGATGTCGTCATCGGGCTTGAGGTGGTTCAGCTTGTAGAGCGACTTCAGCCGGATACCGTATGACTGAGCAATGCCGTACATCGACTCGCCCTGGCGGACGTAGTGGAGGCGGCCCTTGTAGTCGCGGGGGGCCTTCTTCTGCTTCTTCTTCAGCCAGACGATTTCGCCCTCCTGGAGCCGGTCGGCGGGGCCGCGCTCGTTATACTTGGCAATCTTCTTGTAGGGGATGCCCGTCTCGTCGCCTATCGAGCGGAACGTGTCGCCCCGTCGGGCGTAGAGGTAGTAGTTCTTGTTGTAGATCTTGATGGGGTGCAGCGGCTGGCCGTCGGTGCTGCGGTCGCGCGAGTGCTGGGCCATGAACTTGTCGTAGTCCTTGGCAGTGTCCAGTTCGTAGAGCTTGTAGAGCTGAATGAGCTCGATGAGGCGGTCGGCATACTGTGGGTTGGTGGCGTAGCCGGCGGCTTTCAGTCCGCGTGCCCATCCCTTGTAGTCGGTGGACTTCAGGGCAAAGAGGCTGCGGTAGCGCTGCCCTGTGGCGAGGAATCGCGAGTGGTCCTCGAAGGAGTCGAAGGCCGAGTCGTAGGCGCGGAAGCACTCGTTCTGTGCATCGTCGTCCTTGTAGACGGTGCGCCCGGTCCACCCGTGACACTTGATGCCGAAGTGGTTGTTGGAGCGTCGCACCAAGTCGCCCTGCCCCGCCCCGCTCTCGAAGATGCCCTGGGCCAGCGTGATGGAGGCGGGAATCCTCCAGCGCAGCATCTGCTCGACGGCGATGTCCTTATACTGGTTGATATACTGCTGGTAACGCTCGTTCCACTTCATCTGGGCGGGCGAGGCGGCGGCGGTGAGCAGGAAGGCCACGAGGAAAGCCAGCTTGGCCAGGCGCTGGCGCAGCTGTTCGGCCTCCGACTTGCGGATGCTGAGCTTTATCTCGCAGGTGTTGTCGTAGGTCTGGCCGACAATGCGCGGCGCCATCTCCTTGACCACGCGCATGACGTCGTTCATCATTGGGTAGGCGAACTGATAGCTGACGACCTCCTCCACCTGTCGCGTCTCCACCTCGCAGTGGGCAATGGCATCGGCGGCAGCCTCGCGGTAGGCCACGATGAGCCCGCTGGTGCCGAGGTTGACGCCACCGTAGTAGCGGACGACGACGATGAGGATGTCTGTCAGCTCGTTAGAGTTGATTTGTCCGAGAATGGGCTTGCCCGCCGTGCTCGAAGGCTCGCCGTCGTCGTTGGCGCGGAACTCCGCACGCTCAGGGCCGAGCATATAGGCATAGCAGACGTGGCGGGCATCGTAGTACTTCTTCCGATAACCGTCGAGCAATGCCTTCACCTCGCCGACGGTCCCGACGTGGTGGGCAAAGGCGAGGAACTTGCTGCGCTTCTCGGTGTAGAAGCCCTCGCCTGTAGCTGCTATGGTCTTGTACTCGTCGGTCACGACAATTTGTGGATGACTAATCCAGAGCGGAGCTTCGGCTCAAACCAGGTGGCCTTCGGGGGCATGATCTTCCCGCTATCGGCAATGTCCATAATCTGCTGCATCGAGACGGGATAGAGGGCCAGGGCAGCACGCATCTCGCCGCTGTCGACGCGGCGCTTCAGCTCGCCGAGACCGCGCAGGCCGCCGACGAAGTCGATGCGCTGCGACGAGCGCAGGTCGCCGATGTTCAGAATCCGGTCGAGGATGAGGCGGCTGGAGATGTCGACATCAAGCACGCCGATGGGGTCGCTGTTGTCGTAGGTTCCCTCCTTGGCCTTGAGGCTGTACCAGTGCTGGTCGAGATAGAGCGAAAACTCGTGAAGCTGCCGGGGCTTGTAGATATCGGTGCCCTTGTCCTCGACGGTAAAGTCCTGCTGCAGCTTCTCGATGAACTGCTCTGACGTCAGGCCGTTCAAGTCCTTCACCACGCGGTTGTAGTCGAGGATGGTGAGCTGCGATGCCTGGAAGCAGACGGCCATGAAGAAGTTGTACTCCTCGTCGCCGCGATGGTTGGGGTTCTGCTTCTGCTTCTCAGCTCCGACAAGTGCGGCAGCAGCCGAGCGGTGGTGGCCGTCGGCAATATACATCGTCGGCATCTTCAGGAACTCGGCGGTAATGAGGTCGATGTCCTGCTGGTCGTTGACTACCCAGAACTGATGGCGGAAGCCGTCAATGGGCGCAATGAAGTCGTACTCAGGCTCCGTCTGAGCGTAGCGCACCAGCAGGGCGTTGAGCACCTCGTTGTCAGGATAGGCGAAGAATACGGGCTCGATGTTGGCGTTGTTCACGCGGACGTGCTTCATGCGGTCTTCCTCCTTGTCGCGGCGCGTCAGCTCGTGCTTCTTGATGCGGCCGGCCATGTAGTCGTCGGTATGGGCGCAGACCACCAGTCCGTACTGCGTCTTCCCGTTCATCGTCTGGGCATATATATAATAATGCTCGCGCGAATCCTGGATGAGCCAGCCCTCGTCCTGGAACTTCTTGAAGTTCTGGGCGGCACGCTCGTAGACGCGCGGGTCGTACTCCGACGTCCCCACGGGGAAGTCAATCTCTGGCTTGATGATGTGGTACAGACTCTTCTCGTTAGTACCGGCCTCTGCACGGGCCTCTTCACTGTCGAGCACGTCGTAGGGGCGGCTCTCTACCTGCTCCACCAGCTCCTTCGGCGGGCGGATGCCTTTAAATGGTTTTACTATCATAGTTCTTTCTTGATTTTGTTTATCATCTCCTGATACTCGGCGTCGGTCAGATACACCTTGCCGGGATTCATTTGGAACGTGCCGCCGTAGTCAGGGCCGTCCACGTACTTCGGAGCCAGGTGGAAGTGCAGGTGCGACAGCTTGTCGCTATAGGCGCCGTAGTTGATCTTCTCGGGATTGAAAGCCTTCTGCATGGCGCGTGTCACGCGGACGACATCGGCCATGAAGGCATTGCGCTCCTCGTCTGAGAGCTCGTTCAAGTCGTTCACGTGATCCTTGTAGGCCACGAGGCAACGGCCGCGATAGGTCTGCTCCTTGAACAGGAACGCGCGCGACACGCTGAGCTCGCAAATCTCGATCATCAGGTCGTGAAGCGTCTGGTTGTTGGTGCAGTAGAGGCACTGCTTGGGGTCGCTTTGCATTGTTGTTTTGCCTTAGATACTGATTTAGGTGCAAAAGTAATGAAAAAATCGGGAACCGCCAAGCGATTCCCGATTTTATATCCAAAAAAGTTTGTTTTACTTGTTCACCTGGAACTTGGTGTCGCCATCCTTGAAGAAGGCGTTGATCTGACGGGCGGCGGCAATACCGGCGTTGATGTTGGCCTCTGCCGTCTGGGCTCCCATCTTCTTCGGTGTCGAGAAGTAGCGACCTTCGAACTTCTGGAACTCGTCGTTGGCATCGGGCATGATGTCGGTGACGAACTTCAGGTCCTCGCGCTCCTGCATCAGCTTAATCAGCTCAGGCTCGTTGATGACCTCCTTGCGGGCGGTGTTCACGAGGATGCCGCCCTTCTTCATCTTGCCGACCAGGGCGTAGTTGATGCTCTGCTTGGTCTCGGGCGTTGCGGGGATATGCAACGAGACAACGTCGCACTGCTCGAAGAGGGCTTCCTGATTCTCGACGGCGTGAACGCCAGCCTTCTCGATGACCTCTGCGGGGCAGTAGGCGTCGAAGGCGTAGACCTCCATACCAAAGCCCTTGGCGATGCGGGCCACGTTGCGGCCAACGTTACCGAAGGCGAGTATGCCCAGCTTCTTGCCGAGCAGCTCCGAGCCGCTCTTGCCATTGTAGAAGCCACGGACGGCCATCACCAGCAGGCCAAACACGAGCTCGGCCACAGCGTTGGCGTTCTGACCGGGCGTGTTCTCAGCCACGACGTTGTGAGCCGTGGCGGCGGCGAGGTCGATGTTGTCGTAACCGGCACCGGCGCGAACCACAATCTTCAGCTGCTTGGCAGCGTCGAGCACCTCGGCATCGACCTTGTCAGAGCGGATGATCAAGGCGTCGGCATCCTTCACTGCGTCGAGCAGCTGAGCCTTCTCCGTATATTTCTCCAGCAGCACCAGCTCGTTGCCGGCTGCCTCCACTTCTGCTTTGATTCCGTTCACGGCAGCAGCTGCGAACGGCTTTTCTGTTGCAACAAGAATCTTCATGTCTTTTATACTTTTAGTGGTTAGCCTCAAACTCCTTCATGCAGGCGACGAGCGCGTTGCAGCCCTCGATGGTCTGGGCGTTGTAGCAGCTGGCGCGGAACCCGCCGACAGAGCGGTGTCCCTTCACGCCGACCATGCCCTTCGAGACGGCAAAGTCGAGGAACTCCTTCTCCAGTTCCTTGTACTCGTCGGCCATGACGAAGCAGATGTTCATCAGCGAGCGGTCCTCCTCCTTGGCTGTGCCGACGAAGAGCTTGTTGCGGTCAATCTCGCCGTAGACGATCTCGGCACGCTGCTTGGCCAGACGGTCCATAGCCTCAAGGCCACCCTGACGCTTGATCCAGCGCAGGTTCTCGAGGGCGCAGTAGATGGGCACCACGGGCGGCGTGTTGAACATCGAACCCTTGTCGACGTGTGTGCGGTAGTCGAGCATGGTGGGAATCTCGCGGGGGGCATTGCCCAGGGCGCTGTCCTTCAGGATGACGATGGTGACACCGGCCATCGAGAGGTTCTTCTGAGCACCGGCATATATGGCGTTATACTTGCTGACGTCGACGGGGCGGCTCATGAAGTCAGACGACATGTCGGCAATCAGGGGCACGGCCACGTCAAGGTCCTTGCGAATCTCCGTACCGTAGATGGTGTTGTTGGTGGTGACGTGCAGATAGTCGGCATCGGCAGGAACAGTCCAGTTCTTCGGGATGAACGTATAGTTGGCATCGGCAGAAGAAGCCACTTCAACCACCTCACCGAAAAGCTTGGCTTCCTTCATGGCCTTCTTGGCCCAGACGCCCGTGTTCAGATAGGCGGCCTTCTTTATCAGGAAGTTGTAGGGAATCATGCAGAACTCCAGAGAGGCACCGCCGCCAAGGAAGATCACTGAGTAGCCCTCGGGCACACTGAGCAGCTCCTTCACAAGAGCCACAGCCTCGTCGACGACGGGCTGGAAATCCTTTGCACGGTGGCTGATCTCCATCAGCGAGAGACCTGAGCCGTTGAAATCAAGACACTGCTGGGCAGTAGCTTCGATGACCTCGCGGGGAAGCATCGACGGACCAGCATTAAAGTTGTACTTCTTCATGTTGTTTTATTATTACTAATTATATGGTTTTACTGTTTTGCGGCGCGAAGTTACACTTTTTTCCCGAACCAGCCAAACATTTGAACATAAATTCACAGAAAGTCGGCTATTTCCTTTCACTTTGCTAAGTCGGGGTGTCATTCCCGTGTCTTTACTTCTTCTCGTCGCTCTTTTCTTCCTTCTTGGCGGGAGCCGGCTTGTAGCGCTTGTTCAGTCCGTTGATGACGTCCTTCGTGATGTCAAACTTGCGGTCGGCAAAAAGGATGTTGTCGCCCGCCTTAGAGAGAATCATGTCGTACTTCTTGTCCTTATTGTAGGAGGAGAGGAAGCTGTTGAGCGAGTCGCGCAGGGCCTCATTGAACTTCTGCGTCTCGCTGGCCAGCTCATTCTCCAAACGGGCTTGCAGCTCCTGCAGGTCGCGCTGGCGGCGCTCGATGCCGGCCTGCACGCCCTCGGCCTGTTCGCGGCTGGAGAATCCGTTGTTCTGCAGCTTCTGCTGGAAGTTGCTGACGGCGGCCTGCAGCTCGTTCGACTTCTGGTTCAGCGTGTTGCGGGCGTTGTTGCTCTTCTTCTGCAGCGTCACGCTGTAGTCCTTGGCAAAGTCGTACTGCGTCATCAGCGAGTCGACCTCGACATAGGCAATCTTCATGCCACCCACGTTCTCAGCCCCGGCAGCCTGGGGCTTCTCGTCCATCTTCGGACTTGCATTGTTGCACGAAGCCATCACGGCAGCGAAAGCCAGTGCACCGAATAAACACTTTTTCATTCCTTTTGTTATTTAATGTTGTTAATCTTTAGTGCTTTCTGCGACCGCATTTCGCGGTCTTGGTCCATGACGCAGTTGATGCCTCGCTCGCGCATGGCACGGCTGTCGTGAATATGCTGCGACGAGAACCGGCCGTCCTTACGTCCCAGCACCTTCACCAGCAGCAAAGCCATTCCCACGGCGAGCAGCACTGCGCTTATCAGTATCGTCTGAATCATACCGTCTGCAAAGGTAAGAATAATTATTTATATATAAGGTATCAGTCAAGCATTATTGGCTGACTTTAATGTCTTTTAGGAGTTGACGACTGAGCAAGCCATCAGTTTCATCGCCCGATGGGTGCTGCTGTAGTCGTAGGCAACCTTACGTTCCTCCTTCTCGCCGGTTTCCGCTTTCGGGAACGACTCGCCGTTGCGGAACACCCGCAGCGTCTCGCGGATGGCCGGGTCGTCGTCGTTCAGGTACTCCGTCCAGGCCTGTTCGTCGAGCACGTTGTAGATGAGGCGGCTGTTGATGTAGCGCTCCAGCAGGGCGTGGCTCTTCTGAATCATCAGGTTGCGGCGCTTCAGGCCGTTCTTCTCGGCATACTGTACAAACAGCTCGACGGTGTTCAGCTTCTTCAGGTAGTCCAGCAGTTCCTTCTTCGTGGTGTACTTCGTGAGCCGCTGACGGTTCTCGTCGACATACTCATAGGCAAACTGCAGGATGAGTCCGGTCATCGAGGCTTCCCTATAGTAAGAAGTGACGCCGAGCGTGTCCTCGCCCACAAAGATGTCGGGCGTGATGCCGCCGCCGCCGTAGACCACGCGGCCGTTGTGGGTGTGATACTCAGGTCCCTCGTGCTTGATGCTGTCACCCGAGAAGAACTCGCCGTGCTGATAGCGGTTCAGCAGGTCTTCCTCATAGCTGCGGTCGGCACCGCTGGTGTAGGGCTTCTGTATGCAGCGGCCCGAGGGCGAGTAGTAGCGGGCTATCGTCAGGCGTATCATCGAGCCGTCGTGAAGCGAGATGGGCTGCTGCACCAGACCCTTGCCGAACGAGCGTCGACCGATGATCGTCCCGCGGTCGTTGTCCTGGATGGCACCGGAAAAGATCTCGCTGGCCGAGGCCGAGCCCTCGTCGATGAGCACTACCAGCGGCAGGTGCTGGTAGGAGCCGCGACCGTCGGCCCGATACTCCTGGCGCGCCGAGCGGCGGCCTTCGGTATAGACGATGAGCTGACCACGCGACAGGAACTCGTTGGCCATCTGCACGGCCGAGCCCAAGTAGCCGCCCGTATTGCCGCGCAGGTCGATGACCAGGTTCTCGAAACCCTCCTGCCCCAGCCGGGCCAGGGCGATGAGCAGCTCGGGATAGGTCTTGTCGCCGAAGTTCTTGATTTTGATGTAGCCCGTCTTCGGGTCGAGCATATAGGTGGCGGTGACGCTCTTCATGGGAATCTCGCCCCTGACGACGGTATAGTGGCGCAGCTTCTTCTCCTTGCCGCGCAGCACGCCGATCTTCACCTTTGTGTCCTTGTCGCCCTTCAGGCGGTGCATGGCATCCTCGTTGGTGATGCCCTTGCCCACAAACGGCTCATCGTCAATCTCTACAATCATGTCGCCGGCCAGCAGTCCGGCACGCTCCGAGGGGCCGTTGTGGATGACGTTCTGCACGTGGAGCGTGTCCTTGCGGATGGTGAACTCGATGCCCACGCCGAAGAACGAGCCCTTCAGGTCGTCGTTGGCCTGCTGCACGTCCTTCTGCGAGATGTAGACGCTGTGGGGGTCGAGTTCCGACAGGATGGTAGGCATGGCCTTCTCTACGAGGTCGCCGACGTTGACCGTGTCGACATACTGGTCGTCGACGATGTTCAGCAGGTCGTTCAGCTTGTTGCTGCCCGAGTTGATGATACTCAGGCGGTTGCCCGAGAACCGGTTGGCAAAGAATGTGCCGATGAATATTCCCAGCACCACGCTCAGTGCCAGCCACAGGGGCATAAAACGGTTTGACTTATTCTTGCTCATATTACTTCTCTCCTCCCTCGTGCGCTGCGGCTCCGTCGCAGCTCATAAAGATTACTTCAATTCCCGCCCGCTCCAGTAGCTCGATGCCGTCGGTCAGTCGGTATTTCTCGCCGTAGACCACGCGCTTGATGCCGGCCTGGATAATCAGCTTGGCACACTCGATGCAGGGCGAGGCGGTGATGTAGATAGTGGCTCCGTCGCTGTTGTTCGACGAACGCGCCAGCTTCGTGATGGCGTTGGCCTCGGCGTGCAGCACGTAAGGTTTCGACACGTTCTGCTCGTCCTCGCAGACATTCTCGAAGCCCGTCGGCGTGCCGTTGTAGCCGTCGCTGATAATCATCTTGTCCTTCACCACCAGCGCACCCACCTGGCGCCGCTTGCAATAGCTGTTCTCGGCCCATATACGGGCCATGCGCAGGTAGCGTTCGTCAAGCTTTTCTTGCTTTTCGTTTGATTCCATTGCGTTTCAGTAATGCGTCTATCGTAGGCTCACCGCCCTTAAACCTTTTATATAATACCATTGGGGGCTCCGTGCCTCCCTTGCTCAGGATGCAGTCGCGGAAGCGCTGGGCCGTCTCCGGGTTGAACAGCCCCTCGCGCTTGAATACGGCAAAGGCGTCGGCATCGAGCACCTCGGCCCACTTGTAGCTGTAGTAGCCCGCAGCGTAGCCGCCGGCCATGATGTGGGAGAACTGCACCGTCATGCATGTGTCGGTGCGCTGCCGCCCGAGGATGGCCTTCTTCCAGGCCTGCTTCTCGAAGGCGATGACGTCGTCCGTGAACTCGTCCTTCTTCGTATAGTAGGCCATGTCGAGCAGTCCTAACGACACTTGGCGCAGACAGCCCGTGGCGGCCATGAAGTTGCGGCTGCGCACGATGCGGCGAATCAGCTCGTCGGGCAGCGGCTCGCCCGTCTCGTAGTGGCGGGCGAATGTCTGCAGGAATTCTTTCTCGACGGCAAAGTTCTCCATAAACTGCGACGGCAGCTCGACGAAGTCCCACCACACGTTGGTACCCGAGAGGCTCTCGAAGCGCGTGTTGGCAAACATACCGTGCAGCGAGTGGCCGAACTCGTGAAGGAACGTCTCCACCTCGCCCAGCGTCAGCAGGGCCGGTTTCTCGTCCGTCGGCTTCGTCAGGTTCATCACTACCGACACGTGCGGCCGCACGTTCTTGCAGTTGTCCGGGCCGAAGGGCTTCTTCACGTCTTCGCGCTCCATCCACTGCCCGCGGTATTCCGTCATCCAGGCTCCGCCCTGCTTGCCTTTGCGCGGGTGGAAGTCGGCATAGAAGACGGCCAGGAATGAGCCGTCGCGGTCGTACACCTCGTAGGCTTTCACGTCGGGATGGTAGACGGGTATCGCTTTGTTCTCGCGGAACGTGATGCCATACAGCTTTGTCGCCAGTCCGAAAACGCCGCTGATAACCTTGTCTAACTGGAAGTAGGGCCGCAGCATCTCCGCGTCGATGTTATACTTCTTCATCTGCAGCTTGTGCGCATAGAACGCCTGGTCCCACGGCTCCAAGGGCTCCTCCCCTTTCTTGTCGGCTGCAGCTCTGCCGCAACTTATCTTCTTCAGTTCCTCGCGCTCCTTCAGTGCCGTCGGCTTGTAAGCCACGAGCAGGTCGTTCAGCAGCTTGTAGACGCCGCGCACGCTGCCCGCCATACGGTGCTTCAGCACGTAGTCGGCATAGGTCTTGCTGCCTAAAAGCTGGGCCGTCTCGCGGCGCAGGTTGACGAGCCGCTTGCAGATGTCGAGGTTGTTCTCCGAGTTGTCGTGAATGCAGAGCGTGTTGCGCGCCATATACATCTGGTGGCGCAGCTCGCGCTGAGTCGAATAGGTCATGAACGGCGAGTACGACGGCATGTCGAGCGTAAAGACCCAGCCCTCCAGTCCGCGCTCCTTGGCGGCGAGTGCCGCAGCCTCGCGGGCCGTCGCGGGCAGTCCGTCGAGCTGCTGCTCGTCGGTCAGGTGCAGGGTGTAGGCTTTCTGCTCCTTCAGCAGGTTCTGCTGGAACTGCAGTCCCAGCATCGAAGCCTCCTCCGTCAGCTTGCGCAGCCGCTCCTTCCCCGCCTCGTCGAGCAGGGCACCGCTGCGCACGAATCCGTCGTAGCACGTGTCTAAAAGCATCTTCTCCTCGGGTGTCAGCCGGCGGTGGTGGCGGTGTACGTACTTGATGCGCTCAAACAGCCGCTCGTTCAGACGGATGTCGTTGGCATGCTTCGTCAGTACCGGCGACAGCTTCTGCGCCAGCTCGTCCATGTCGTCGTTCGTCTCGGCCGACAGCAGGTTGAAGAAGACGGTCGATACGCGGTCCAGCAGGTCGTAGTAGTTGTCCTTCTCGTCGTCCACCGTGATGATGGTGTTGTCGAAGGTCGGCTTCTCCGGATTGTTGATAATCTTGTCTATCTGCTCGTTGTCGCGGCGTATGCCCTCCATGAAGGCCTCCTCGAAGTCCTCTAAGCGGATCCGGTCGAAGGGTGCCGTGTCGTGCGGCGTATCGTAAGGCTCAAAAAACGGGTTCTTCCGTTCGTTCTCCTGATTCATATACTCTAACTTTCTCTATAACAGCGTGCAAAGGTACGAATAAAAGCGGAAAGCGCAAAACTTTTGGCTGATTATTTCACCCGAGCAGGAGCAAATCAGCATCAATGTAGTATCTGCCACCGAAACTGTGCAAATAGTATCATCTGTAATGTAGGAAATTTTAGCCCTGACACCGACAGTCACAATGTAATACCTGCCGCCTTTTCGCCAAAACCCGCCGCCTTTTTCCCAAAACCCGCCGCCTTTTCCCATTCAGCCCATCCTGCCCATTCATCCCATCACCCGCCACGCTCAGGTGTCGGTTCAGGTGTCGGTTCCACCCTCTGAAGGCAGTCATCGAGGGTCGTTTTTCCCGATGAAACCGCCTTTTCTTGCATATATAGTTGTCATTCGCAGGTTTTATCCTACACTTCCTACACTTCCTACACCTAAAATTTTCGGTCAGGTGTAGGGAGTGTAGGAAGTGTAGGATGTTTCCTGTTATTCGTAACTACGTCATTGTACCTCATAAAACCGGCTGGATTGAAGTTACTGACCCCTACCCTGCCACTCCCATAAATGGGAGTAGTCTGTAACTTTATCTCCACCAGCGTCTTAGGTACATTTCATTAAATCATTAGAAGAAGCCTTTACTACGGACAGGTGGTGAGCGGATTGGAGCAAATCCTGTCGATGGGCATCCATCCCGTATGGCGCTTGTCGGTAGTAATTACCTTGATCCATTTCCCTTGAATCTCGAGGGGGCGCAGGCCGACTTCAAACAAGTAGCTGGGTTCCAACTTCAGAGGTTTGGCTTTTGACGATGGCGTTTCGCGCAGAACATTCGTATGGTCGCCATTTATTCCGAACCCCAGCACAGAGTAATGCACCCAATAGCCGGTTTTCGAGCCTTTAAGTAGGATACTGTCATCCTCACCGTCGCCGTAGATATCGACAAGGGGGTCAATCTTCCACCAATTGTTTTTCACTTCGAGCAAACTCACCACATAGCCACTGTCGGAAAGAGTCTGAACGACCTTCCCATTCGGTGCATTGCGGACGTTGGTGGGTGTGCCGCTTGCGTCTAAGATATAAGCACTTGCGCCTGTCTGCGCTGTCAAGGTCAAGGAAATGACCATCATCACGGTTGTCAAAAAAATCTTTTTCATATCATTCTACTTATTTTAGGGTTGGTATTATAATGGCGGTTTGGCTCACAGCTACATGAGCAGGCGCTCCATCTGGGGCACCTCGATGCGGCCGCGACGGAGCCGGAGAAGTCCGTCGCGCTGTAGCTGGTTGAGGGCGCGGCTGACGTCGAGACGGCTGTCGCCGACCTCGTCGGCCAGGCGGGTCATCAGGATGTTGAAAGTCTTGGGGCCGGCCGGATAGAGGCAGTGCTGACTGAGGAAACGGACGATGCGCTCGGCGAGGGTTTCTGGAAAGCGGTGCCAGGGCTGTCGCAAGAGCTTCTGCGACTGGGTGGCATAGAGGTTGAGCAGATTGATGCGGAACACGAGGAACTGGTTGCTGAGGCGCAACACCTCATCCTTGCTGATGGTGATGAGGCTACATTCGGAAACGGCCGTGAAGGTGTGGGTAAAGCGCTGGTTATAGCCGAAGATGGCTTCGGGCTGCAGCATATAGGGAGCCTGTAACACCTCGACGACGGTGTAGACATGGTCGTCGGAGCGGCTCTCTGCGCTCAGCTGGCCGGAGAGGAGGAAGAAGAACTGGGTGCAGGCGTCGTCCTCGCGCACGACGGTCTGCCCTTCCCCACTCTTGACGAAGCCAAACTTGGTCTGTCCGACAACCTGAGCGAGATTGTCGCGACTCATCCCCTGGAACAGGGGGAAAAGCAACAGTTGGTCGTAGAGCTGCAACGGACGATTTACGATTTATTCTTATTCGGCAATTTTATTCTGTAACGAGGGAGAGAACCAGACGTCGTTGGTGCCGTCTGTACGGGCAAAGATGAAATAAGCCATGAGCTCGGGATGCTTCTCGAGGACGGCCTTGGCGCGCTCAATGCCCAGGACCATGAACGACGTGGCGTAGGCATCGGCGGTGGCACAGTCTTTGGCGAGGACGGTGGCCGAGAGCAGGGAGTGCTGCACGGGGTAGCCCGTCTTGGGGTCGATGGTGTGGGCATACTTCTGTCCGTCCTTGTAGTAGAACTTGCGGTAGTTACCGCTGGTGGCCATGGCGATGTCGGTGATGTTAAGCACGGTCTGAAGCTCGCCGCCAACGGAAAGGGAGTCGTCGGTGGGCTTGGTGACGCCGATCTTCCAGGGCAGGCGGCGCTCGCTGATGCCCTGAGCGACGATCTCGCCGCCAATCTCGACCATGAAATTGGTGATGCCCCGACTGCGCAGCAGGCGTGCCACGACGTCGGAGCCGTAGCCCTTGGCAATGGCCGAGAAGTCGTACTGGTTGCGGATGCGCAGCAGGCTGTCCACCTGTTGCTTTGTGGGCATCTGCTCGTGCTTGAAGCCGAAGCCCCAGGCATTGACGAGGGGGGCGACGGTTATGTCGAAGGCGCCGTCGGTCTCCCGACTGACGGTCTGGGCCAGGTTGTAGACTTCCTTGTACATAGGACTCTCGCTGACCTTCTCGCCTCGGTTGTGGCGGGCAACGGTCGAGGTGTCGTTAAACATCGAGAACTCGCCGTCGACCTGCTGCAGGGCGGCTTCAATCTCTGCCTTCAGGTTGTCGCCGTACTGGTAGGTGATGCTGTAGACTGTGCCGAAGACGAAACCCTTGTCATGCTGATAGGGCATGGCACGCTGCTGGCGGATGATGAGGACTGAGCCGACGATGAGCAGCAGGAGGAACAGGAGCTTATACCATTTCATATATCGATGATGAAGTTAAACGTGCCGCCAAGTTCGGACGAGTCCCAGATGCCGTAGCCGGGCACATACCAGGTCTTGCCGATGATGCCGTCGTCGTGCTTCAGGCGCTGCTTGTAACGGACACTCCAGCCGAGGTGGAGCGGACCGAAGACCTTCGCATCGATGCCGACGACGGCCTCGAGCCAGTGCTGCGAGCACTTGTCGCCGGTGATGCCGAATGTCTCGACGGTATGCCAGTTGGGGTCTTCAAGATTGGGGCGCGACAGGTCGACCTTGTACGACGTGTAGGCATAGCGGAGCCCCCCGAAAAGGCGGTTCGACTGGTGCTTCTTCTTCAGCAGGTTGAAGTCGATGCCTACCCGGTAATAGGGAGCCTTGGTCTTATAGGTGACACCCGTCACGACATCGTCCTCGCGCGAACCCTTGCCGTAGCCCACCTCGACGATGGGGAACCACTGGTCGTGCAGGTTCAGGCGCAGCGCCGCCTCGTACTGTCCGTAGTCGCTCAGCATCATCTGCCCGGCTCCGAAGAGGTCGAACGACACCTGGAAGCCTCGCATCACGGGGATGGAGTCCTTCTCAAGCTTGAAGAGCTTCTGTGCGCCGGCCGCCGACGTGAGCAGCAGGAGCAGGAGGCTAATCGCGGCTCTTGGGATAGAGGTGGAAGTGTATTGCCTGAGGGTCATAATCTACCTTGGGGTTATTGATGGTGATGGAGTCTATGGCGTGGTGGGTGGTACGGACGTCAAGGATGCGATGGAAGTACTGGACGTTGCAGTCGACCGACTCGAAATGAGGGAGATTCTCCTTCGTCACCCATACCGTGTCGACAGTCCTTATCAGGTTCTGGCCGAAGCGGAAGTAAAGCGTGTCGACGGTACTGAAGTAGCTGACGGGCAGCGAGAATGACGTTGGGTTGGACACTGTATTGAGCAGCAGCGTGTCAGGGAATCCTGTACGATGAATCATGACCGAGAGCGTGTCTTTCAGCGTATCGGCTTTCTGGTCGACATTATAGACGGCATAATAGGTTCGCACCGTGTGCTGCACAGGGCAGTCGATGGAGGAACAGGCCCAGACAGCCAGCAGTCCGAAGATGAATACAGTCAGCTTGCGTATCATATCGTTTCTTCTATCTGATAATCGTTACGACCAGCCGACGAGCGGCTGATGAGGTCGCCAATGAAGCCGGTCAGGAAGAGCTGCGTGCCTATCATCATCATGGTCAGCGAGATGTAGAAATAGGGAGAGTCGGTAACCAGACGCTGGGGAATATTGTGGACGAGGCACCACAACTTGCCTGCACCAATGATGAAGGCGGCCAGGAAACCGATAAAGAACACGATAGTGCCCAGGAAGCCGAAGACGTGCATCGGCTTCTTGCCGAAGGTAGAGAGAAACCACAGCGTCAGCAGGTCGAGATAGCCATTGACGAAGCGGTTCAGGCCCATGAACTTCGACTGGCCGTACTTGCGGGCCTGGTGCTGGACGACCTTCTCGCCAATCTTGTCGAAGCCGGCCTGCTTGGCCAGATAGGGAATGTAGCGGTGCATCTCGCCGTAGACCTCTATGTTCTTCACCACGGCCTGGCGGTATGCCTTCAGGCCGCAGTTGAAGTCGTGCAGGTTCTTGATGCCGCTGATCTTGCGCGCCGTAGCGTTGAAGAGCTTCGTGGGCAGCGTCTTCGACAGCGGGTCGTAGCGTTTCTGCTTGTAGCCGCTGACGAGGTCGTAGCCCTCCTCGCGTATCATGCGGTAAAGCTCGGGAATCTCGTCGGGCGAGTCCTGCAGGTCGGCATCCATCGTGATGACCACGTCGCCCCGTGCCTCGGCAAAGCCGCAGTAGAGGGCAGGCGACTTGCCGTAGTTACGGCGGAACTTGATGCCCTTGACCACGTCGGGATGCTGGCGGTGCAACTCGGCAATGATGTCCCAGGAACGGTCGGTCGAGCCGTCGTTGATGAAGATGACCTCATAGGTGAAGCCATTGGCTTTCATCACCCGCTCAATCCATGCGTAGAGCTCGGGAATCGACTCGTCCTCATTATAAAGAGGTATTACTACTGATATGTCCACAATGTGTTATTTACGATTTACAGATTTACTATTCTGACTTGCTGCGCTGCATGACGGCAGCAATGGGGAGCCCGAGGACTATGCCCATCAGGACGTTTACCACAAGCACATTCACCGCATAGTCGATGGGCCGCATCTGCCCCATCAAGGCTAAGTTCTCAGTCATTGACTGCTGAAGACCATACTGACTCAAAGCCTGTTTGGCCTCGGGCGACGACACAAGGTCGGTGAGCGACTGAAGCAGATAGCCGCGGTCCATAAAGGCAAAGTAGAGATACTGAGCCAAAGCCAGCAGGATGGCAGCATAGAAGAATACGTATGCGGAATAGGCCCAACCCCGCTTCAGCGAGATGACGCCGTCGCGCCCCTCGTCACGGAACTTGCCAAGCCGGCGGCACACGAAGAACGGGGTGGCCACCATCAGCCCCACAGCCAGAATGCCGTAGAAAGGATTAGCCAATCCCACTATATAACAGGCAAAACTGGCTATCCACAGCACCGCAAGCAGGGCACCGTCAATGCGCGCAAAGGCTTTAAGCTGTATATATTCTGCTGGTGTCAAGACGATATTTATTTTACTATTTATGACTGACGATTATCGACTTCCGATTTAACTATTTTCGCTTTACGGGTGCAAAATTAAGCAATTTCCTGCAAACAACACCCCGATTCCGACAAAAAATAGTTAAAAAGCGAAAACTTTTCACTTTTCACTTTTCGCTTTTCACTTTTTTGTTGTACCTTTGCACCCGCTTTTCT
>CAJOLE010000046.1 GCA_905235325.1 uncultured Prevotella sp. | reverse complement strand
ATGTCGTGCAAAGATGGCATATCGCCACTATGCGTTGCAAAGGTACTCAAAAAACTTCAATTATCGCTACTTTTAGTGTCACATAGGTGTGATTTTAGAAAAATTTTGCTTAAATCTCTTGCGAATCAGCAATTTTATGCCGTCTTTTCAAATATTATTTGTACCTTTGCATTCTTGAAACAAAGAAGCAAATCTTAAGCAAATAATTCAATTGTTATGTTGAACGAACAGATAAATCGCCGTGCAACGGTCTTCATCAACGAAAATCGTATGATGAATAATCAGGATTTGGCCATTCTTAATCCTCTTATGCAGGAATTCGCCCTACTGCCATCTACGAATAAGCAGATGAATTTTCAAATTACTCCCAATGGCCTTCAACCCATTGAAGGATTGTCTATTGAATTAAGAACCAATAACGACTCCTTCAAAATTTCATTTGGGCAAGGTCGCATTGATATATTGAGAAATAAGATATCAACGGAAGACAATTTGGAACCAATTGACGATTTTATCTCAAAAGTCCAGCGCATTATTTCAATGCTTACACAGGCTTATCCAACATGGATTATTAACAGAATAGCATTATGCTTGAATGTATGCTTTGACTTAGACATAGAACATCTTGTTTCATCATATCATAAGTTTGTGGTAAAAGACTCTCAAAATATTGTTGAGTGGAGATTACGCAATGTGATAAGGAAACCATTCTCAGAAGGAAGCAATATCTTAGTTAACCAAGTTTCTACAATATCTCGTTCAGTCTTCCAAACATCATTTGAACAGTTACCATCAGATAGAATTCTTGTTGAAACTGATTTTAATACGATGGTGGGACAAGATATAAACTTCAATCCAGAATTGATAACATCAATACTAGAGGCGACCAAAACAGACACTTTACAACTTATAGACGAATATAACAGACTTCTTACAGATTAAAGATGATAATATCAGAGAAAGTTGCTAAAGATATTACTCCTAATTCACAATTTTGGACACAAGTAAGTGAGTTAGTTTCATGGGATGATCTTGATTTTCAGTTCTCCACAACACAGAATAAAAGGAGAGAACTAAGACTGTCGGGACGTTCATACTATGATGCATATTTTAGGAACACAATAAAACTTTCTAATCCTAATCGCTCTGGAGCAGGCATTTTCTCGCTAATTTCAAAATCAGAAAATGCAACCGATATACCTGACGAAGAAGGCGTCTTGGAAAGGTTGGATTCGTTTAAACTAACTTTTACAAATAAACTATTAGCAAAAGCAAATGACGATAATGATGAAGAGGCTTATATATTCCTTAGGAATCTTTTCTCATCATATCGCAAAGGAGATGTTTTATTATGGGTTCAAAAGATCTTTAATGATAACTGTAATAAGGAGAAAGTAGTTGTTGGTTTACTCAAACTCTTATTGGAATTTAGTTTTGATGAGGTTAGTCCGGTTGCAATGACAATAGCTGCATGCTGTAAAAATCACAAATCGTATGCCATCAAGTCAGCAACGTTTAGTTTGTTAGGACATTGGTGTAATAAAGAGGCTTTGGATATCATAACAGCATTTGAAGAACCTCGAGAAATGATGCTCCGTGTGAAGTACAAGAAATTAAAAGAAATTATTACAGCGAAATGTACTATTTAAGACGTATCAAACCAGAGAAATGGGAAGACAAAGGATGTCTTGACGCTGTATCTGTATCCGATTTGGCCACAGAAGATAATGATATATCTGTATGGCAGATTAACGACATGAATGAACTAGAAGAGGCAGGTCTCACAATAGCCATGACAAATAGCAATCTTAAAGATGTTAATGTCGTTATTATGGAGGATAAAAGGTTAAAAGAGTTAGGTTTAGAAATAACAGATCAACCAGGAGAATCTCGTTATGCCGAGAAAAATAATTCTCACAAGAATATCTCTGTTCCAACCTTTTGGGAAATAGGCTATCTCACTGAATATATACATGATCAACTACAAGATGAGAAAAACTTTCATTATTTCGCTGAAGAAGATTTAAAAGAGACTTTGTATAAAGTGGCCAAAGAAGGGAGCATGAATTGTCAGTTTATGGCAGATAAGGATGGAAGCAAACTTAGAGGCACTTTAATAGCGGTATGCTGTGAGAAGAAAGATAGTGAACTCCGAATGGCATTAGAAAGAATGGCTCCCAAGAAATAAGACCCAAGAGGATTTTTTTTCTTTTGATTAGAACTCGGAAATGCTTTTTATTTGACTTTTCACCTAATATTATTATAATATATATCGTTGATTTTTAATTCAAAAAGTTGTTTTTGTCAAAATAGTTGTATCTTTGTACCCGCAAAGAAGCAAATAAAAATAGGTAATAAGTTTGTCGAACCCGCCAATGAATCGCCTCTGACCTCCTCAGACCGTGCGGTAAGTTTGGCTAAAAAATAGTTAAGAGTAACACAAGTCGCTGATAACCAATGTATAAAAAACGAAAAACAAGTTTTCAACGAGGACGAATACTAAAGACAAGCGATGTAACTACGATGTTGCATCGCTTGTCTTTTTTTAAATAGGTTTGTCCACCTCGCCTGCGAATCGCGCTTGAGATGAGACAAATTCGAAAGCCAGTGACTATGATTGTGAATCACAGGAAATAACCTGCACTTCCTACACTTCCTACACCTTTTGAACTTTTTTTAGGTGTAGGAAGTGTAGGAAGTGTAGGATAAAAAGTACAAATAACAATCATAATAAGGAGTCAGGAGCCCTTTATAAGTAGTGAGAACAGGCCTCGAACCTGCACCTGATGGGAGGAACCGACACCTGAACCGACACCTGCGGACGGAAGCCATGTTTTACGAGAAAGCGGTGGGTTTTGGACAAAAGGCGCCGGGTTTTGGGTAAAAGGCGGTGGGTTTTGGGCAAAAGGCGGTGGGTTTTTGTCGGGTCTGGTTACAGCGGATCGACGTCGTAGTAGATTTGTAGCGAGGCGTAACGCTTGTCCTGTAGCATCTGCTGCTGGGCGAGGGCGAGGTAGCGGCGGACGTCGGCCAGGTTGAGGCCGTTCTCTAACTTGAGCACGAGCTTGCGGATGCAGAGCGACTTGACGCGGGCCACGCCGGGCTTGTCGGGGCCGAGTACGCGGCTGCCGAACCACTGGCGCAGGCGGAAGCCCAGCTCCTGAGCAGCGGTTTCTGTCAGTGCATCGCTGCGATGCTTCAGGTAGACGGCAATGAGGCGGTAGTAGGGCGGATAGTGGAACTGCTGGCGCTCGGCACAGAGCGAGCTGTAGAGGCTCTCGTAGTCGCCCCTCACCACCTGCTGAATGATGGGCAGCTGGGGCTGGCGCGTCTGCAGGATGACGAGGCCGCGACTGCCCTTGCGCCCGGCTCGTCCGCTCACCTGTGCCATCATCATGTAGGCGTGCTCGTGGGCGCGGAAGTCGGGGTAGCTGAGCATGGTGTCGGCGTTAAGTATGCCGACCACGCTGACGCGGTCGAAGTCGAGTCCCTTGGAAATCATCTGCGTGCCGATGAGCAGGTTGGTGCGGCCTGAGCCGAAGTCGCTGATGATGCGCTCGTAGGCGTTGCGTGTGCGTGTGGTGTCGAGGTCCATGCGGCTGATGCGTGCCTCCGGGAAGATGTCGCGCACGTCGGCCTCTATCTTCTCGGTGCCGTAGCCGCGCGTCTTCAGGTCAGTGCCGCCGCAGGCCGGGCACACGACGGGCACCTGGTAGACGGCTCCGCAGTAGTGGCATACGAGCTGGTTCATCTGGCGGTGGAACGTCAGCGAGACGTCGCAGTTCTGGCAGTGTGGCACCCATCCACAGGCTTTGCACTCAATCATCGGCGCATAGCCCCGGCGGTTCTGGAAGAGGATGGCCTGCTGTCCGCGCTGCAGTGCCTCGCGGACCCGCGCCAGCAAGAGCGGTGAGAAGGGGCCGGTCATCATCTTGCGGTGCTGCAGGTCCTTGATGTCGACGACCTGTATCTCGGGCAGCTCGATGCCCTGATGGCGCTGGGTCAGCTGAACGTAGCCGTACTTGCCCGTCCGTGCGTTGTGGTAGGACTCCATCGAGGGCGTGGCGGTGCCGAGTAGCACTTTGGCGCCCAGCATGATGGCTGCCGAGCGGGCATGATAGCGGGGCATGGGGTCCTGCTGCTTGAAGCTCGTCTCGTGCTCTTCGTCGACGATGACGAGGCCGAGGTTCTGGAAGGGCAGGAAGACGGCCGAGCGTGCGCCGAGGATGACGTCGTAGGGATGGCCTGACAGTTGCTTCTGCCAGATTTCCACGCGCTCGGCATCGCTGTACTTGGAATGGTAGATGCCCAGACGGTCGCCGAAGACGCGGTGCAGGCGGTCCATCATCTGGACGGTCAGTGCTATCTCGGGCAGCAGGTAGAGCACCTGGCGGTGCTGGTCGATCTCGCGCTGTATGAGGTGGATGTAAATCTCGGTCTTGCCTGACGAGGTGACGCCGTGCAGCAGCGTGACCTTCTTCTTGAGGAACGACATGAGGATTTCGTTGTAGGCCGTCTCCTGGGCGGGGCTGAGCTTCTTGACCAGCTCGGGGTGGGGCTCGCCTCCGTGGTTCAGTCGGCCCACCTCCACCTCGTAGGTCTCAAGGATGCCGCGCTTGACGAGCATGGTGACGGTCTGCAGCGTGTGACCCTCGTTCAGCAGTTCGTCGCGGGTGACGGCTCCCTCGGCCAGAAACAGGAAGTCAGTCAGCGCCTTGAGCTGCTTCGGGGCGCGCTGCAGCATGTTGAGGGCCATGTGCTGTGCGGCTTCGCTGCGGTATGGCTCAGTCAGTCGGATGTAGGTCTCTGTCTTGGGACGGTAGCCGTCCTCGGCCTTCAGGCCGGCGGGGAGTGCCGCCTTGTAGACCTCGCCGATGGGTGACATATAATAGGTGGAAATCCACTGCCAGAGGGCGAGCTGCACGGGTAGCAGGACGGGGTCCGAGTCTATCAGCTGTAGAATGTCCTTCACCTCATAGTCTTGCGGCTTGACGTCGTGCAGCTTGGCAATGATGCCGACGTGCTGCTTGTTGCGCCCGAAGGGAACGAGCACGCGCTGCCCCGTCTTTACGCTGTCGCGCCATTGCTGTGGAATGGCGTAGGTAAAGCATCCGTCGAGCGGCACGGGCAGTATGACATCGGCAAAGTTCAAGGTTCGTTAGAAGTAATAGGCCACGGCGACGTGCCAGGCGTTGGTTCTGGATTTTGCGCGGTTCCAGCTTGTGTCCTTCAGCTCAGTGGTAAACTGCTCCCAGGTGAAGTCGGCCGTCTTGCCGAGGGGGATGTTGTAGTAGATGCCTGCCTCTAAGTGGCTGAGCAAGCTGACGCCCAGACCCAGGTTGAAGCTGAGCATCGTGTTCTGCAGGGTGTACTGGCGGTTGTTCTGCCCGTTGTCCTTCCATGTGAACACTTCGTCGCCGACGTTGAGGCTAAGCTGTGGGCCGGCACTGGCGAAGAAGCCCAGGACATCGCTCAGTCCGAGGCCGTAGCGCAGGTCGCCAGCCAGGAGCAGGCTCTTCTGCTGGAGCTTCTCACCGTCGATTTTCAAGTCGCGCTGGCTGTAGAGAGCCGACGCATCGATGTGAAGGCCGACGACGGGCAGCGTGAACTTCACCACGGGTCCGGCGTAGAAGCCCATGCGGTTTGACGCGTTCAGCGCGTCGCCACTGAATCTGATCTCAGTTAGCTCGACGCCCCCTTTGATGCCGAACTTCACGGGATTGCCCGCCCGCATATGCAGGTGCAGGCTCAGCCCCATTGCCAATATAAGCCATAATCTTCTGCCCATCGCTCCTCACATATCAATGTCTTTGCCGGCGTACCGACACACGGGCTGCGGACGGTGACGACGAAGCCGCCGACGACGACTTCTTCGGCTTGCTGGCCTTCTCGGTCTTGGTACTTGTGCGGCGCTCCTTCTTGACCTTGGTCTTCACGTCGGCCTTGGTGTCGGCGACGCTGTCGAGCGAGTCGCGCTTCAACTTGTCGCCGAAGATGTTGTTCTTGAATGCCTCCAGCTCGGCCTCGATGCGCTTCTGCTCGTCGGAGAGCTTGGTGGAGTCGCCGCCGGCAATCTGTGCCAGCGTCTTGCCCAGCATGTTGTTCGTCTTGTAGATTTTGCCCTTGTACTTGTTCAGCGTGAAGTAGTCGTCCATCGACATGACGGCGGCGTTGTTCACGTTCGACGTCATCACCGTCTGTCGGCTGAGATAGGGCTCCAGGTCGCTGTACTTCACCCAGAAGAGCGGGTACTGCGCAGCCTCGCCGCCGAAGTCGTCCTCGCGCAGCATCACGGGGCAGAGTGCGAGCGGCTTGATGTGGAACGTGGCGTTGCCCTGATCGTAGTAGGCACTCTCCTTGAGGAAGTACTTCATCACCTCCTGCGACGGAATGTCGCTGTTGTCGATCTTCAGCTTGCCGTCCTGCTCTTCATAGAAGATGTGGAAGTTGTCGAGAACGGTCTTCAGCTTCACCTTCGCCGCATCCGAGAAGTCGTCGTTGCCGTCGTTGGCCACCGAATACTCGTAGATGGGAATGTAGCCGTTCTGCGCCAGCTTGAAGATATAGGTAAACAGGTTCAGCTGCTTGCCCTGCGGCTGCACGGGGTAGTAGAGTCCGGCGTTCGCATCGTCGTTGAGGTTCAACTCGCGGTAGATGTCGCGTCGCCACACCACGTCCTCGGGCATGTCGAGGGCCACGGGGTAGCTTATCTGCATACGTCGGGTCATGCCCTGCGACTGTTGCGTGCCCTGACTCTTCTGCTGCTGGGCCTGCTGTGTCTGCTGCACGCGGCTGCGCTTCGGCTGCGCTGTTGCTGAGCCGACGGTCAGCGTTATCATCAATAAGAACAATAGTCTTTTCATATCTTCTATTCTACTTTACAATAATTTCCATAGGGTTCTGCAGCGTGCGCTGAATGCCGTCGGGGCCAACAGCGACAACGCGCGAGATGTAGAAGCGGCGGTTGCGGGTCAGCTTGCGGAACGTGTCCTTCTGGCGGTCAGAGAACTGAGCACCGTTGCTGGCCATCGGCACGGCGTTACCCATATTGTCGAAGAACACCGTCTCGAACGACACTACCTTGAAGGCGATGTCGAGTATGCCGTCGTCGATGGCTGCGCCGATGCCGTCGATGCCCATCAGGCTTCCCTTGGCCAGGCCGCCGCCCTTGAATCGCGAGGGGTTGCCCTGCTCGTCCTTCATGGCGATAAACGGCGTTGGGTCGGGCAGTTTGCGCACGCGGAAGGTGAACTGCCCCATCTGCTGCGGTCGGCCCGTGTTGGTCGAGGTGACGGTGATGGTCACGTTCTCGCCGACCTTCGTCGGGCGGGCAATATACTTGCCGGGGCCGGTGGGCTGCAGCGTGCCTCCGCCGCTCATCGAGGCCTGAATCTTGTTAAGCGGCACGCCGGGCACGGAGACGCTGATGGGGTTCGAATATCCGGCGTAGAGCATATTCATCAGGTCGGCCGAGACGGTTGCCGACGGGTCGACGACGGTGTACTTCTGCGAGAAGTCGCGCTTAATCTTGTCGCCGTTGCCGTTGACGGTTTCAATGTAGCCGGCCAGGGTGAAGTCGCCCGTCGAGCCGCAGATGCGCTCGTAGATGTTGTCGCGGAGCGTCACCTTCTGGTTGCCGATGTAGATGTCGGGCACCTGCGTGGTGTCGACGGCGGCCATCACGATGTGTGCCGAGAACTTGTCGCCGCGGACGATGGTCTGCGAGTTCGGGATGACGAAGGCCTCGAGGGCATTCACACGGATGTCCTTCACGTCGATGTTCTGCACCAGCGTGTGGAGCACCTCGCGCTCGGCACTGCGCACGTCGTTCTGCAGTTTCGAGAGCAGGGTAACGGCAGCAGCGGCGGGCATCGACTCATACATATACTCCTGCCAGTTCTTGCCCAGTCCCGTCGGGGGAACCTCTGTCGTCAGGTCGCTGGCAATGGTGCGCTGCTTGGCCGTGTCGGGAATCATCTTCAGAATGCGCTCGCGGTACTGGTCGATGGCCTGTTTCAGGTCGCCGCCCTGTCCGCGTCCGGGTGCCAACATTACTTGGTTGGCCGCCTCCAGGTCCTCCTTGTTCTGCAGGTTCTTGGGGTTGCCGTCGCTGCCGTCGGCCTCGCGGGCGATGGCCAGTTTCAGGTCGGCAGCGAAGTTATAGATTGAGTCGCTCATCTGGCGCACCTGCATAGCCTTGTCGTACCACTCCTTCACCTTCTGCGGGTTGGCCTTCATCTGCTCCTCAAAGTCGTCGTATATGGCCAGGTTCTCCTTGGCGGCGTTCGACGTGGTGCGGTTCAGGCTTTCCTCCACGATGGAGAAGCCGTTGAGCACCTCGTTCGAGACGTTCAGCGCGAGCATGGCCATCAAGACGACGTACATCAGGTTAATCATCTTCTGGCGCGGCGAGACTGGTCTTTTCTTTATTGCCATGGTTTGATGGGGATAATTGGCTTAATGGGGTTATTGGGCGATGGGGGCTTTGGGCATATTGACGGTCATGGCCTCAATCATGCGGGCGTAAATCTTGTTCAGCTCGGCTATCTGGTCGGCCATCTTGCGCGTCTGCTCGTTAATCTCGTCGATGGTACCAATCTGCTGGCTGGCACCCTTCAGCTGCATCTCGTAGATCTTGCAGATGCCGGTCAGCGTGCGGTTCAGGTTCTCCATCTCCTCGCTGTCGCGCGTCAGGCGCTCGCACTGCTCAGAGACCTTTGAGAGCATCTCCGTCAGTTCCTTCAGCCGGTCGACGTAGTTGGCGGTAGCCTCTTCCAGTTCGGGGTTCACCTCGGGCACGGGCGATACCACCTGTCCGCCGGCCACCGTCGTTACCGACGAAGCCACGGCTGCAATGGCCTCGGTGTCAACCGTCGCCTGTTCGGCAGCCTGCGGCATAGAACCACCGCCGACGACACCGCCGCCGATGATAACGGTACCGCCACCGCCGCCGACTATCGTGCCGCCGCTGTAGGCAGCCCCTTCGCCGCCGTTCTCGTCCTGTCCGCTGTGCTGCAACATTGTTGCAGCCTCGCCGTCGGTAGCGCCAACGGTCACCACGTCGCCGCCCACGTGCGTCGGCAGATCCATGCCGTCGGCCGTCTTGTCGAAGGGCCGGTCGAAGGCCGCGATGAAGAACACCACGACCTCAGTGCCCATGCCGAGGAACAGCATGAAGTTGGCACCGGGCAGGTGGGTCAGCTTGAAGAGCGTACCAAGAATCACAATCGACGCGCCCCAGCTGTAGGCATAGTTCATGAACGTCTGCCCAGGGACACTGTCGAGCCACTTCTGCAAGCGGTAGATGATATTGAATTTGCTGTACTTTGTCATTTCGTTGTTTCGTTATTTCGGTGGTTCGATGTTTCGAGGCTTCTCGGGGGCTTATTTCTTTTTCGCTTTCGTGGTCTTGGCCTTCTCGCTCACGGTGTTGGCCAGCGAGCGCACGCAGCGGAAGCCGATGTAGCTGCGGGGCTGGTTCTGGAACTCGCTCGAGCGCCAGGCCGAGCGGATGTAGCTCTCGGGGTCCTTCCACGAGCCGCCGCGCACCGACTTCTTCTTCAGCCGGTAGGGGTCTTCCTTGGCGGCGTTGTAGCTCAGCTGGGGGTTCACGTCGTTCATGGCGTCGACACCGGCTTCGGTGTATATGGTCGACGTCCATTCGGCCACGTTGCCGGCCATGTCGTACAGGCCGTTGGTGTTCGACGAGTAGATTCCCACCTTCGACGTTATCAGGTTGCCGTCCTTGGTGTAGTTGCCGTCGTCGGGCTTGAAGTTGGCAAAGAAGCAGCCCTTGCCCGATGCCACGTCCTCGTTCTCCCAGGGGAACTCTGTGCCGTCCTTGCCGCGGGCGGCGTACTCCCACTCAGCCTCGGTCGGCAGGCGGTAGCGCTGTACGAATCGGGCGGCGGGGCCGAGTCCTTTCAGCAGGTACTCCGTTCGCCAGGCGCAGAAGGCGTTGGCCTGCTCCCACGTGACCCCCACCACGGGGTAGTCGTTGTAGGCAGAGTTCGAGAAGTAGTTGCGCATATACACCTCGTTGTCGGCGTTGGGGAAGTCGTTCACCCAGCAGGTCGTGTCGGGATATATATTAACAATGTACGTGTTAAGGAAGTCCCACGGGCCGGTCAGTTCGCGGTTCAGCGTCTCGCGCACGATTTTGCCCTCGTCGTTGATGTAGGCGGTATCCTTCGATATCCACACCTTCTCGTTCTCGTCGACCGTGACATCCGTGTTCAGGTTCCGCTCCTCGGGGTTGAGGCGGTTGCGGCGCAGGGCTGCGGTGGTGTAGTCGTAGATTTCGTACCTATAATTCATCTGCGATGCGTCGAGCATCTTCTCGCCCGTCACGGGGTTGGTGACGTAGAGGCTCTCTATGGCGCGCTGCTCGTCCTCGTTGGGCTTGCGTGGCAGGTTCTTCTTCCAGTTCAGGTGCGGCTTGATGGGGTCGCCGTTCTTGTCTTCCTCAATCTTGTAGGTCTCGTCGCCGCCGTAGTTCGGGTCGGCGAGTCGCTCGCGCAGGATGGAGTCGCGCACGTAGTTGACGAACTGCCGGTATTCAGAGTTCGTAATCTCCGTGTCGTCCATCCAGAATCCGTCCACCGAGATGTCGCGCACGGGCGTCTGCTTGCCCCAGAGTGAGTCCTGCTTGTCGATGCCCATCTTCAGGTGTCCGCGCTTGACGAGCACCATGCCGTAGGGTGCAGGCTCCGAGAAGGCCCGCCCGCTGCTTCCTGTCAGTTCGCCGCCACTGCCCGAAGCCACCTTGCTGCCGAAGCAGCCGGTCAGCAAAATCACCGCCGTGGCGCAAAACACTATTGTCAGTCTTTTCATATCGTTGTTATAATAGTCTTACACTCTGATGTTTGTTCCGGCCTTTCTTCCCGAAGTCGATGTCGGTCTGGTAGCCCACGTGCAGCTCGTGGCTGCCGTTGCCAATGTTGATGGCCGTGGTGTAGGCCTCGTAGCTGTAGCCCACCATGATGCCGTGGAACTGCCCGCCGACGAAGACCGTCACCGAGTTGGTGGGGCTGTAGCCCAGTCCGGCATAGAGCAGCCGTTTCTCGTGCTGATATCTGAGCCGTGCGGTGAAGTCGCCCCTGTAGGCGACGGCGTCGGTGCGCGCCAAGACCGAGGTCTGCAACATAAGTAACGGATTTCTCAGCCGAATATTGTATCCACCCGTAAAATAATACGTCCGGCTGACGTCCAGCTCGTTCGTCTCGCCCAGGTCGATGACCGGCTCTAAGGCGTGCTGCACCGAGACACCCGCATACCAGCCGCTGCCGTGGCTGTAGTAGATGCCGCCACCCAGGTCGAAGCTGTTGCCCGTGATGTCCGCCTTCGAGAAGGCGTCGTCGTCAGCCATGTCGAGGTCTACTTCGCTGCCGTCGAACGACTCGTTCAGCAGCCCTCCCTGCACGCCGATGCTCAGCATACCGCCGAGCAGGCGCCGCTTGAAGGCGTACTGCAGGGTGATGCGCTTGTGCGAGAACAGGCCGATGTCGTCGTTCATCAGCTGCAGGCCCACGCCGTGGAACGAGCGGAAGAAGTAGAGCGGCAGGTCGGTGCCGACGAACATCGTCTTGGGGTTGTTCTCGAAGCCTACGAGCGTCATGTTGTAGGCACCGGACACGTTCAGCTTCTGGTCCTTGCCCACTGCCGCAGGGTTAAACGCGGTCTCCATCGCCCAGTAATGACTGAACGACGGGTCGTACTGTGCCCGGGCCTGAAGCGCGGCAAGGAGTACGGCGGCGAGTATGGCGTAGCGTCTAAGCACATCTAATATAACGCAAAATTTTTTGTTTTATTGTAATTTATTCGTAACTTTGCAGCCAGTAATCACAATCATTACACTAAAACATCTATGAAGACAACCTTTCTGACCGCATTGCTGACCTGCGCTGCCGCCGTGGCAGCGGCACAGGGCACCGTAAAACCAGCCATCCCGCGCGACGCCGCGCTCGAGGCTAAAGTAGAGAAGACGCTCGCCAAGATGACCCTCGACGACAAGGTGGGCCAGATGCTCGAACTGAACTTCGACATCATGGGCAAGTACCAGGACGGAAGCTGGCAGCTCAATGAGACCACGCTCGACACGCTCATCTCCAAATACCGCGTGGGCAGCATTCTCAACGCTCCTGGCACCCGCGCCCGCACCGTCGACGAGTGGCAGAAGTGGATAAGGCTCATACAGCAGAAGTCGGTGAAGTATCTCGGCATTCCCGACATCTACGGACTCGACCACAACCACGGCGTCACTTACACCCAGGCGGGAACACTCTTCCCGCAGCCCATCAACATCGCTGCCTCGTTCAACACTGACCTCGCCTTCCGCGGGGCTCAGATTACGGCCTACGAGAGCCGCGCGGCCAACTGCCCGTGGGTCTACAACCCCGTCGTCGACCTCGGACGCGACCCGCGCTGGCCACGAATCTACGAGAGCTTCGGCGAGGACGCCGTCGTCAACGCACGCATGGTAGAGGCCGAAATCAGGGGCTACCAGGGCGACGACCCGAACCACCTCGGCCGCTACAACGTCGGCACGAGCACCAAGCACTACTTCGCCTACGGTGCCCCCTGGACGGGCAAGGACCGCACGCCGGCCTACGTCTCGCCACAGATGCTGCGCGAGAAGTACTTTGAGCCCTTCAGGGCCGCAGCACTCGCCGGCACGCTCACGATGATGGTCAACTCGGCCAGCATCAACGGCGTCCCCGTGCACGCCAGCTATGAGTACATGACGAAGTGGCTGAAGGAGGACCTGCAGTGGGACGGTATGCTCGTCACCGACTGGGCCGACATCAACAACCTCTTCCAGCGCGAGCGCGTGGCGAAGGACAAGAAGGACGCCATACGCATTGCCGTCAATGCAGGCATCGATATGTCGATGGACCCCTACAGCGTCGACTTCTGCATCCTGCTCAAGGAGCTGGTCGAGGAGGGCAAGGTCCCGATGTCGCGCATCGACGACGCCGTGCGCCGCATACTCCGCGTGAAGTATCGCCTGAACCTCTTCGACGAGCCTAACACCGGCGGCAAGGGCTACGAGAAGTTCGGCGCAGCAGAGCACGCCGCAGCAGCACTCGCCGCCGCCGAGGAGACCATCGTCCTGCTGAAGAACGACGACGCCATCCTGCCGCTGACGCAGGGCAGAAAGATTCTCCTCGCCGGGCCCAACGCCAACCAGATGCGCTGCCTGAACGGCGGATGGAGCTACACCTGGCAGGGCTCGAACGCCGAGGACCTGGCCGAGAAGTACAACACCATCTACGAGGCTCTCTGCAATAAATACGGCAAGCAGAACATCGTGCTGGAGCAGGGCGTCACCTACGACGAGGGCGGACAGTACTGGCAGGAGAACGAGCCCCAGATCGACCGCGCCGTCCAGGCCGCCGCCGACTGCGACGTCATCATCGCCTGCATCGGCGAGAACTCTTACACCGAGACGCCCGGCAACCTCACCGACCTCTGGCTCTCGGAGAACCAGCGCAACCTCGTCAAGGCTCTGGCAAAGACGGGCAAGCCCATCATTCTCGTGCTCAACGAGGGCAGGCCGCGACTCGTCGCCGACATCGAGCCGCTGGCGAAGGCCGTCGTCGACATATTCCTGCCAGGCAACTACGGCGCCGACGCACTGGCCAACCTGCTCAGCGGCGACGCCAACTTCTCGGCCAAGATGCCATACACATACCCGAAGGAAATCAACTCGCTCATCAACTACGACTACAAGGTGAGCGAGGAGGTGGGCACGATGGCCGGCGCCTACGACTACGACGCCAAGGTCATACTGCAGTGGCCCTTCGGCTACGGACTGAGCTACACCACCTTCAGCTACGCCAACCTGCGCACCGACCGACAGCAGTTCGCCGACGGCGACGTAATCAACGTCAGCGTCGACGTCAGCAACACGGGCAGCCGCGCCGGCAAGGAGGCCGTGCTGCTCTACTCGAGCGACCTCGTCGCCTCCGTCGTGCCCGACAACCGCCGGCTGCGCTGCTTCACAAAGGTGGACCTTGAGCCGGGAGCCACCAAGACCGTCACCTTCCGACTGCCCGCCAGCGACCTCGCGTTCGTAGGGGCCGACGGACGGTGGACGCTCGAGGAGGGCGACTTCCTGCTCCGCGTCGGCCGCCTCACGCAGAAGGTCAGCTGCAGCAAGACCAAGGTCTGGGACTCGCCCAACAAGTAGCCCAGCCGCAGCCCCCTACCCTGCCCCTCACTTTTCACTTAGTTGTCAATAAGAGGAATGATCCAGCACTCCCTACACTTCCTACACCTGCCCGACTTTTTTAGGTGTAGGGAGTGTAGGAAGTGTAGGATAAAAAGTACGTTTAGCAACTATATATAGCGACAGAGCGTCAAGGAAAGTGCCGCCGGGGAGGCGGATGGGCCGGGCAGAAGCGTCGAACCGACACCTGAACCGACACCTGAACCTAAACCTTGGCAGCAGGCCGAAAGGAATTGTTTCACAGCGTGGAACTGTCAAAAAGCGCCGCCTTTTGAGCAAAACCCGCCGCCTTTTTGGCAAAAACCCGCCGCCTTTTTGGAAAAACCCGCCGCCTTTCAGACGAAGATTAGTGACTGTTCCCACCAAGTCATCGCCGAACAGCCAAGCAATTCGGCTTTTTTTTCGCTACAGACAGCACTGGCAGCAGCCGTATAGTGGCTAACAGAGCAAATACTGCGATTATTTTCGACAAACGGAGCAGAATCTCGCAAAAAATGATTACCTTTGCACCTGCTTACCACAGTCAAGGGTAATGCACAGCAAAACATGATAACAACAATGACAAAGAGAATTTTTACACTGACGGCCCTTGCAGCCAGCTTCGCGCTGACGGCTCAAGCCGGTGGTCTGATGACCAACACCAACTACCACATCGCCTTCGACCGCATGATGGCCCGGGGCGCAACAATGGACGTCGACGCTGCCTACTCAAACCCCGCCGGACTGGCCTGGGGCTACGACGGACTGCAACTCTCCATCGACTTCCAGAAACCGTGGCAGGACCGCGACATCGACTGGAACGGCCACACCTACAAGGGAAAAGCGTCGGCCCCCATCGTGCCCGCACTGTTCGCATCGTACAAGAAGGACCGCTGGGCCGTGTCGTCGATGATCGGCATCGTGGGCAGCGGCGGCTACGTGAAGTTCAACGAGGGCGTGCCAACGTTCAACGCCCTGCTCCAGGGCGCACTCGCTGCCAACGGCATTACACCCGACCAGTACACGCTCGACTCCGAGATGAGGGGCAAGCAGTACATCTACGGCGGGCAGCTGAACTTCACCTACAGGCTGACTAACTGCCTGGCCGCTGCCGTCGGACTGCGCGCCAACTACTACGACGGCTACTATCGCGGACACGTCATTGCTGGCGGCCACCCACTGTTAGGCGAGGTGGCAAAGCTGCTGCTCGACGTCGACCAGAAGGGATGGGGATTCACGCCAGCGGTGAGCATCGACTACCACCAGGGACCCCTCACGCTGTCGGCACGCTATGAATTCCGAACGAAGGTGAACCCGGAGAACGACACGAACATACTCGACGCTGGACTGGGAACGACGACCATTGCCGCCATGATGGCAGCCGACCCCGAAGGCACGCAGGCCAAGCTCGCCGCACTGCAGGCACAGATCGGAGCCTACACCGCTCCATACGAGGACGGTGCACGCACGCGCTATGATATGCCCGCACTGCTCTCGGTGGCCGCCGGCTACGAGATTACGCCGAGACTGCGCGCCACGCTGGAATATCACTTCTTCGACGACAAGAACGCCAAGATGGGCGGCGACCGACAGAAGGAACTGGACCACGGCACACACGAGGTGCTGCTCGGCGCGGAGTACGACGTCAACGACCGGCTGACCGTCAGCCTCGGCGGACAGCGCACGGACTACGGACTCACCGACGGCTACGAGCAGGACACGTCGTTTGCCTGCGACAGCTACTCCGTAGGCGCAGGCTGCGCCTACAACATCACGGAGAAGATACGACTGAACGCCGGCTACTTCATCACGCTCTACAGCGACTACACCAAAGCCGCCGCCATCGGCGAGGAGACTTTCTCGCGAACGAACAACGTCATCGGCATAGGCGTAGACTTCAAGTTCTGACTCAGGCGACTGGAGCAAACGTATAAGGAACAAAAATATTGCCCAAGCCGTCGGCGGTGAAGACGGTCAGCCTTTTTTTTCTGACGGTTAGACGGTTAGTCTTTTTCTGACGATTAGACGAATAGACGTTCGTCAGTCCTTCAACAAGGAAGAAAGACTAACCGTCTGACCGTCAGAATAGTCCAACCGACTGACCGTCAAAACAGTCTGACCGTCAGAATAGTCCAACCGGCTGACCGTCAAGAAACAGTCTGACCGTCAAAACAGTCTGACCGTCAGAATAGTCCAACCTTTTGACCGTCAAGAAACAGTCTGACCGTCAAAACAGTCTGACCGTCAGAATAGTCCAACCGGCTGACCGTCAAGAAACCGCCTGACCGTCATACAACGGAAAAGCCCCGGGGAATATGTTTCCACCGGGGCTCTCATCTTAAAAGAAGGCGGCCTCCTACTCTCCCGCATTGCATTGCAG
>CAJOLE010000045.1 GCA_905235325.1 uncultured Prevotella sp. | reverse complement strand
TCCCGTCAAGATGTCACCATCTTTTGCTGTATAGGCTTCAGTTAAATTATCGAGCTTAACCTTTGGCCCAATCATTTTTACAGTAATGCTGTAGAACTTGCCGTCATCAAATCTCACGTCCTTATTTTCAAATTTGTATTTTAGGCCATTTTCATCTACGGCTGTCAGCATAAATCTGTATTTGGCAAGTTCAATATTTTGCATCCAATACCACTTGATGGCTACATAGATTTCATCTGTGGCTGAGGCAGGCGTAATGGTTAAAGGACCTTCTATATAAGAATTATAAGAAGATTTGTAGTCACTGTACTGACAGATGTTTTCCACGTCAACATTGCCAGGATGGCGTATACCTTCAACGGTCAGACTCTTTGCTTTGAGGGGATTGCCCTCGTCGTCCAAAAGAGTGAACTTCACAATAGACTGCAGGCTTCGTAAGTCCACGCCACCTGGTACGCTTACTGTCTTGTTATCATTATCGACAATAAACTCGCCGGAGTTATCCCAATAGGCAATAGCCATAGCGTAATCATACTTCTTCTCTATAGAGTTTTCTTCATCGAGCAATACGCCCGTCTGACCTTTATAGTCCATCTCGCAGTTGTGGAGGTAGAAAATGAGGTTAGATTGATGCGTAGGTGCAATGTTGAGCACACCGCTCAGCGTGGCCTTTTTCGGGTCGTCTTCATTAGGAGTAGCAGTCAGTACACCAAGGACTTGTTGATCTTGCACCACATACACCTCTTCTCCCTTATTCCACTTCACTTTGAGAGTTTTGTCATCAAGGCTCAGACCGCGAGTCTGGGCATCGCCCTTGGTGGCTTGGACAGTCATGGTGTAAACTTGCTTTTCAGCTTGAGTTTCTTGCTGCTCACTGAGGATGTTCTCGTCGCTGGAGCAGGCAGTGAAAGCAGTTCCTGCCATCAACAGGACTGCAAGTGTGCGACAAATTGGAAAGATTGCTTTCATATCATTTATAAAATGTATTTTGAGGGTGCAAAATTACAAATTATCTTCAATATGAACAAAAAAAGTATCAGTTTTTTTCAGACCTATATGCCTTTTTCCAACTTTTTTCAACGATTTTGCCAAGCTACATACCATAGCAGAGACCGCAATGAAGAATGGCAATTCCAAATTCAACGCTATACTTGCTGTCGTACAACAGTAGGTTAACTACCCATGCCTTAGAGGGGGGCTGAGTAGATTCTTTTCAGGTAGCGCCCTGTTATGCTCTCCTCGCAGCGGGCCACCTCTTCGGGGGAGCCGGTGCAGACGAGTGCGCCTCCTCGGTCGCCGCCGTCGGGACCCAGGTCGATGACGTGGTCAGCGCACTTGACGACCTCAAGGTTGTGTTCGATGATGACGACGGTGTGGCCGCGCTCTATCAGAGCCTCCAGCGAGTGCAGCAGTCGGCTGATGTCGTGGAAATGCAGTCCGGTGGTAGGTTCGTCGAAGATGAACATCGTGGGTTCCTGCCGCTCCTGGCCTATGAAGTAGGCCAGCTTGACGCGCTGGTTCTCGCCGCCCGACAGCGAGCTGGAGTTTTGTCCGAGCTTGATGTAGCCCAGTCCGACGTCCTCGAGGGGCTTCAGTCGGCTGACAATGGTCTTGTTGCCGTCAAAGAACTCCATGGCTTCGCTGATGGTCATGTTCAGTACGTCGTTGATGTTCTTGCCGTTATAGCGCACGTCGAGGATGTCGTGCTTGAATCGCTGCCCGTGGCAGGCTTCGCACTCGAGCACGAGGTCGGCCATGAACTGCATCTCGACGGTGATGGTGCCGGCACCCTTGCACTCGTCGCAGCGGCCGCCGTCAGCGTTGAACGAGAAGTACTGGCTGGTGAAGCCCATCTGCTGGCTCAACGGCTGTTCGGCAAAGAGGTCGCGTATGGCGTCGTATGCCTTGACGTAGGTGGCGGGGTTCGAGCGCGTTGACTTGCCGATGGGGTTCTGGTCGACGAACTCTATGCGGCTGATGGCGCTGACGTCGCCCCCGAGCCCGAGAAATTCGCCCGGGGCGTCGCAGACGTCGCCGAGGTGCCGCTTCAGGGCAGGGTAGAGGATGCCCTTGATGAGGCTCGACTTGCCGCTGCCCGAGACGCCTGTGACGACGGTCATCACGTTGAGCGGTATGCTGACGTCGATGCCGCGCAGGTTGTTCATGCGTGCTCCTTTGATGAGGATGCTGCGGTTCCAGGGTCGTCGGCTCTTGGGCACGGGAATCTCCTCTTGGTGCAGCAGATAGCTGACGGTGTGGCTGCGCTTGTTGCTGCTCAGGTTGTTCATGTCGCCTTCGTACACAATTTCGCCGCCAAGTCGTCCGGCATCGGGCCCGACGTCAATCAGGTAGTCGGCGGCGCGGATAATCTCTTCGTCGTGCTCGACGACGACTACCGTGTTGCCCAGTGCCTTCAGCTCCTTCAGCACGTGGATCAGCCGGTCGGTGTCGCGCGAGTGCAGTCCGATGCTCGGCTCGTCGAGGATGTAGAGCGAGCCGACAAGCGACGACCCCAGCGACGTACAGAGATTGATGCGCTGGCTCTCGCCGCCGCTGAGCGTGTTCGACAGACGGTTGAGCGTCAGGTAGCCGAGTCCCACGTCTAAAAGGAATTGCAGTCTGGAGCGTATCTCCGTCAGCAGGCGTTTCCCGACTTCGGCATCGTGCTCGTCGAGCACCAGGTGGTCGAACCATTCCTTCAGCCTGACCACAGGCATCTGCACCAAGTCGGTAATGCTGCGGCCGTCAATCTTTACGTAGCCGGCCTCGGGCTTCAGTCGGGTGCCGTGACACTTAGGGCACGTTGTCTTGCCGCGATAGCGTGCCAGCATCACGCGGTACTGTATCTTGTACTGGTTGTCCTTCACCATCTGGAAGAACTGGTCGATGCAGGGCTTCTCCTTCTTGCCTTTGTCCGACGGCAGCCCGTGCCACAGCCAGTCCTTCTGTCGCTGGCTGAGGTTCATGTATGGCTCGAAGATGGGGAAGTCGTCGTTGGCGGCATGCTGGATAAACCATTGCTGCCACTCCTTCATCTTGTCTCCGTGCCAGCAGACCACGCAGCCGTCGTAGACCGACAGCGTCGTGTTGGGGATGACCAGCCGCTCGTCGATGCCGATGACCTTGCCGAAGCCCTGGCACTCCGGGCAGGCTCCCACCGGCGAGTTGAACGAGAAGAGCTGGTCGGTGGGCTCATCGAAGGTGATGCCGTCGGCCTCGTAGCGTGTTGAGAAGTCGTAGGTGATGCCTGACGGGAGTATCATCAGGCGCAGTTCGCCGTGCCCCTCGTAGAAGGCGGTTTCGGCGGAGTCGACGAGCCGTGCGATGGTGTCCTTGGAGTCGTCTACCGAAAGGCGGTCGATGACAAGGTATAAGGAATAATCCCCCTGACCGTTGCCCAGTACAGTCTCTGAAGGCGCTTCATCATCCACTTGCTCCAGGTAGTCGCTGATACGGACTATCGTATCACCCGTTCCCGAAGGGGCTTTCGCCACCTGGATCCTCGCGTAGCCCTCCAGCAGATATGCCTTGAGCTGCTGCGTCAGCGTTCGTCCTTCAGGCACGCGGACAGGAGCCATCACCACGAACTTCGTACCCTTCTGGAACTGCTGCATCTGGCGCACGATGTCCTCCGTTGAGTGCTTCTTCACCTCCTGACCGCTGATGGGCGAGAAGGTGCGGCCGATGCGGGCGTAGAGCAGTCGCAGGTACTCGTAGATCTCGGTAGAGGTGCCCACGGTGCTTCGCGGATTGCGCGAGATGACCTTCTGCTCGATGGCGATGGCGGGTGGAATGCCGCGTATGAAGTCGCACTCGGGCTTGTTCATTCGTCCGAGAAACTGGCGGGCATAGCTCGACAGACTCTCCACATAACGGCGTTGGCCCTCGGCGTAGAGTGTGTCGAAGGCCAAAGATGACTTGCCGGAGCCGCTGACCCCGGCAATCACCACAAACTTGTTTCGCGGTATGCGCACGTCAACGTTCTTCAGGTTGTTGACGCGCGCACCCTTTATCTCAATATATTCGTCCAATACTTACAGAATTGTCTTTACGGCCTCGAGCATACCCTTCTGCCGGATGAGGTCGAGGAAGTTCTTCACCATCGTGTTCAGACCTTGAATCTTGTTGAGGTCCTCCTGCCAGATGAATTCAGCGCCCAGCACGCCGTCGGTCACCTTCTGCGTGTCGCCGGTAGCCCAAAGTTCCTTAAGCAGGTCCATGATCTTCTGGTCGTCGTTGGGCACGATTTCTGTACCGTCGTCACGCTTGCCACCTTTATAATAAGTAATGATGGCAGCCAGACCGAACACCAGACCCTTGGGCAGTTCGCCCTTGCGCTCCAGGTAGGTCTTCAGGCCGGGCAGGTCGCGGGCCTGGAACTTCGGGAACGAGTTGAGCATGATGCTCGTCACCTGGTGGTCGACAAATGGGTTGTCGAAGCGCTCCAGCACGTCGCTGGCAAACTTCTCCAGCTCGTCCATCGGCAGGTCGAGCGTCTGCATCAGCTCGTCGAACTGCACCTTGTGGATGTACTTCGAGATAACCTCATGGTTGCAGGCGTCGCGCACGATGTTCACCCCGCTGAGGAATGCCACGGGGCTCAGCACGGTGTGCGGGCCGTTGAGCAGCGTCACCTTGCGCTTGTGGTATGGCTCCTCCGAGGGCACGAAGAGCACGTGCAGACCGGCCTTGTCGGCGGGGAACTCCTGAGCCACCTCCTGCGGGGCCTCAATCACCCAGAGGTGGAATGTCTCGGCCTGGACGACGAGGTTGTCGCGGTACGAAATCTTCTCCTGAATCTGGGCAATCTCCTTGCGGGGGAAGCCTGGCACGATGCGGTCCACCAGCGTGGCGTAGACGCCGCACGACTCCTCGAACCACTTCTTGAAGGCCGAGGGCAGCTGCCACAGCTCAATGTACTTCTCGATGCAGTCTTTCAGCACGTGGCCGTTCAGGAATATCAGCTCGCAGGGGAAGATGATCAGGCCCTTCGAGGGGTCGCCGCTGAATGTCTGCCAGCGGCGGTAGAGCAGCTGGACAAGCTTGCCGGGGTACGACGAGGCGGGGGCATCGTCGAGCTTGCAGGCGGGGTCGAAGGCGATGCCGGCCTCCGTCGTGTTCGAGATGACGAACCGAATCTCAGGCTGGTCGGCCAGCGCCATGAAGGCGGCGTTCTGCGTATAGGGGTTCAGCGCACGGCTGATGACGTCGATGCGCTCCAGCGTGTTCACGGCCTTGCCGTTCTCGCGGCCCTGCAGGTTCACGTGGTAGAGGCAGTCCTGGCCGTTGAGCCACTCCGCCATGCCCCGCTCAATAGGCTGCACGACGACGACCGAGCCGTTGAAGTCGGTCTTCTGGTCCATGTTCCAGATGATCCAGTCGACAAATGCGCGCAGGAAGTTTCCTTCGCCAAACTGAATTACTTTTTCGGGCATCACGCTCTTCGGCGCAAACTGTTTGTTTAATGGTTTCATTGCAAAATCGTGTTTTATTTGTTATAGTTTTCGTTTTTCGTTTTTCGTTTTCGTTGTAGTTTTCGTTTTTCGTTTTCGTTTTGGTTTTCGTTATGGTTTGTGAGTGCAAAGATACAGTTTATCTTCCATTCCTCAAAATTTATCTCCTGCAAAAAGTTTAAAAACAAACGTAAAGGTTTGCGGGAACGCCTTCCCTTCAGCCTCACCCCCGCCCCCTCTCCTTGCGAGAGGTTAGGGGTGAGGCTGTCGGGGTTTTGAAGCTGAGCCTCACCGGAGAATAATTCTGCCTCCGTTGATATAGACGCCTTTACCGGGATTCTTGGTACGAATGCCACTAAGCGATGTGAACACATCGTCAGTCTCTCGTTCCGCCTCAACAGACTGAATACCTGTTGAGGTAGGACTTATTTCTAATACCGCTGAATTCTCGCCTAACCCGGCCTCATTAAAAGGCTGCACAGACACGTAGTATGTGGCTTTGGAATCGAAGAAGCCATATTCCACGCTGGTAGTATATACTCGTGAAGCCTGATCCAAACGCTGTGGAGTAGCCCCCCATCTGACGATATAGCCTTCAGCATCGTCCGACGGATCCCATTTCATCGTGATGCGACGTGCATCCGGCAGTCGGAATGCCTTGAAGTTTCGGGCGGCACGGGGAGTATCAATATCGGCATGGCCGAACACCCGGAACTCGCTCAGCGAGAAATATCCCCGTGCGAAGCTCGCCTTGTTGGTAATGCGCAAATAGCGAACCTGTTCGGCCTCGGGCAGCACACAGAGTTCATATATCTGGTCGATAATGTTCTGAGAACGGTCGACCATCACATGCCAGTCATTGCCGTCTTCAGAGCCTTCGATGACATATCTGTAGGGAGAAACATTCGTGTCGTAGCGGTGGTTGGTCCATCCCTCGTCAGCAAAGCAGGCCTGAATAGCCTCCACGCTCATGACTCGTCCCAGGTCCATCTGCAGCCACTCGCCGGCGCGTCCCGACTTGGCCGACCACCATGTCCTGATGCTGTCGTCAGCGGCATTTTCTGGCACCATCTTGTTCAGCGTCGTCGATGCGGTCATCGTCTTGCGTGAGCTGAGCAGGTTCATGCCGGCCATGATTGACTCTGTCTCGAAGTCCATCTTCTTGTCGGGTACGACGAACGGCAAGTCCATGTTGTCAGTAATGGCACGGGCGTAGGGCTTGCCATTTTCCACATTGTAGTAGGCCGGAAAGATACCGATGCGGCGCTCGTAGTGCTCGCGTGCGCCGATGATGAGCGATGCCACGTACCAATGGTTGCCGTAGCGGTCCTTGAACGGATGGCCGTGGCCTCCGCCTGGAATGAATCCCGCTGGCTTGATGGCGAATGGCGAGCCGGTCATCACGCTGAAGGGTCCCAGCGGATTCCTCGACACGTATGCTGCTGTGCAGTAGGAAGTGTATTCAGTGCCTGGGGTGGCATAGAAGAAATAGTAGTAGTCGCCCTCATGCACCATGCTGACGCCCTCGTTCCACCCAGTCTGAGTGGTCAGCTCGTTGTTGTCGCCCGGTACTTCCCATCCGTAGCGCTTGCCGTTGGCAGGAATCAGGTTCTTCACCGCAGTCAGGGGCTTGAACGTCGCGGGATCGAACTCCTGACCCTGCATGGCGCCTCCTGCCGAGCACCCCCAGAGATAATAGGTGCGGCCGTCATTGTCAACGAAGAAGTCGGGGTCGCCTTTATCCTGCAGTTCGCTTCCCGTCACCTCTTCCCATTTGTCCCCGATGGGGTCGTTGGTGCGGAAGATTCTTTTGTTGCCAAAGCCCATGTAGTAGATATAGTCGTCGTAGACCATCACGGCCGGTGCCCATTCCTCCACGAGCGGCATCTTGCTGAACATATGAGTCCAGTCGCGCAGGTTGTCGGAATAGGAATATCCCGAAGCATGGGATGAGAAGAGGAAATACTTGTCGTGGTAGAGCACGATGACCGGGTCGGCGCATGTGCGGTGGACGGGGTCTCCCTTCTCGAACTTGTACTCGAGATTCAGCGGGTTGGTCATGATAATTTTACCATCGTTGTCTTCGGCCAGAGCTGGCGCAGTAGCGGCCAGTGCAGCCATCATCAAAAAAATCTTCATATTCATAAAAGTTGAAATTTATTCGTGGCTAATTGTTGAACTTCACTTGCAAAGTTACATTATATATCGGTAAATACCGGTAGGTAAAGGCTGAAAATATGTATGACCATACAACTATGGCAAAAATCCGTACCTAAATGGAATAAAATAGACGTAACTTTGCGTAATATTAGTAATTGATTTTTTTAACGTTTTAACCTCTATGCGAAAAACAACTGTTTTATTTGCTTTGCTCATTAGCTATGCAATGAGTGCGATGGCTCAATCCCAGCAGCATCGGGCTGACTTCGTGAGCACGCTCGTCGGTACCGACTCCAACTTCGAGCTTTCCACCGGTAACACCTATCCCGTCACGGCCATGCCCTGGGGTATGAACTTCTGGACACCGCAGTGCGGAAAGAACGGCGACGGCTGGACCTACAACTACACGTCTAACCGTATTCGCGGTTTCAAGCAGACCCACCAGCCCAGCCCGTGGATCAACGACTACGGACAGTTCTCGCTGATGCCCATCACGGGCACACCGATATTCAATGAGAACGAGCGCGCCAGTTTCTTCAACCACAAGGCCGAGGTGGCACGTCCCTACTACTACAGCGTGTTCCTGGCCGACTATGCCATTACCACCGAGCTCGTGCCCACCGAGCGGGCTGCCATCCTGCGCTTCACCTACCCTGAGGCCGAGTCGGCCTGCGTGGTCGTCGATGCTTTCGACCACGGGTCGTCCATCAAGATCGACGTGGCCAGCCGCACCGTTACGGGCTATACCACACGCAACAGCGGCGGCGTGACCGATAACTTCCGCAACTACTTCGTCATCCAGTTCGACAAGCCCTTCACCTACTCAGCCACCGCCCTCGACGACAAGCTGACCGTAGGCAGCACCACGGCTGAAGGCAATCATGCCGGTGCCGTCATCGGCTTCTCTACCAAGGCCGGCGAACAGGTTCACGCCCGCGTGGCCTCGTCGTTCATCAGTCCCGAGCAGGCACTGCAGAATCTCAAGGAACTGGGTAATGACAGCTTTGACCAACTGAAGGAAAAGGGACGCCAGCGCTGGGACGAGATTCTCGGGCGCATAGAGGTGGAGACCGACAACACCGACCAGCTGCGCACGTTCTACAGCTGTCTGTTCCGCAGTTGCCTCTTCCCCCGTCAGTTCTTTGAATATACTGCCGACGGCAAGATTGTGCACTACAGCCCGCACACTGGCAAGGTGGAGCCGGGACGCCTCTTCACCGATACCGGCTTCTGGGATTCGTTCCGCGGCGAACTGCCCTTCATCGACCTCGTCTATCCCGAAATGGGCGAACAGATGCAGGAGGGCTTCTACAATGCCTATCGTGAGAGCGGATTCTATCCCGAATGGTCCAGCCCCGGCCACCGCGACTGCATGGTGGGCAACAACTCGGCCTCGGTCGTCGTCGATGCCTACATGAAGGGCTTGGTGAAGAACGACCCCGTGAAGGTCTACGAGAGCCTGCTCACCGCCACCAACAGCCAGCACCCGAAGGTGCCTTCTTCCGGTCGTGCTGCCTTTGCCTCGTATAACAAGCTCGGCTATGTGCCTTCCGACGAGATTGGCCAGAGTGCTGCCCGTACCCTCGAATATGCCTACAATGACTGGTGTATCTACCAGATGGGTAAGAAGCTCAATCGTCCCAAGAAGGAGCTTGAGGTGTTCAAGAAGCGCAGCCAGAACTACCGCAACATCTTCTATGCGAAATATGGGTTCATGAGCGGGCGCGACAGCAAGGGCAACTTCCCCGAGAAGTTCAACCCCTGCGAGTGGTGGGGACCCTTCACCGAGGGTAACAGCTGGCACTGGACGTGGTGCGTGTTCCACGACATACAGGGTCTCATCGACCTGATGGGCGGCAAGCAGCAGTTCGTCGACAAGCTCGATGCCGTGTGGACGACACCGCCCGTCTTCGGCGAGAATGTCGACACGCGCAAGCAGCTCATCCACGAGATGCGCGAGATGCAGGTCATCAACATGGGACAGTATGCCCACGGCAACCAGCCCATCCAGCATATGCCCTACCTCTACAACTTCGCCGGTCAGCCCTGGAAGAGCCAGTACTGGGTGCGCCAGATCATGGACCGCCTCTACACCCCGGCTCCCGACGGCTACTGCGGCGACGAGGACAACGGCCAGACCTCGGCCTGGTACGTCATGTCGGCACTCGGCTTCTACAGCGTCTGCCCCGGCACCAGCCAGTACGTCATCGGCTCGCCCCTCTTCCCCAAGGCCAGGATTCACTTCCCCGGAGGAAAGACGATGGTGATAGAAGCCCTCGGCAACGCGCAGAAGGACAACGTCTACATCCAGGACATGAAGCTCAACGGTGCTGAGTATTCCCGCAACTACCTGCAGCACGCCGACCTGCAGGCCGGAGGCAGCATCACCTTCCGCATGGGCAGCCAGCCCAACCGGCAGCGCGGCACCGCCGCTGACGATGCACCGTACTCCATGTCGCGATAACGGGAACAGCCTCACCTCTGCTAACCCCCTCCAAGCTCCCCCCGACGGGGAGTTTGGAGGGGGTTTGGGTGTCACGGTGTCACATAACGACATAACGCACAGACTGACAGACGATTGTGGCGCGTGTCACCCTCTCAAAAGGGTGTCACAGGGTGACACGAGGGTGACACATGGCGCTGGTTAGCAGTAGGAGCTGAAGGTCTTTCACCCAACCGCCATTCTTCTCAAATTCTCTCGAGAATCTATCCTTCAGGTGGCGGTAAACCGCCGTCAGAAGCCAGGTATCAGCCAGATTCTCTCGAGAATTTGCAAGTAGGTCAATTTGATTTACTAATAAACTGGTACATCAAATTGTGCAACCTGATCGTGCAACCACCGTGTCACCCTCGTGTCACCCGTGTCACCCACTCAAACAGGTTGCACGCCCAGTGTACATCGGCATTGTGTCACCCTGACACCCTGAAAGACGAAAAATCGGTGTTCGTTCACGGCGGAATGAGTGTGAATGATCTTACCTTTGTACGTCGAAGTCAAGGACAGGCTCCACTGCCTGAAGCGGGTGGGCGCGGAGGAGAAGGGTGGGTGCGGAGGAGAAGGGTGGGAGCGAGGCCGTGCGGACAACGTCCGGGTAGGGACAAAAAAAATAAAGCGATGACCTTCACAGGCAGTCGCTCTATATCTTCAATAGGTATTAGTCTTTTTAAGGTAAAAAGATTGTTTTCAGGATAACGCTGCAAAGGTAAGGCAAATTTTTGTAAAAGCCAAACTATTTTTCTTAAAAAATTGACATGGATTTGTTGTGCGGGAGCACAACTTAATTTTTTAAGGTTCTTTAATGTTTTCGCAGTTTTCCGAGTCTCTTTTTGGCGTCGGTAGCGTCGGGCCAGAGTTCGAGGGCCTTCTCGTAGTTGCGGATGGCGGCGTCGGTCATGTGCTCCCGCTCGCACTCACGGCCCATCAGGGTGTACTCGGCGGCGAGACGCTTCAGCAGCTGCTGTTTGGCGGCGATGGCGGCGCGCAGCTCCTCGATCTCGGCCTTCTGGCGGTTGATGATTTCGAGCTTGCGGCGGATAAACCGCTTGGCGGCGGGCTTCTCGATGTCGTAGCGGCTGTGGATGGCCTTGAAGAATGACTCGATGAAGCAGTCGAAGCGGCCTTGGTTGAATGCGACGACGGCGTCGTGGTATTCGCGGTCGGCCTTGCCCTCCTGCATGGCCTGGGCGATGAGCCGGGGGTCGTTGTATTGTCGGGCGAACTGCCCTACCTCTGCGCGGACGAAGATGTCGTTCTGCCGCAGGGGCTGGCTGAGGGTGATTCCCTCGAGCGAGCGGCATCGGCTGAGTGCGACGTAGGCCTGGCCGCCGGCGAAGACGCCGCCGGTGAAGTCGATGGTCACGCGCGCGAAGGTGAGCCCCTGGCTTTTGTGGACGGTGATGGCCCATGCCAGTCGTATGGGGAACTGCGTGTAGGTGCCGAGCTGCTGCTCCTCAATCTTTTGCTCCTGCTCGTTGAAGGTGTAGCGGACGTTCTCCCAGACCTCGCGCTCAACGTCGAGTTGGCGGCCTTCGTCGGTGCTGACGGTGACGATGCCGTCTTCCTCGGAAATTGCGGCGACGGTCCCCAGCGTGCCGTTCACCCATCGCTTCTCCTTGTCGTTCTTGATGAAGATGACCTGGGCTCCGGGCTTCAGCTGCAGCTCCATCTCCATGGGCGTGGGGAGCGACGACTGGGGGAAGTCGCCCTTGATGATGCCTTGGAAGATGGTTGGCGCCCCGTCGAGTGCGTCCAGGCGCTGCTCGTTGGTATGGTCGACCACGTCGCGGCGTGCGGCGAGGATGATGCTGAGCGACGGGTCTTGTGAGGATGTCTTCCGTACGCGGGCATTGAGCAGCCCGAGGTCGGCCTCGGAGGCTGTGTTGGTGCGTATGCGGTCGAGAATGCTGATGAATCGGTCGTCGGTCTGCCGGTAGACCTTGCGCAGCTCTATCGCGACGACGGGCATCTGCTGCCACACCTTGGCGCAGAAGAACCAGGCCGAGGGATAGAAGGGCTGCAGCAGCCGGCGGTCGTCCTCTGTGACCACCGGCTCGAGCTGGTAGACGTCGCCCACGAGCAGCATCTGCTTGCCCCCGAAGGGCTCGTTGTTGCGTGTGTACACGCGCAATACCTTGTCGATAAAGTCGATGATGTCGGCGCGGACCATCGAGATCTCGTCGATGATGATGAGCTCGATCTCGCGCAGCAGTTTCCGCTGTGCCGAGGTGTATTTCAGCGACTCCTTGATGTTGCGTCGGTTGTAGCGCGAGTCGTTGGGCAGCAGCGGGTGGAATGGCAGCTTGAAGAAGCTGTGCAGGGTGGAGCCTCCGGCGTTGATGGCGGCGATGCCCGTAGGTGCCAGGACGACGTGCTTCTTCTTGGTGTTGTCGGCGACATAGCGCAGGAAAGTTGACTTTCCCGTTCCGGCCTTTCCTGTCAGGAAGAGTGAACGGCGGGTGTAGTTCACTATCTGCAGGGCGTCCTGCCACTCCTTGTTGTCTAAATCCAGCTCCACGCTATTTGTCTTTTAAGGGAAAAGCTCCTCTGACCTCACCCAGCCGGGGGGAGGTTGGAGGGGCTAAAAATACACATCTTCGTACTGGGGCTGGGCGTTCTTCTTCGGCTCGGTGGCCTCGGCGGCTCCCTCCCGGGGCTTCTTGTCATCCGGTCCGGCCTCGTCGGTCTGCTGCGGCTTGACGGTCGGGTTGCCCATTCCCGGGTTGGACTCGTCAAGTTCGACGTCCTCTTCAATGACTTCATAGCCTTCGTAGCCGAGACTGTCGAGGCTGGTGCTGTCGTTGTCGTTGTATGAGTAGGCGTAGGTGCAGCCCTCGTACATCTCGGGCGTGATGCCGGGCTCCTTCGTCTTGTCGAACTTGCCATGATAATGCTTGAAGGCGGGGTCGCCCAATACCGACTCGAAGAAGTAGCCGCAGATGGGCAGGGCCGTTCGCGACCCTTGCCCGAGGGCACCGGTGCGGAAGTGGATTGAGCGGTATTCGCCGCCTACCCAGGCACCGCAGACGAGCTTCGGCGAGACACCGACGAACCAGGCGTCGGAGTGGTTGTTCGACGTGCCCGTCTTGCCGCCGAACTCCGTATCGCCGTATTTCCCGACATACCCCCAGAGGCTCATCGACGTGCCGCCACGCTCGCGGAGCCCGCCCTGCAGCAGCTGCCTGACGAGGAATGCGCTGCGGTAGGGGATGGCCTGCCGCTGCTCTGAGGGGGCCACGTAGATTTCGTTGCCGTCGCGGTCGAGGATGCGGGTGACGAGAACGGGTTCGTGTGTCTTGCCGTCGTTGACAACCGTCGAGTAGCTGTTGACCAGCTCCAGCAGGTTGACGTCACTGGCTCCCAAGGCAAGAGAGGGCGTGGGGTCAAGTTCGCTCTTGATGCCCATGGCGTGGGCAGTGCCGGCAATGTTCTTGATGCCTACCTCCTGGCCTAACTTGACGGCTACGGAGTTGACGCTCTGGGCAAAGGCAGCACGGAGCGTCATGTTGGCTCCGGTGAAGTAGCCGTTGGCGTTGGTAGGTGCCCATGTCACCTCCTTCTTCTTTCCGGGATCCCAGACCTTCATCGCGAAGTAGGAGTCCTGGCGGCGGTCGCAGGGCGTGAGACCTTGGTTCATGGCCTCGGTGTAGACAAAGAGCTTGAACGTGGAGCCGGGCTGGCGCTGGGCCGTCACCTTGTCATATTTCCATGAGTTGAAGTCGATGTCGCCTACCCACGCCTTCACATAGCCCGTGTTCGGCTCGATGGCCACGAAGCTGCAGTGCATGAAGCGCACCATATAGCGTATGCTGTCGAGTGTCGACATCTCGCGTTCCACGGTGCCCTTTTCATAGTCGAAGAGCTTGACGGTGTGGGGCTTGTTGAGGTAATGGGCTATGCTGTCAGGCTGGTTGGGGAATTTCTTCGCCAGCACTTTGTAATATGGCTGACGCTTGGCAATGTCTTCAATGAAGCCGGGAATCTCCTGGTGGCGCTCGTCCTGCCAGGGGTTGGTCTTGCCCCAGTGCTGGTTGAAGTTGTTCTGCACCTGCTTCATCTGCTTTGTGGCGGCAGCCTCGGCGTAGTGCTGCATACGTGTGTCGAGTGTGGTGTAGATCTTCAGGCCGTCGGTGTAGAGGTCGTAGCCGTTGTCGCGGCACCACTCTTTCAGTTCGTTGGCCACTGCCTCGCGGAAGTAGTTGGCCTTGCCGTCGTAGGCGTTTTCAACGCTGAAGTCAAGATCTATCTCGGTGGTCTTCAGCGAATCGAAGGCAGCTCGCGTCAGGTGGTTGTGCTTCACCATGTTGTCGAGCACGACGTTTCGACGTTTGACGGCATTGTCGGGATGAAGGCGCGGATTATAATAGGTGGTGGCCTTGAGCATTCCTACGAGCACGGCAGCCTGCTCGGCGGTCAGCTCCTTTGGCGTGGTGCCGAAGTAGGTCTTTGCTGCCGTCTTGATGCCAAAGGCATTCGAGCCGAAGTCGACGGTGTTGGCATACTGCGTCAGAATCTCTTCCTTGGTGAAGAAGTACTCCAACTTGCAGGCCGTTATCCACTCCTTGCTCTTCATGATGAGCATTTTCAGGCCGGGAATCCTTCCGAGCAGTCCGGTGGAATACTCGGTGCGAACGCGGAAGAGGTTCTTGGCCAACTGCTGGGTGATGGTGGAGGCACCGCGGGCATCGTCGTGCAGCAGATAGTCTTTCAGGGCTGCGCCGAAGGCTGTGAAGTCGATGCCATGATGGCTGTAGAACCGTTCGTCCTCGGTGTCGATGAGTGCCTCCCAGAAGACGGGGTTGACATCCTCGTAGTCGACGGGCGTGCGGTTCTCGCTGAAGAACTTGCCTATCTGTTGACCGTCGGCGCTGTAGATTTCCGAAGCCTGTGCAGGCCGTTTGTCCTTGATGGTCTGCATGGACGGCGACTTGCCGAAGAGCCAGAGGAAGTTGAAGTTGACGGCCAGCAGGTAGAGTAAGAATATGACAACGACGGAGGCGACGGTTGAGACAATCTTGATGTACCAGGGGCGCCCCTTGAAGATGCCGATGTACCAACCGAAGATACCTTTCAGACCTCGCCAGCAGCGGGTCAGAACATTGTTTCCTTTTCCTTCTTTACTCATATTGGTATATGTAGTTCATTATTGATTCTTGATGGTCGGGGTGGAACCACCTCATCTGTTCGTCGCGCTTGAACCACGTCAGTTGCTTGCGGGCATAGCGGCGGGTGTTACCCTTGATGCGCTCGACAGCCTCGCCTAAGCTCCAGATGCCGTCGAAGTAGTTGAACAATTCTTTATAGCCTACAGTGTTCAGGGCGTTTTCGCTTCTGTACGGCAGCATCGCCCTGGCTTCGTCGAGCAGTCCGTGGGCCATCATTTGGTCTACCCGAAGGTTGATACGTTCGTATAATTCCTCACGCTCGCGGTTGAGGCCGACCTTGATGATGTCGAAGGGGCGCTGCTGCCGCGTGGCCTTGCGGAATGAGGTGTAGGTCTTGCCCGTCATGTGACAGATCTCAAGGGCGTGGACAACGCGACGCGGATTCTGGCGGTCGACAATGTCGTAGTGCTCGGGGTCGAGCCGTTTCAACTCTGCCGCAAGCGCCTCTAACCCTTCTTCGGCCAGGCGGCGCTTCATGGTGGCGCGTGTCGCGTCGTCGACCGTCGGAATGTCGTCAATGCCGTTGCAGACAGCGTCGATATACATCATTGAACCGCCCGACAGCAGGGCGTAGTCATTCGTCAGGAAAAGTTCATCCAGCAGGGTCATCACGTCCTGCTCGTACATGGAGGCGCTGTAGTAGTCGCCGATGCTAAGTGTACCTATAAAATAATGCTTGACCGCATGTAGCTGTTCGTCGGTAGGTGATGCTGTCCCGATCTTGAGCTCACGAAACAGCTGCCGCGAGTCGGCATTGATGATGGGAATGTCGAGCTTCCGGGCTATCTGCATACAGAGTTCGGTCTTGCCGACGGCAGTAGGCCCCGTGACGACAATCAACCGCTTACCTGATGATACCACGTTTGGAGTTCTCGATGAACGAGCAGATGTAATCCACTTCTTTCGAGTTGGGATATTTGGCGCGTGCCTCTGCAATGCCGTCCTTCAGCACGCCTTGCGCGTAGATAATACGGTAGGCATCGTGAATGGCCTCTATCGTGGCATTGTCGAATCCGCGGCGGCGCAGTCCTATCAGGTTGACGCCGGCGAAGCGCACGGGCTCCTTTCCTGCAATGATGTATGGCGGAATGTCCTGACTGGTGCGCGAGCCGCCCTGAAACATGATGAAGCTGCCTACGCGGCAGAACTGGTGGAACAGGCAGGTGGCCGAGATAATGGCGTAATCCTCGACCACGACCTCGCCGGCAAACTTCGTTGAGTTACCGATGATGCAGCCGTTGCCGATGACGCAGTCGTGGGCCACGTGCATGTTCTCCATCAGCAGGTTGCCGTTGCCGACGACGGTCTTTCCCTTCGAGGCTGTGCCACGGCTGATGGTGACGTTTTCGCGGATGGAGTTGTTGTCGCCGATCTCGCAGGTAGTGTCCTCGCCCTGGAATTTTAGGTCCTGGGGCTTGGTCGAGATGCTGGCACCGGGGAAGAACTCGTTGTTGTTGCCGATGCGCGCCCCATAGTGGATAGTGACGCTGTTCAGCAGTTTGTTGTTGTCGCCGATGACGACGTTCTTGTCAATGACGCAGAACGGCCCGATCACGTTGTTATCGCCAAGCTTTGCTTCTGGGTCAACGACTGCTAAGGGGTGTATGTTGTTCATTTACTACTTGTTTTTAACGATTTGTGCAGTGAAACTGGCTTCGGTCACGACATGGTCGCCAACGAAGACGTAGCCTTTCATCGACGAGACACCGTGACGGACAGGTGCCAAGAGGTCGACCTTGAACACGAGTGTGTCGCCAGGCACCACCTTCTGGCGGAACTTCACGTTGTCAATCCTCATGAAGTAGGTTGACCAGCGCTCTGGCTCTTCCAGCGTATTCAGAACCAACAGGCCGCCGCATTGTGCCATCGCTTCAATCTGCAGCACACCCGGCATGACTGGCTCCTGAGGGAAGTGCCCCTGGAAGAACGGCTCGTTGGACGTAACGTTCTTGATGCCGACAATGCTCGTGGCACCGAGGGCTACCACCTTGTCGACCAACTGCATGGGGTAGCGGTGGGGCAGTAGTTCGCGTATGCGATTCACGTCCATAATAGGCTCCTCATTGGGATCGTAGATAGGAGCCTGAATCTCATGCAAACGAATCTCCTTGCGTATCAGGCGGGCAAACTTGTTGTTGACAGTATGGCCGGGGCGCGTAGCAACGATGCGTCCCTTGATGGGGCGGCCAATGAGTGCCATGTCGCCGATGATGTCAAGCAGCTTGTGGCGCGTACACTCGTTTTCCCACTGCAGTGGCTTGTGCTGGATGTAGCCCAGGTCGGTGGCGTCGCGATGCTCAACGTGCAGCATGTCGGCCAGCATGTCGAGGCGCTCCTGGGTAGTCTGTCGCTCGTAGATGACGATGGCGTTGTCGAGGTCGCCGCCCTTGATGAGGTTCGCCTGCAGGAGCGGTTCAATGTCGCGAACAAAGACAAATGTGCGGGCACTGGCAATCTCGCTGGCGTAATCCTGTGGATTTTCGAGCGTGGCAAACTGAGAGTTGATAAACTTCGACTCAAACGAGCACATGGCCGTTATCGAGAAGTCGTCGTCGGGCAGGATGGTGATGCACGAGCCGCTCTGCTCGTCCTTCACCTCAATCTTCTTGCGAATGACGTACCAGTCTTTGGGGGCATTCTGTTCTTCGATGCCTACCTCCTTGATCTTCTCCACGTACTTGATGGCCGAGCCGTCGAGGATGGGGAACTCCGGGCCGTTGACCTGAATCAGACAGTTGTCGATACCCAAGGCATAGAGGGCTGAAAGGGCATGCTCAACAGTGGAGACGCGATTGTCGCCTTTGCCCAGCACGGTGCCACGTTGTGTATCGATGACGTTCTCGGCAACAGCATCAATGATGGGCATACCCTCCAGGTCGATGCGTTGTATTTTGTAACCGTTGTTCTCTGGGGCAGGATTGAAGGTCACTGTAAGGCTCAGTCCTGTGTGCAGACCCTTGCCGCATAGTGAGAAACTACCCTTTAATGTCTTTTGTTTCATTGTATTGCGTGCTTTTGTTTATTTGTTTTTGAGCTGTTCTATTTCTTTCTTCAGGACTCCTAATTCACGGTACATATCGGGCAGATGCTTCATGATGGCTTGCGCCTTGAAGAATACTTTCGGGTCAATAGCAGGTGCGCCAATCAGCTGCTCACCGTTGCCTTTAGTGTTGCTGATGACACCGCTTTGCGCTCCGACGTAAGTTTTGTCGGCAATGGTGATGTGGCCTGAGAAGCCTGCCTGGCCACCTACCATGCACCATGAACCAATCTTCGTAGAGCCTGCCAAGCCTGCCTGTGCTGACATGACGGTGTTTTCGCCAACCTCACAGTTGTGGCCAACCTGAATCAGGTTGTCAAGCTTCACGCCACGGTGAATGATGGTCTGCCCCATCGTAGAGCGGTCGATGCAAGTGTTGGCACCTATCTCCACGTCGTCTTCAATGACGACGTTGCCTATCTGCGGAATCTTCGAGTAGCCATCGGTGTTGGGAGCGAAGCCGAAACCGTCGGCACCGATGACCGCTCCTGCGTGAATGGTTACGCGCCGGCCAATCCGGGTACCGTCGTAGATGGTCACGTTAGGGTAGATGCGTGTACCGTCGCCAATGACGACGCCTTCGCCAATGTAGCAGAACGGCCCGATGTAAACGTCCTTGCCGATTGTGGCCGATGATGAGACGAAGGCTAAGGAGTCAACCCCTGTTTTCTTGGGTTTCATTGATTCATAAATCTGCAACAGGCGCGCCACACTCTCATAAGCGCTCTTTACACGTATCAGGGTAGGGGTAACGGGCTTTTCAAGTTCGACGTCTTCGTTAATGAGGACAATGGTCGACTTCGTGTCGTATAAATAGTGAGTGTACTTTGGATTCGAGAGGAACGAGATAGCGCCCTCGCGGCCTTCTTCAATTTTAGCGAAGGTACTGACCCTGGCATTTTCGTCGCCTTCAATCCTTCCTTCGATTAGTTCTGAAATCTGTTTCGCTGTAAATTCCATAGGGTTATTTCTGAATTTGCTTGCAAAGGTAGCAAAAATTATTCGAAACGCTGATAACAGAGGTAATATTTTCTTATTTTTTTAGAAAGTAACTGCACATTTAGTAATTCGGAAGCTTCGGAAATATCGCGAGTTGAGCCGTCTTTGTAAAGAATTGTGATACTGTCATCCATCGTGTTGTACATATCTTTCTGGATGGTGTTGATGCTCATCATGTATCGCCGGGCATCATTGGTGCTGATGTCCATCTTTTGTGCAATCTTGCGGGCCAGTTCGTCGATGCGCTCCTCGTCGGCGGGGGTTTCGCTGACCTCCACCTTGAAGATGTGTCTGTCGAGCATGTCGGTGGCAAGTGTCGACAGAATCTTGTCGTCGCTGTACTTCCACGCTTTCAGCGCACTCCAGATGTCGCTGTCGTCCAGGTCGCTGTACATGTCAAGCGTTTCAGGGTGGCTTTCAAACCACGTCTTGTCAGCCTCGTTCTGTAGAAAGTATTTCAGCGATGGCGAGGCAAACAGGTCTTTCCCTTCGCGTGTCAGATCCTTGGCTCTCATCAGCGTGTTGACCAATACTTTTTCACAGGCTACGGCCGTCTTGTGGAGGTAGACCTGCCAGTACATCAGTCTGCGGGTTGTCAGGAAATTTTCAAGTGAATAGATGCCTTTCGACTCTATGACCAATGAATCGTCTACAACATTTAGCATTTTGATGATGCGCGCCGACCCGATGTTCCCCTCGGTAACGCCTGTGAAGAACGAGTCTCGGCGAAGGTAGTCAAGGCGGTCCATGTCTAACTGACTTGATATCAGCTGATGGAGAAACTGCTTCGGATATTCGCCTTTGAAGATGCTGATGGCAAGATTCAGCTGGCCGCCTGTCTGGCGGTTGATGCGCTCCATCATCAGCAGCGAGATGTCTTCGTGCGAGATGCCGTGTATCAGTGTATGCTCCAGAACATGCGAGAAGGGGCCGTGCCCGATGTCGTGCATCAGGATGGCGGCCTGCACGGCTTCTGCCTCCGAGTCGAAGATGAAGTTCCCCTTCTGCTGCAACGTTAGGATAGCCTCACTTGTCAGGTGAAATGCTCCTAATGAGTGTTGGAACCGTGTGTGGCGAGCGCCGGGATAGACCACCGAGGCCAGACCCAGCTGGTTGATGCGGTTCAGGCGTTGCATAAGTGGATGCCGTACGACGTCGTACAGCAATCCCCTTGGAATCTTGATGAATCCGAAGACCGGGTCGTTGATGATGGTGTGGTCGTTCATTGTGAATAAGGGTCTCTTCATAGACCCGTGTAAAAGAATAGTAGGGCCTGTAGTGGTAACTACATTTGCCGCAGGGCGGCAATGAGTTCGTTGTTCTCGTTCTTAGTGCCGATGGTGATGCGCAGGCAGTCACGGCACAGCTTGACACGTGTGCGGTTGCGGACAATGATGCCCTGTTCGACGAGACTGTCGTAGATGCCTTGTGCGTCGGTCATCTTGGCAAGGAAGAAGTTGGCTTCGGTGGGATAGACTTTCTCGCAGATGGGCAGCATACGGAAGGCTTCGATCATGCGGCTACGCTCGAGGTTGAGCATACGCACCCACTTGTCGACCTGGAAGGGGTCGGCGAGCGCTTCAAGAGCCTGCCTCTGGGTAAGCAGGTTGACATTGTAGGGATATTTCACCTTATTATATATGCCGATAATGTCTGGCGAGGCGAAAGCCATGCCAAGACGGATGGCTGCACATCCCCAAGCTTTCGACATGGTGTTGAGCACGATGAGGTTTGGATACTTTGCCAGTTCTGTGCGCAGTGAGGGCTGTGAAGAGAAGTCGCTATATGCCTCGTCGACGATGACAATGCCTTCAAAGCCGTTGATGGTGTTGATGATTTCTTCGCGTTCAAGGCAGTTTCCCGTCGGGTTGTTGGGCGAGCAGAGCCAGATGATCTTTGTCTTCGGGTCGCAGGCGGCCAGCAGGCGGTCGGCGGTAATCTGGTAGTTGTCGTCGAGCAGCACGGGACGGTACTCCACGTCATTGATGTCGGCACATACTTTGTACATACCGTAAGTCGGTTCGATGGCCACGACATTATCCACGCCCGGACGGCAGAAGCAGCGGTAGGGCAGGTCGATAGCCTCGTCGCTGCCGTTGCCGAGGAAGATGCACTCAGCTGGCACGCCCTTCACCTTTGCTATGGCTGCCTTTACCTCCAGTTGCAGGGGGTCAGGATAGCGATTTATGGGATTGTTGTAGGGGTTCTCGTTAGCGTCGAGAAACACGTGCGCCTCACGTCCGGCATACTCGTTGCGGGCGCTGCTATAAGGAGCAAGCGACCAGATGTTTGGCCGCACCAATTCTTTTAATGGTTTCATTTTAAGCTGTTTATTCTGACAGTCATCGCATTCTTGTGAGCATCAAGCTGCTCGGCCTCGGCCATGAGTTCAACGGCTCGGCCAATGCTTCGCACACCCTCCTCAGTCAGGTGCTGGAAGGTGACCTTGCGGCAGTAGCTGTCGAGGTTGACGCCGTTGTAGGCGGTGGCATAGCCGTGAGTGGGCAGCGTGTGATTGGTGCCGCTGGCATAGTCGCCGGCACTTTCACAGGCATATTGTCCGAGGAAGACGCTGCCTGCATTGACCACACGCTCAGCCATTTCCTCATAGTTGGCAGTCTGCAGCACAAGATGCTCGGGTGCGTAGGCGTTCGACAGGTCCATAGCCTCCTTCAAATCTCGTACCAGAATGATGCGGCTGTTCTCAAGAGCTCGCTGGGCAATATCCTTTCGGGGCAGCATGTCGAGCTGGCGGTCCACCTCTTGCTGCACGTCGTCAATGAGTTTGTGGGAAGTGGTGATGAGTACCACCTGCGAGTCAACGCCGTGCTCAGCCTGCGACAGCAGGTCGGCCGCCACGAACTCCGCGCTGGCCATGTCGTCAGCAACGACGCATACCTCCGAAGGGCCTGCAGGCATGTCGATGGCCACGTCGTGCAGGCTGACCTGCTGCTTGGCAGCCATGACATACTGGTTGCCGGGGCCGAATATCTTGTAGACCTTGGGCACCGACTCTGTGCCGTAGGCCATGGCGCCAATGGCTTGAACGCCGCCAATCTTGAATATCCTGTTGACGCCAGCCACGCGCGCAGCCATCAGGATGGCGGGATTGACACTGCCTTGACGGTCGGGTGGGGTGCAGAGTACAATCTCTTTACACCCGGCAATCTTGGCAGGTGTCGACAGCATGAGCACCGTCGAGAACAGCGGTGCCGTGCCGCCTGGAATGTAGAGCCCCACCTTCTCAATGGCCACGCTCTTCTGCCAGCAGACCACGCCGGGCTGTGTTTCCACCTTTTTCGAGCGGAAACGCTGCGACTCATGGAACTTCAGTATGTTTTCATGTGCCAGCTTGATGGCCTGGCGCAGTTCGGCCGACACCAGTTTCTCGGCCTTTAATATCTCTTCCTCGCTGACGGCGAGCTCGTCGAGGTCAATATGGTCGAACTTCAGTTCATAGCCCTTGACGGCTTCGTCGCCACGCTGCCTGATGTCGGCCAGCACGTTGGCCACGGTTTGGTTGAGTTCTGTGACGTCGAGGTGCGGCCGCTCGACAATGCTTGCCCATTCTTCGCGGGCGGGATATTTAATAATGTTCACCTTGTGAATTTCGTTTTTCGTATTTTTACAGTATCATCTTCTCGATGGGAGTCACGAGAATGCCTTGCGCACCCATCTCCTTCAGTTTGCCGATGATTTCCCAGAAACGCTTTTGGTCGAGCACTGTGTGTACCGAACACCATTCGTCGTCGGCCAGCGGAATGATGGTGGGACTCTTCAGGCCGGGCAGCACGCTGATGATTTCCTCAAGGCGAGCCTTGGGGACATTCATGCGTACATACTTCTTGTCTTCAGCATCCTTGACGGCTTTGAAGCGGAAGAGCATCTGCTCCAGAATGTCGCGCTTCTCTGCATCCATGCCCTTGTGGCCGATGAGCAGGGCCTCGCTCTGCATCACCACCTCCACCTCGCGCAGGTTGTTCGATACCAGCGTTGAGCCGCTGCTGACGATGTCAAAGATGCCGTCGGCCAGACCGATGCCCGGGCTTATTTCCACCGAACCCGTGATGACGTGGATTTCGGCCTTGATGCCTTTCTGCTCCATGAAGTGACGCAGGATGTTGGGGTAGGAGGTGGCAATCTTCTTGCCTTCAAACCACTCCACGCCCGTATAGTTCACTTCCTTGGGGATGGCCAGCGACAGGCGGCAGCGCGAGAAGCCCAGGCGTGAGATGATTTCCGCATCCTCAGCATGTATTCCCGAGTCTTCAGGCTCGCTTACCTGCAGCCTTTCCACAAACTCGTTCTCGCCCACAACGCCGATGTCGGCCACGCCTGACGCCACGCTCTGGGGAATGTCGTCGTCGCGCAGATAGAGCACTTCGAGTGGGAAGTTACTCGATTTGACAAGCAGCGTGCGCTTTGTAGCGCTTACCTTGATGTCTGCCTCGCTGAGCAGATTCATTGTGTCTTCAAACAGACGTCCTTTCGATTGAACTGCAATTCTTAACATTATAAAGTCTAATTATCTTGAAAAAGTGCTGCAAAAGTACATAAAAAATTCCGAATGTGCAATTAAATGTGTAATTTTGCGCCGAAATTATCGAGAAATTGAAGTCTGAAGTAGTATATATTGCCTTATTGGCCGTTTTTCTGGCTGCTTGCCACGAGCAGAAGCAGCAGGGCAGGGTGGTGACACCTTGGGGCGAAGTCATGGACTCAACGGATGTCGACGACGACTTCGACCTCGAGGAAATCCAGAGCGGCGGCGAGATGATACTGCTGACGCTGACCGGCCCCCAGTACTTCTACGACTACCGCGGCCGCCACCTGGGCACTCAGTACCTGCTGGCGCAGAAGTTTGCCGAGCAGCTCGGAGTCCGCCTGCGTGTTGAGGTGTGCCGCGACACGGTTGAGATGCAGCAGAAACTCGATGCCGACGAGGGCGACATCATGGCGGCCACCGAAGTGGGGCGGCTCGTGGCAAGCCCTGCCAAGAACGACCTGCAGCGCGAGTTGGAAGCATGGAACAGCCCCGAACGCCTTGAGGACGTGCGCCGACAGGAGGCCTATCTGCTGAGCAGCCGCAGCGTCAAGCGCCGCGTTTTCTCGCCCATGCTCGACCGTAAGGGCGGCGTCATTTCCCACTACGACGGCTTCTTCATGCAGTACAGCCAATCTATACGCTGGGATTGGCGCCTTATGGCTGCGCAGGCCTACCAGGAGTCTACTTTCGACCCTAAGGCTACCTCTTGGGCCGGAGCAAAGGGGCTGATGCAGATTATGCCGGCCACGGCCGACCACCTGGGGCTGCCCCGCGACCAGATGTATGACCCTGAAAAGAGCATTGCCGCTGCTGCCAAGTATATCGGTGAACTTGAACAGACCTTCAGCGATATTCAGGATCGCCGCGAGCGCATCAACTTCGTCCTTGCAGCCTACAATGGCGGCAGTCACCATATTCGCGACGCTATGGCCCTCTGTCAGCGCGACGGTCGCGAAGCCCACCGGTGGTCCGACGTCTCTGAGTATGTCCTGAAGCTTGCCCAGCCCCAGTATTACAACGACCCCATCGTCAAGTACGGCTATATGCGGGGCTCCGAGACTGCCGACTACGTGGCGAAGATCAACCAGCGTTGGGCTGACTACCGCCAGGTGAAGAGTCCCCGCCAGGGCTTTTCCCATGAACCGCGTAAGGCCACCCGTAAGACCGACAAGTTCAACATCTGACTCTGCCCCCTAAGCACGCATCAGGTCGCTGACGACGAGGTCGCTGACGAAGAGACCTTGTCGGGTGAGTACGAGCCTGCCTTCGGCGAGTCGCAGGAGTCCCGCATCGATGTGCTTCCGGGCGAGTCGCCGGATGTACTGGCGGTCAGCGGTGGTGAGCACGTCGAGGTCGAGACCCTCGCAGGTACGCAGGGCGAGCATCACCCGGTCATTGTATCGGGCGTCGTCGTCCAGGACTTCGAAGCCTACGGCGGGTGAGTCGCTCTCGATGCCGCTGATGTAGGCGTCAATGTCGCTGACGTTCCACTCCCGGCGCAGGCCGTCATAGCTGTGGGCGGCTGCCCCGAGGCCGATGTAGTGCCGGTCAGTCCAGTAGCCGCTGTTGTGAAGCCCCCTCCAGCCTCTCTCCGCAGGTGAGGCTTTCCGGCGTGCGAAGTTCGAGATCTCGTAGTGCTCGTAGCCGGCGGCGGCGAGCCGGTCGATGAGTGTGTAGTACATCTCCCGCTCAGTCTCTTCGTCGGCAGGGCTGACGTTCATCCGTTGCAGCGGCGTGTCGTCCTCGATGGTGAGGCAGTAGGCCGAGATGTGCTCGACGTCGAGGGCCAGAGCGCAGTCGATGTCGTGCTGCCACTCGTCGACGGTCTCGCCGGGGAAACCGTACATTAGGTCGATGCTGACGTTGCTGATACCGGCACGGCGCAGCCGGCCGACGGCCTGTGCCACTTGTGCCGACGTATGACGGCGGCGCAGGAAGCGCAGCCGGCCGTCGTCGAACGTCTGTACGCCCATCGACACACGGTTGACGGGGAGCTGCCGCAGGGCATCGGCAAAGTGGTCGTCGACGTCGTCGGGGTTGGCCTCAATGGTGACCTCTGCCTGAGGCGCGAGGGAATACACCTTATTTATATATGAAAACAGCTGATCCAGTTGCGCGACGCTCAGTTGGCTGGGCGTGCCGCCGCCGAGGTAGACGGTGTCTATTGCCGCGCCGCCTCTCGCCACCATCTCGCGGCACACCGCGTCGACGTATCGCTGGCGCCGGTCGAGCGACGTGGTGGAGTAGAAGGCGCAATAGATGCAGCGGCTCCTGCAGAAGGGTATATGGATGTATAAACCTGCCATATCGCGTGCAAAAGTACTAATAATGTTTAATATTTGAAAGCTTTCTTTGGCGTTTTCGCGAAAAATGACTAATTTCGGCGTCGAATTTGAAGAGAACGACCAATATTCATATAAAAATCTAAAACGATATGAAGGTATATCAGACAAACGAAATCAAAAACATTGCACTGCTTGGCAGTGCGGGTAGCGGCAAGACCACTCTTGCCGAAGCTATGGTCTACGAGGCCGGCATCATCAAGCGCCGCGGCACCGTAGAGGGTAAGAACACGATGAGCGACTACTTCCCCGTGGAGCAGGAGTATGGCTACAGCGTCTTCTCCACCGTCTTCCACACAGAGTGGAACGGCAAGAAGCTGAACATCATCGACTGTCCGGGCTCAGACGACTTCGTGGGCGGAGCCATCACGGCCCTGAACGTCACCGACCAGGCCGTCATCCTGGTCAACGGCCAGTACGGTCCCGAGGTGGGCACGATGAACGCCTTCCGTAACACCGACAAGCTGAAGAAGCCCGTCATCTTCCTCATCAACCAGCTCGACCGCGACAACTGCGACTTCGACCAGATTCTGGGGCAGCTGCGCGAGGTCTACGGTCCCAACTGCGTGCCCGTCCAGTATCCCATTGCCACAGGTGCCGGCTTCAATGCCGTCATCGACGTGCTGCTGATGAAGAAGTACTCGTGGAAGCCCGAGGGCGGCGCCCCCATCATCGAGGATATACCCGCCGACCAGCTCGACAAGGCCAAGGAGCTGAAGGCCGCTCTCGTCGAGGCTGCCGCTGCCGGCGACGATACGCTGATGGAGAAGTTCTTCGAGACCGAGGACCTGTCTGAGGACGAGATGCGCGAAGGCATCCGCAAGGGCCTCGTCACCCGCTCCATCTTCCCCGTGTTCTGCGTCTGTGCAGGCCGCGACATGGGCGTTCGCCGACTCATGGAGTTCCTGGGCAACGTCGTTCCCTTCGTCAGCGAGATGCCCGTTGCCCAGAATGCCGCCGGCCAGGACGTGCCTGCCGACGCTGCCGGCCCCGAGTCGCTCTACTTCTTCAAGACCGGTGTTGAGCCGCATATCGGCGAGGTGAGCTACTTCAAGGTGATGAGCGGCTCCGTGAAGAGCGGCGACGACCTCACCAACGCCGACCGCGGCTCGAAGGAGCGCATCGGCACACTCTACGCCTGCGCCGGAGCCAACCGCATACAGGTAGACGAGCTGAAGGCCGGCGACATCGGCTGCACCGTGAAGCTGAAGGACGTGAAGACCGGCAATACGCTGAACGGCAAGGACGTCGACTGGAAGTTCGACTTCATCAAATATCCCAACTCCAAGTTCTCGCGCGCCATCAAGGCCGTCAACGAGGCCGAGACCGAGAAGATGATGGCCGCCCTGCAGAAGATGCGCCAGGAAGACCCGACGTGGGTCGTCGAGCAGTCGAAGGAGCTGCGCCAGATTATCGTCCACGGACAGGGTGAGTTCCACCTGCGCACGCTGAAGTGGCGCTTGGAGAACAACGAGAAGATTCAGATTGAGTATCAGGAGCCGAAGATTCCCTACCGCGAGACCATCACCAAGATGGCCCGCGCCGACTACCGCCACAAGAAGCAGTCGGGTGGCGCCGGGCAGTTCGGCGAGGTCCACCTCATTCTGGAGCCCTACACCGACGGTATGCCCGATCCCACCTCGTTCACCATCAACGGACAGGAGTTCAAGATGAACATCAAGTCGAAGGAGGAGAAGGACCTGGAGTGGGGCGGCAAGCTCGTCTTCATCAACAGCGTCGTCGGCGGAGCCATCGATATGCGCTTCATGCCCGCCATCCTCAAGGGTGTCATGGAGCGTATGGAGCAGGGACCGTTGACCGGCTCCTATGCCCGCGACGTCCGCGTCATCGTCTACGACGGCAAGATGCACCCCGTCGACTCCAACGAGCTCTCATTCATGCTCGCTGCCCGCAATGCCTTCTCGGCTGCCTTCAAGGAGGCAGGCCCGAAGGTGCTCGAGCCCATCTACGACCTCGAGGTGCTCGTGCCCGGCGACTACATGGGCGACGTCATGAGCGACCTGCAGGGCCGTCGCGCCATCATTATGGGCATGGACTCCGAGGCCGGCTACCAGAAGCTCTCGGCCAAGATCCCCCTGAAGGAGCTGGCCAGCTACTCGATAGCACTCTCGTCGCTGACGGGCGGCCGCGCGTCGTTCAACACCAAGTTCTCGAGCTATGAGCTCGTGCCGAACGA
>CAJOLE010000044.1 GCA_905235325.1 uncultured Prevotella sp. | reverse complement strand
TTTTTTTCGGGCAGGTGTAGGAAGTGTAGGAAGTGTAGGATGTTTCCTGCTATTCGTAATCAGTACAGGTACAGCCCCTACCCCACCGTGCCCTCGAGCGAGACGCTGAGCAGCTTCTGGGCCTCGACGGCGAACTCCATCGGGAGCTTCTGCAGCACCTCCTTGGCGTAGCCGTTGACGATGAGCCCCACGGCCTGCTCGGTGGGGATGCCGCGCTGGTTGCAGTAGAAGAGCTGGTCCTCGGAGATCTTCGACGTCGTGGCCTCGTGCTCGAAGATGGCCGTGTCGTTGTGTACGTCCATGTAGGGGAACGTGTGGGCGCCGCAGTTGCTGCCTAAGAGCAGCGAGTCGCACGAGGAGTAGTTGCGTGCGCCGTCGGCCGTGGCGGCCGCGCGCACGAGTCCGCGGTAGGAGTTCTGCGAGTGCCCTGCCGAGATGCCCTTCGATATGATGGTCGACTTGGTGTCGCGCCCGATGTGTATCATCTTCGTGCCGGTGTCGGCCTCCTGGTAGTTGTTGGTGACGGCTACGGAGTAGAACTCCGCCTGCGAGCGGTCGCCGCGCAGGATGCAGGAGGGGTACTTCCATGTGATGGCGCTTCCCGTCTCCACCTGGGTCCACGAGAGCTTCGAGTCGGCGCCGCCGAGCAGTCCGCGCTTCGTCACGAGGTTCAGCACGCCGCCCCGGCCGTGCTCGTCGCCGGGGTACCAGTTCTGTACCGTCGAGTACTTCACCTCAGCACGGTCGTTGACGATGATCTCGACGATGGCGGCGTGCAGCTGGTTCTCGTCGCGCATGGGTGCTGTGCAGCCCTCGAGGTAGGAGACGTAGCTGTCGTCGTCGGCCACGATGAGCGTGCGCTCGAACTGGCCGGTGTTGCGGGCGTTGATGCGGAAGTAGCTGCTCAGCTCCATCGGGCATCGCACGCCCTTGGGAATGTAGACGAAGGAGCCGTCGCTGAACACGGCTGAGTTGAGGGCGGCAAAGAAGTTGTCCTTATAAGGCACCACCGAGCCTAAGTACTGTCGGACGAGATCGCCGTGCTCCTTGATGGCCTCGCCGATGGAGCAGAAGATGACGCCCTTCTCGCGCAGCTTCTCCTTGAAGGTGGTCTTCACCGAGACGGAGTCCATGATGGCATCGACGGCGGTGTTGCCGCTGAGGGCGAGGCGCTCTTCGAGGGGGATGCCGAGCTTGTCGAAGGTCTTCGCGAGCTCGGGGTCGATAGCCGACGGAGATGCGTCGGCAACGGCGGCCTTCTTGGCGGTCGGGTCGGCGTAGTAGGAGATGGCCTGGTAGTCGATGGGCGGTACGTGGACGTGGCCCCACGTCGGCTCCTTCAGCTCCTGCCAGTAGCGGAAGGCGCGGAGCCGGAAGTCGAGCATCCAGTCGGGCTCGCCCTTCTTCTCGGAGATGAGCCGGACGATGTCTTCGCTCAGTCCGACGGGTATGATTTCGGTGTGTACGTCGGTGGTAAAGCCGAACTCGTACTTCTGTTCGGCAATGCGGCGCACCAGTTCATTATTCTCGTTCGTTTCCATGAGTCTTCAGATATTTGATGGCGAGCATCGTCAGGTCGTCGCTCTGTTCGGCGTCGCCGACGAAGCTGCCGACAGCCTCGGCCATTTTGCCGACGACGGCGGCGGGACGGTTGTTGCCCTCTGCCGCGAGAGCCGCCGCCACGGCTGCGACGCGCTCGTCGCCGAACTGCCCGTGGACGGCATTCTCGGCCTCGTTCAGTCCGTCGGTGAAGAGGAAGATGGTGGTGCCGGGGGCCAGCACCGTCTGCTGCAGGACGAACTCCCTGTCGGCCATGATGCCGACGGGCAGGTTGGGCTCGCAGGGCATCGTGCTGACGTCCCGCCCGACGAGCAGGGGCGCGTTGTGGCCGGCGTTGCAGTAGGCCAGCCGGCCCGTCGCCAGGTCGAGCACACCGATGAAGAGCGTGACGAACATGATCGTCTCGTTGTTGTCGGTCATGGCAAGGTTGAGGCCGTTGGCAATCAGGTGAGGCTCTGCCACGTGGGCGGCGATGTTGCGGAACAGCGAGCACGTAGTGGTCATGACGAGCGCGGCGGGGACGCCCTTGCCCGAGACGTCGCCGACGCAGAAGAAGAGCTGCTCGTCGCGGATGAAGAAGTCGAACAGGTCGCCGCCCACGTCCTTGGCCGGGGTGAGCATACCGTAGACGTCGACGTCGCTGCGCTCGGGATAGGGCGGGAACATCTTCGGCAGCATCGACATCTGGATGTCGTGGGCCACCTTCAGCTCGTTCTCGATGGCGGCCTTCGAGGCCGTGGTCTCCTTCAGCTCCTCAACGTAGTCGGCAAGCGAGCGCTGCATGCCCTCGAACGAGTCGCGCAGCAGGCGAATCTCGTCGTTGTGCTTGATGTAGGGCAGCGGGGCGTTGAAGTTTCCCTTGGCCACCTCGCCCGCCGAGTCGGCCAGCTTCTTCAGCGGCTTGGTGGCGTGCTTGATGATGATGCGGCCCACGATGCGCGTCACGAGCAGGGCGATGGCAATGAGCAGCAGGAAGACGCCGCCCGTGAACATACCGATGCCGTCGACCAGCAGTCTGGGCACGGTCATGGCTATCGACCAGCCGGTGCCCTGCACGGGCTGGAAGAAGAGATAGGCATTGAAGCCGTCGAAGTCGAAGAATCTGAAGTAGTCGGGGTCGCCCTCGGCGTCGCTGTAGAATCCCCTTTCGCCCGCCGCTATTCTGCGGCAGATTCCGTCGTCGATGGTGTCGGGCGTTGCCTTGGCCCGCTCGAAGAAGTTAGCCTTGATGACGAGACTGGAGTCGGGGTGGGCTATGTAAGTACCGTCCTTGTCGATGATGAAGTTGTAGCTGAAGATGCGCCACCAGTGTCTCTCCCGCTGTTGCTGCCTGAACTCGACGTCTTCGTACATCCCATGGGGGTCGCTTGTCAGGTAGACGTTGAAGGATTTGCCCTCGGAGTCAGTGCCCCTGATGTGCTTTCCGCCGAACCTGCCCAGCGAAATGTCGGCACCGACGATGGCCACCGTCTGGCCCTGACGGTTGTGGACGGGCATCAGCCAGGCCACGAGCGGTATGGAGTCGGTGGCGTCGAAGAAGGGCTTCGCCCAGTAGCAGCTGTCGGCCTGCAGGGCTTGCGTGAACCAGTCGGCCTTCAGATAGTCGTTGGCGGCATTGCCGACCGTCCGGCGCTCTACCTGTCCGCTGTCGCCCATGACGGCGAGGGGGCAGAACCACCGGCCTTTGCCGGGGTAGTAGTCGGCCACGAAGCTGATGCCGCAGCTGTGGACGTTCGGATTGTCGGCGACAATGCGCTCCATGATGTCGGCTATCTTGTCGGGCCGGCCGAGGTTGTCTTCGATTTCCTGACGGTGGTTGAGGGTGCTCTGCTCTACTTCCCGCGTGATGGCCCTGATGCTGGAATGGCCGAGCTCGAGGTAGGTCTTGTAGAGGTCCTGCTCCTCTTCCTTGAAAAGACTGTCGGCAAGCTTGTAGATGTAGTATGAGGCGAGAGCCATCACGACAAGCTGCGTGAGGGCAATCCCCCACGTCAGCCGTTTTTCGAAAGAGCGTATCTTAACCTTCTTCTTCACTGCTTATCAGAGTTTCTGCTCCACCTCAATCTCGGTGAAGGTCTCGATGATGTCGCCCACCTCGATGTCGTCCCAGTTGACGAGCGAGATACCGCACTCCAGGCCGGTAGCCACTTCCTTGGCGTCGTCCTTGTAGCGCTTCAGCGCGTCGATGGGGGCGGTGTGGATGACGATACCGTCGCGGACGACGCGCGCCTTGTCCTTGTTGTGGACCTTGCCGTCGGTGACGAGACCACCGGCCACGGTGCCGACCTTCGAGATCTTGAACACCTGCTTGACCTCGATCTCGCCGGTGACAATCTCCTTCTTCACCTTGTCGAGCATACCCTGCATGGTCGACTTCACCTCGTCGATGGCATCGTAGATGATCGAGTAGGTGTTGATGCCCACGCGCTCGCGCTCGGCCAGCCGGCGCGCGTCGGCCGACGGGCGTACCTGGAAGCCGACGATGATGGCATCGGAGGCGGAGGCCAGCATGACGTCGTTCTCCGAAATCTGGCCCACGGCCTTGGCGATGACGTTGACCTGCACCTTCTCGGTAGAGAGCTTGATGAACGAGTCGCTGAGGGCCTCGACCGAGCCGTCGGTGTCGCCCTTGACGATGATGTTCAGCTCGTGGAACTCGCCCAGTGCGATGCGGTGCGAGATGTCGTCGAGCCCGAGCGTCTTCGTCGTGCGCAGGCTCTGCTCACGCTGCAGCTGCATACGCTTGTTGGTGATTTCGCGGGCCTCCTGCTCGGTCTCCATGATGTGGAACGAGTCGCCGGCGGTAGGCGCACCGTTCAGTCCGAGGATGATGGCTGGCTCGGCCGGCCCGGCCTTCTCGATGCGCTGGTTGCGCTCGTTGAACATGGCCTTGATGCGGCCGTAGCTCGTTCCGGCGACGACGATGTCGCCCACCTTCAGCGTACCGTTGGAGACGAGCACCGTCGACACGTAGCCGCGGCCCTTGTCGAGCGACGACTCGATGATGGAGCCCGTGGACTTGCGGTTGGGGTTGGCCTTCAGGTCGAGCATCTCGGCCTCGAGCAGCACCTTCTCTAAGAGCTCGTCGACGCCGATGCCCTTCTTGGCCGAGATTTCCTGGCACTGGTACTTGCCGCCCCAGTCCTCGACCAGCAGGTTCATGTTGGCCAGGTCCTCGCGGATCTTGTCGGGGTTGGCGCCGGGCTTGTCAATCTTGTTGATGGCAAACACCATCGGCACGTTGGCGGCCTGGGCGTGGGCGATGGCCTCCTTCGTGGTGGGCATCACCGAGTCGTCGGCGGCAACGATGATGATGGCGATATCCGTCACCTGAGCACCGCGGGCACGCATGGCGGTGAAAGCCTCGTGGCCCGGCGTGTCGAGGAAGGTGATGCGGCGGCCGTCCTTCAGCTTCACGTTGTAGGCACCGATGTGCTGCGTGATGCCGCCGGCCTCGCCGGCAATGACGTTGGTGTTGCGGATATGGTCGAGCAGCGAGGTCTTACCGTGGTCGACATGACCCATGACGGTCACGATCGGGGCGCGCGTCTCCAGGTCGTTCTCGTCGTCCTCCTCCTCGGTGATGGCGTTCTGAACCTCGGCCGAGACGTACTCGGTGGAGAAGCCGAACTCGTCGGCAACGATGTTGATGGTCTCTGCGTCGAGCCGCTGGTTGATGCTCACCATGATGCCGATGGACATACAGGTGCCGATGACCTGGTTCACGCCGACGTTCATCATCGTGGCCAGCTCTGAGACGGTCACGAACTCCGTGAGCTTCAGCACCTTCGACTGTGCTGCCTCGTGGGCCATCTCCTCGCTGAGGCGCTCCTGGACGGCGTCGCGCTTCTCGCGGCGGTACTTGGCGCCCTTCTTGTTCTGGTTCTTCGTGGTCAGACGGGCCAGCGTCTCCTTGACCTGGCGTGCCACGTCCTCCTCGTTCACCTCAAGCGGCTTCTGCGGGCGGTTCTTGCTCTTCTTGTTCTTGCCACCGCCCTGCGGCTGCGACTGCTGCGGCTGGTTGCCTTCGCCGCCCTTGTTCTTCTTGTTCTTGCTCTTGCTCTGGCTGTCGCCCTTGGCCTCGGCCTCGATGTCGACGCGCTCCTTGCCAATGCGCAGGCGCTTCTTCTTCTCGCTGCGCTGCTGGGCCAGCTTCTCCTCGCGCTCCTTCTTCTTCTCCTCCTTCGACTTCTTCTTCGGGCGCGTACTCTGGTTCAGCGCGTCGAGGTCGATCTTGCCGAGAACGTTCACCTTCGGAGCCAGCTTGGCCTCGCTCTTCAGCGTGAACACCTTGGGGCCTGAGCTGGGGGCCTGGACTTCGGGCTTGGCTGGCTTGGCTGGCTCGGCAGGTGCCGAGGGGGCTGCCGGCTTCTGGACGACGGGCTTTTCGACTGCGGCGACGGCCGGCACGACCGGCTCAGCCTTTGGCTCCTCTTTTTTCGGCTCGACGGGCTGGGGCTTCTCGGCGGCGACGACCGGCTTTTCGGCCGGTTTGACAATCGTCTCCTCGGGCTTCTCGGGCTTCGCGACTTCCTTCTTCGGACTTTCGGCAGCAGTCTCTTTCTTGGGAGTAGCTGGAACGGCAGGTGCCGAGGGGGCTGCCGGGCGCTTGTTCAGGCTGTCTAAGTCAATCTTGCCGAGTGGCTTGTACTGCTGGCGCGGCTCGGCCTTGGGAGCCGCCTCTTCTTTCTTCTTCGTCTCCTTCTCCTTCTTCTTGGGGAAAATCTTCTCGGCCTGCTTCTTGATGGCCTTGTCACGGTTGAACTCGTTGACCAGCGCCTCGTACTGATCGTCGCTGATCTTCGTGTTCGTGGTGATGTCGTCCTTCACCTCGCCGAGATGATTCTTCTTCTTCAGGAAATCAACTGCCGTTTGAAGTCCTATGTTCAGTTCTGATAATACTTTATTTAATCTTATTCCCATAGTCAAGCCCCGTAAATTAGGGGTTGGAGTCTGAACAAGCGTAGACCAGACCCTTTCTTTATATTAATGTTTTGCGTGGCGGCCTGCGCTTGTCCAGGCCCCCGCCCCCCTGACAGAGGGGACTTTGTCATTCGAATTCTGCGCGGAGTATGTTCAGTATCTCGTCGACGGTCTCCTCCTCGAGGTCGGCCTTCTCGATGAGCATCTCGCGCGGGGCATTGAGCACGGCCTTGGCCGTGTCGAGACCGATGGCCTTGATGGAGTCGATGATCCACTGGTCGATCTCGTCGGAGAACTCGTCCAGATAGATGTCCTCGTCCTCGGTTCCCTCGCTGACCACGCGGAACACGTCGATGGTGTGCTCTGTCAGCATCGAGGCCAGCTTGATGTTCATACCACCCTTACCGATGGCCAGGCTCACCTCCTCGGGCTGCAGGTAGACCTCGGCCTTGTGGTTCTCCTCGTCGAGCGTGATGCTGCTGACCTTGGCGGGCGACAGCGCGCGCTGGATGAAGAGCTGGGTGTTGCTGGTGTAGTTGATGACGTCGATGTTCTCGCCGCCGAGCTCGCGGACGATGCCGTGGACACGGCTGCCCTTCACGCCGACGCAGGCACCCACCGGGTCGATGCGCTCGTCGTAGCTCTCGACGGCTATCTTCGCGCGCTCGCCCGGCATACGGGCCACGCGCTTGATGGTAATCAGCCCGTCGTTGATCTCGGGGACTTCGGCCTCCAACAGGCGCTCCAGGAACACGGGGCTGGTGCGCGAGAGAATGATGCGCGGGTTGTTGTTCTCGTTCTGCACCTCCTTGACGATGGCGCGAACGGTCTCGCCCTTGTGGTAGTTGTCGGCAGGTATCTGCTCCGACTTCGGCAGGTGCAGTTCGTTGCCCTCGTCGTCTATCAGCAGCACTTCGCGCTTCCACATCTGGTAGACCTCGCCGCTGACGACGGTGTTCACCTTGTCCTTGTACTTCTGGTACAGCGAGTCGTGCTCCAGCTCCAGTATCTTCGAAGCCAGCGTCTGGCGCAGGTTCAGGATGGCGCGGCGGCCGAACTTCTGGAAGTCTACCTCCTCGCTGACCTCCTCGCCCACCTCGTAGTCGGGCTCTATCTTCTGGGCCTCGCTCAGGGCTATCTCCTTGTTCTCGTCCTTGACGTTGCCGTCCTCCACAACGATGCGGTTGCGGTGGATTTCGAAGTCGCCCTTGTCGGGGTTTACGATTACGTCGAAGTTCTCGTCCGACCCGAACATCTTGGCGATGACGTTGCGGAAGCTTTCTTCGAGCACGCTGACCAGCGTGGTGCGGTCAATGTTCTTCGTTTCCTTAAATTCCTGAAAGGTCTCAATCATTGAGGGGCCTTTCGCATCTTTCTTTGTTGCCATTTATTTTTGTTTTTATTTGAATGCTAACAGGTATTTCACCGACTTGACCTCATCCATCGAGAAGGTCTTGTCGATGTCGACGATGACGGGGCGCTTCTTGCCCTCAACGGTCTGCTTCTCCTGGACGGTGACGGTAAAGTTGCGGCCGTCAACCGTTTTCAGAACGCCTTTCAGCTTCTGGCCGTCAAGCTGCAGCACCTCCACTTCGTCGCCGACGTGGTTCTTGTACTGCTGTTCCACCTTGAAAGGCTGGCCTAGGCCGGCTGAGCCGACCTCCAGCTCGTAGTCGCCCAGCTCGTCGCCCAGCTTCCCTTGCAGGAAACGGCTCAGTTCGGCGCAGTCTTCAATCCACACGCCGTCGGCATGGTCGATCTCTATCACTATACGGTCGTCGGCCCCGAAAATGATGTCTACCAGGAAGTAGTCGCTCGTCTGCAACCACTCTTCCACAAATGTCTTTACTACTTCTTTGTTTATCATCTAAATGCGTAAATTATAATGAAAAAGAGAGACCCTGCCGGGCCTCTCATTCCACTGAACGGTGCAAAGGTACGAAGATTTTCCGAAACCGCCAAACTTTTACGCTCTTTTTTCATGCAAGAGCGTCAAAAACCGTCTTGGCGGGGCTCTTTTTAAGCGCGACAGGAGCCGCTGGCTGTTGCGGCAGCTGAATGACGGATGTCGTTTCCTTTGTCTTCTTGGGGGTTAGCAGCCGGCGGTACTCCTCGGGCGACTGCAGCAGCCGGACGGCCTCCTTCAGCTGCTTGTCGTGCTGCAGACCGGCCTCGATGCTTCCTGCCTGGTAGTAGTAGGCGGCAATGATGTCGAGCTCCAGCATCTGGCGCAGGATGTCATTGTGCTTGTCGATGTCCGTGACGACGTCGTGCCTGAGTTTGCTCTCCAGCAGGTCGAAGGCATCCTTGGCCTGCTCATAGTAGCCCTCGGCCTTGGCCGTGGCTACCAGTTCCTTCAGCTGCTTCTGGCTCACGGGGTCGTAGGTGAAGCCGCTCTTGATGACGCGCTGCTTGAAGTCGGCGAAGTCGGCGTCAGAGAGGCGGAACTCCCGGGGCGGAGCTATCGCGGGATGTTTGCTGATATAGTCGACCACCCAGTCGAACATCACCTCTGTGGAGTCTTGTCCCGAGGCGGAGAGATAATAGGCAATGTTGGGCAAGGTGTCGTTGTGCAGCTCGACATCGGGCTTGATGCCGCCGCCATCGCGCACCTCTCGCCCACGGGCAGTGTAGAAGACGTGTGTCAGCGAGTCGGGCACGCGCTCACGATAGCCGCCGGAGCCGTTGCGCCGGTAGTTGATAGCCTGGATACAGCGTCCGCTTGGTATATAGTATTTAGAGGTGGTGACTTTCAGGTTCGTGTTGTAGGGCATGTCGAACGGCACCTGCACCAGTCCTTTCCCGTATGTGCGCGTACCTAAGATTATTGCGCGGTCTAAGTCTTGCAAGGCACCGCTGGTAATCTCGCTGGCCGAGGCCGTCTCGCCGTTGACCAGCACCGCCAAGGGCATGACCGTATCGACAGGCTCAAGACGGGTCTTGTAGGTGTGGCTGGCCTGGCTTACCTTACCGCGGTTCTCAACAATGGTCTGGCCCTTGCCCACCCAGAGGTTCACAATGTCGACAGCCTCCATCTCGGAGCCGCCGCCGTTGCTGCGCAGGTCGAAGACAAGCGACGTGGCGCCCTGCTTCTTCAGGTCGATGAAGGCACGCCGCACCTCCTTGGCGCACCCCTCGGTGAACTGGTTCAGATTGATATATCCCACGCCGCCCTCCAGCATACCGTAATAGGGCAGTTCGGGCAGCTTGATGGCGCGGCGCGTCATCTTGATGCTCATATTCTTGCCCGTGGTGGGGCGCAGCACTTTCACGACGAAACTGGTGCCGGCATCGCCGCGCAGATGGCTGCTGACGTAGCTCACGTCCTTGTCGGTCATGACGGAGTCGTCTATACTCAGGATGATGTCGCCCTTCTTCAGCCCCACCTCTGCGGCCGGCATGTGCTCGTAAGGCTCATCGACGACGACCCGCTTCAGCTTCTGGTGGTACCGGATCAGCGCACCGATGCCGGCATACTTTCCCGTGAGCATCATCTTCAGGTCCTTGCCCTCGCTCTCGGGGTAATATTCGGTATAGGGGTCAAGGGAGCGGAGCATGGCCTTGATACCCGTGCCGATGACCTCGTTGGGGTTCAGGGTGTCAACGTAGACCATATCCAGGTTCTTGTAGAGCTGGTTGAAGATGTCGAGGTTCTTGGCTACGTCGAGGTTGTGGTTCTTTTGGGCACTGCCAAGCAGCGGGAGGAACAGCAAGAGCAGAGGGGTAAAATATCTTTTCATTATCACTGGCTTATTGTCTCTGAAAGGACTGCAAAGTTACATATTATTGAAGGAATAAAAGAATAAAAGACTGAATATTTTTCGTTTTTTATGTTTTTTGTAGTAACTTTGCACGCAAAACTAATAAAAAGACGCGATGAAGACATTTAAGCTACTACTGATGACAGCTATGACCATGATGGCAATGAGCGCAGCGGCCCAGCAGGGCAAAACCTACAACCTGTGGCCCGACGGGGCTCCCAACACAAACGGCAACCTGACCGACACAGCGCAGGTGACCGTATTCCTTCCCAATGCCAAGAAGGCGTCGGGGCGTGCCGTCGTCATCTGTCCCGGAGGCGGCTACTCTCATCTGGCCATGCAGCATGAGGGCACCGACTGGGCACCGTTCTTCAACCGCGAGGGCGTTGCCGTCATCGTGCTGAAGTACCGTATGCCGCGCGGCAACTACGAGGTGCCCGTCAGCGATGCCGAGGAAGCTGTCAGACTGGTGCGAAGGAATGCCAAGACGTGGAACATCGACCCGCAGCAGGTGGGCATCATGGGCAGTTCGGCCGGCGGGCATCTGGCCTCTACGGTGGCAACGCAGTCGAAGGGCGATGCAGCGCCCAACTTCCAGATATTGTTCTACCCCGTCATCACGATGGATCCTGCCTACACCCACATGGGGTCGCACGACAACCTCTTGGGCAAAAACCCCAAGAAGAAGCTGGAGCGGCAGTTCTGCAGCGAGCAGCAGGTGACGCGCGTCACTCCTCGCGCCTTCATTGCGCTGAGCGACGACGACACTGTCGTTCAGCCCGCCAACGGTGTCAATTACTACCTGGAATGCTGCCGTCACGACGTGCCAGCCACGCTCCACGTCTACCCGAACGGCGGCCACGGCTGGGGCTACCGCGAGTCGTTCAACTACCACATTGAGATGGTGCTGGAGTTGAAGGCGTGGCTGCAGACGTTCTAAAGCAGAGCCTTGATTTCTGCGTCCAGATTCTCTATCTGACTTGACCGCTTCACGAGGTTGTTCTGGCGGTCGATGAGGAAGAACTCCGGCAGCGTCTGGATGTTATACGACACCAGGAGCGGCGAGGCGGAGCCCTCGGCGTCGCGGACGGAGATCCAAGGCAGCGCATCGGTCATCTGCTTCCAGAAGTGCTCATCCTTGTCGAGCGACACCTGGAATATCTCCAGCCCCTGTGCGTGGTATTTGTTATAGTACTCGCGGAGCGAGAGTATGCGCTTCGGCGAGTCGGCCAGTCCGAAGACATGGAAGTCGAGCAGCACAACCTTGCCCTTCTGGTCAGTCAGCCGCTGCATACGGCCACGGTTGTCCTTCAGCAGTACTTCAATCACGCCCGACTCCACGATCTTGCTCCCGTCAATCGTCTGAGCATGTTGCCTGGCCTCCAGGATACGGATGTTCTTCATGCCCTCGATGGCAATGTTATGCAGGTTCTCGCCGCGCTCGGCACCGGGATAGAACGTGTCCCAGCTGGTGGCCACGGCAGCGAACACCCTCACGTCGTCTGAATTGTTCTTGGGGTCGAAGATGAGCCACGGGCCTAACGTCTGGAACAGAGCAAAGTAGGCATAGCTCCGGTAAGGCTCCTTATAGATATAGTCACGCTTCACGTCTTCCTTGTAACGGTCAAGCATACGCTGAAGCGAGTCGCGGAGTTCGTCATTCGTCAGACTGCCGCTGCCCTCAAGTGCGATGACGCGCTCCTGGAAGTCTATCTGTTTCAAGGCAAGTTCCTTGATTTTCTGGTTGTTTGCCGAACCTTCCACGTCGTAGATGGTTGCCATCTGCGGATAGCGCGCCTTGACGGTAATGGTCTCCGTGGAGTCGATGGCAACGTTGATAATCTGGTCGCTGATGCGCAGGCGGTAGAAGTCAGGAGCATCGGGAGCCTCGCCGCTGAACTCAAACTGCCCGTTCTTGTCGAGCGTCACACGCCCCGTCTCCTCTATGCCGTTCAGACCGACATGCTCGAAATAGAGCACTGAGTCGGCGGCACCTGTCACCTCGCCCTGCACATGGAACTTATTACCGTTGCAAGCGGCCATCATTGCGGCCGCACTGCACAAAAAGAGCTTCTTAATGGTCTTCATCACTGACTTCGTCTTGATTGTTTGTTTGCGGTGCAAAGGTACAACTTTTCCCTGACAAACAAGCCACAAAGATACAGTTTTTTTTGCTGTCGCCGCCTCTGCCGCTACTCTGGTGCTACTGCTCGGCCCCCCATATTGCCTGCAGCACAGCGAGCGACTTCAGCTCGGGGAAGGCGGGCAGATGGATGCGATAGTAGGAAAGGGCAATCTCCAACAGGCGGCTGCGGTCCTGCCGCGACAGGCGGAAGATGTGCATTGTCGGGTAGTCCATGCGCATCATCAGCTGCACCTTCTCGGCCTCCTCGGGCAGCAGCAGATCGCGGTGGACGGGCGGCTGCATACAGAACGACGAGGCGCGCAGGTCGAAAAAGCAGCCCGGCCGGTAGTCGTCAAGATTGGGAGAGAAGCCTAAGAAGCGGGCCAGTCGCATCAGGAAGACGAGGTGGAAATTCGCCACGTGGCCGTCCGCACCGTCAAGCCACTGCAGACTGGCAGCAATATAGTCGAACATCGGCTCATTCTGCTGCTCACCCTTCAGTGCGTGGTATAAGAATTCAGACAGGAAGAGCGCTACAGAAAGCTTAGCGGGATTCGTCTGGAGGGAAGGCAGCGGTATGGCGATGGCGGCATTGTGCAGTTTCAGCAACTGAACTCGTGGGCGCACGTCGGTCTCGATGTCAAGCAGCGTCAGCGGCTGGAACAGTTGCTTCTTCAGCCTGCCCCGCGCAGTCTTTGGCAACTGTACGACAAACGACAGCCTTCCGCAGGCGCGGGTGTACATATCAACAATCATCCGCGTCTCGCCATACTTGAAACTATGCAGCACAAGTGCCGCAGTCTTGGTGTTCATAGGTGCAAAGTTAGCTATTTTCAGTGGAAAACACATTTTTCTTTAAGAAAATTTGGCCAATTGAGAAAAAAGCCGTACCTTTGCACCCGCTTTTTACACTTTGGTCCCTTCGTCTATCGGTTAGGACGAGAGATTTTCATTCTCTAAAGAGGAGTTCGACTCTCCTAGGGACTACCACTGCTAAATCTGTCATCTGCACAGCCAAGTGCTACCGGCAGCAGTCGGGATAAGGTGGCGGCTCAGTAGAGTCAGCCCAGGGCAGTCGCAAGCGACGCAAGACCCACAGGCTTCAGCACTAACAACAAACATCAAACAATTAAACAAAAAAATGGCAAACCACAAATCATCCCTGAAGAGAATCCGTCAGGAAAAGAAGAGAGCAATCCACAACAAGTATTACGCAAAGACCATGCGCAACGCCGTCCGTAAGCTGCGCGCCATGACCAACAAGGAAGAGGCCGTCGCCCTGTACCCGAAGGTGCAGAAGATGCTCGACAAGCTGGCCAAGACCAACATCATCCACAAGAACAAGGCCGCCAACCTGAAGTCGAGTCTTTGCCTGCATATCAACAAGTTAGGATAAGCATCAGGCCGTTGGCTCAACACCATCACGACTGGAGGCCCGCCGGGGCTCCAGTCGCTTTTTTTTATAGGTTCAAGAAATGCAGAAACAACGGCATAAAGCAATATGAGCAGCAACGTGAGCGAGGGTGTCAGGCTGGAAGACCTGACTATCGGCTACCGTAGGAGAAGCAGCACGAAGACGGTTGCCGCAGGTATCAGTGCCGCCATCAGGCGGGGCGAGCTGACCTGTCTGATAGGGGCCAACGGCGTGGGCAAGTCGACGCTGCTTCGCACGCTGTCGGGCTTCCAGCCGAAGCTGGGGGGCCGCATCATGACCGTCGGCCGCGACATTGACGACTACACCCCGAGGGAGCTGAGCCGCATCGTCGGCGTCGTGCTGACGGAGAAGGCCGACGTGAGGAACATGACCGTCCGCGAGCTGGTGAGCCTCGGCCGGTCGCCCTACACCGGCTTCTGGGGCACGAACTCCGCAGAAGACCTGCGCATCGTCGACGAGTCGCTGGCGTTGGTGGGGGTCACGGAGCTCACGTCACGGCTGGTTGACACGCTGTCGGACGGCGAGCGGCAGAAGGTGATGATAGCCAAGGCGCTGGCCCAGCAGACGCCCATCATCTACTTAGACGAGCCGACGGCCTTCCTCGACTTCCCGAGCAAGGTGGAGGTGATGCTGCTGCTGAGGCGCATCAGCCGTGAGCAGCAGAAGACCGTCTTCCTCTCCACCCACGACCTTGAACTGGCCCTGCAGATAGCCGACCGCATATGGCTGATGGATGCCGGCAAGGGCCTCAGCATCGGCACGCCCGAGGAGCTGGGCGAGGCGGGTGTGCTGAAACTCTTCGTTGAGCGTCAGGGCATACATTTCGACAGCCGGACGCTTTCCGTCAGGATTGACGATACCTGCTGATAAAGATGACGAGCTGTCAATAACGCGATTCAGGAATGAGGAAAGTAAGGACTATAGAGATGGAGCGGCTGACGGTAGAGGAGTTCCGTGAGGCCGAGAAGCTGCCCTTGGTGGTGGTGCTCGACGATGTGCGGTCGATGCACAACGTCGGCAGCGTGTTCCGTACGGCAGACACGTTCAGGGTGGAGGCAGTTTACCTGTGTGGCATAACGTCGACGCCGCCGATGGCAGAAATCCACAAGACGGCCCTCGGAGCCGAAGACAGCGTCAGCTGGCGCTATTTCCCCACGGCGCAGGCAGCAGTCAGTCAGCTGAAGACCGACGGTTATACGGTCTACAGCGTTGAGCAGGTGGAGCACTCGACGAAGCTTCACCGCTTCCGTGCAGAGCGTGGGCAGAAGTATGCCGTCGTCTTCGGCAACGAAGTAAAAGGCGTCCACCAGGACGTGGTGGATGCCAGTGACGGTTGTCTGGAAATACCGCAGCTCGGCACGAAACATTCGATGAACGTCAGCGTCACGGCCGGCATCGTCATCTATCAGTTTGCCGAACAGCTGCTGCTGACCTGACGTTACTCGGCCGAGAAGTCACCCTTGCCTACTCCGCAGATGGGGCACACCCAGTCTTCGGGAATGTCTTCAAAGGCCGTGCCGGGCTCGATGCCGCTGTCGGGGTCGCCTGCTTCGGGGTCGTAGACGTATCCGCATACGTCGCATACATACTTTTTCATACTGTTTGACTGTTTGACTTTTGGTTAATAATCTGTTCTATTCTCTCGGTAATCTGTTCGGGATTGATGAGGTCCATGCAGGCCAAGTCGCCTCGTCGGCAGGCTTTGTTGCCGTAAATGCTGCATGGACGGCAGTCGAGGTCAGCCTGTATAGCATTCTCCGGCGGCTGGTTCCACCCCACGAATCCGGCACACGGGTGTGTGGCTCCCCAGACGCTGACCACGGGTGTAGCCGTGAGCGACGCCAAGTGCATGTTCGACGAGTCCATGGAGAGCATGACGTCGAGATGGCTCATCAGTATGAGTTCCTGGTGCATGTTTTCCAGGTGCTTACTGACGTAAATGCAGCGCGGCACTTCCTGGCACCATGCGGTGAACAGCCGTTCCTCCTCCCTGCCCTGGCCGAAGAGGAAGAACCGGGCCTTGGGGTATTTCTGCTGCAACTGACGGATGACCTGTCGTGTGCGGTCAGTGGGATAGGTCTTGCCGGGGTGAGCAGCCGTCGGTGCGATGCCAATCCACTGTTCAAAGCTCTTCTTGGGGCCGACGATGGCAGGCAGCATATTCAGGTTGCCGCCTTCTGGCGGGAAGAGCGACGTAAACTCCATCGTGACGGGATATCCTAAACGGCTCAGGACGTCGGCATAGTTTTCGAAAGGCGTCTTCAGCTGCAGTCGCACCTTGTTGTTATAGGCCGTAAGCATCCGGCGTTCACGGCGGTGCTTGTCGAGGTGCTCAACGCGGTATCGGCCCATGTTGAAGCGCATACGCAGGTATTCCGAACGCAGCACATTGTGCAGGTCGGCTATCTTGGTGAACTGCTTGGCCGTAAGGCGGCGATAGAGCGCATTGAGCCCGCGTACGCCGTGATACTCCTTCTTCAGGTCGGCTTCCATGAAGTCGACGTTGGGTGCCAAGTCTTCGAAGAAAGCCCGGGCAAAGCCCCTGCTCAATACCGTGATGCGCACGTCAGGGTATTGTTTAGCCAGAGAGTAGATCACAGGCACCGTCATAGCCACATCGCCCATGGCCGAGAAGCGTATGATGAGAATATGCTCCCGTTTCACTTCTTCTGGTACAAGATGGGGTTAGTCGACGGGTCGTTGTACATCTTCATCTGCCTGTACACCTTCATATAGATGCGCCCGGCCTCGATGTCGTCAAGGAGCTGGTCAATGGCTGCCGACAGGTCTTTCTGCTGTTCCAGCAGTACGTCGAGCTTGGCCTGACAGCGCTGGCGGTGTTCATCGGTGGCGTCGGTGCGCTGCACCTGCTCCTGCATGTGGTAGATTTTCAGTGCGAGAATGCTCAGACGGTCGATGGCCCATGCAGGGCTCTCGGTGTTGAGCCGTGCCTCCGGCAGGGGCTTCACGTTACTATAGACATGGCGGAAGTAAGTGTCGATCTGCTCCACAAGGTCAGTACGGTCCTGGTTGCTGCGGTCGATGCGCCTCTTCAGCGACAGGGCCTCGATGGGGTCGATGTGCGGGTCGCGGATAATGTCTTCGAAGTGCCACTGGACGGTGTCAATCCAGCATTTCATGTAAAGCGAGTACTCTATGGAGTCACGCTCATAGGGGTTTCTGACGGGCGTGTCAACGTTGTCTGTCAGGTGATAGTCGTTGATGGCCTGCTTATGTTGTTTGCTTGGTCTGTAAATGACATGCTTTTCTCCTTTTGTTTTAATTTTCTCTGCAAAGCTACAGAAAGTTTTCCATATTTGCAACTAAAACAATAATTATTTCATTATAATACTGATAAAAAAGTAAGTTGGAGCGAATGGACAGAGTCACAGCCCACCCCTCCTACGGTTCTGTGCCTTATTGTTTGCGTTTCTGCCGCCGTGTAATTTGTCGATGATGACGGCAAGGGCACCGTCGCCGGTCACGTTGCAGGCCGTGCCGAAGGAGTCCATGGCGATGTAGAGGGCGATGATGAGGGCCTGCGCCTCTGGCATGAATCCCAGCACGCCGGCAAGGGGACCCAGTGCCGCCATTGCCGCTCCGCCCGGCACGCCTGGAGCCGCCACCATGCAGACGCCCAGTAGCATGATGAAATGGAGGAACAGCGGCAGGTCGTGGGGCAGGCCGTCTATGAGGCAGACGGTAAGGGCACAGCAGGTAATCTTCATCATCGAGCCTGCAATGTGGATGGTGGCGCAGAGTGGCACGCAGAAACTCGCTATTTCATCGCTCACCCCGTTCTTCTTTGTCTGTTCCAGGGTGACGGGTATGGTAGCGGCGCTCGACGAGGTGCCTAAGGCGGTGAGATAGGCCGGCACCATATTCACCAGCAGTCGCAGGGGGTTCTTCCTTGAAATACTGCCTGCAATCAGGTATTCATACGCGATGATCAGGATGTGCAGCACAAAGATGATGCCGATAATCTTGGCGAACACCACGATCATGCGGTAAGCTTCACCCGTAAAGGTCATGCTGAGGAAGATGCCGAAGATGTAGAGCGGAAGTAGGGGGATGATGGCCGTCTGGATGGTCTTCTCGATGATGGTCCGAAACTCCGCGAATCCCTTTTTCAGCGTCGGCGAGTCGGTGTAAGCGATGCCGATGCCCACCACGAAGGAGCTTACCAATGCGGCCATCACGTCGAGAATGGCGGGGATGTCCAGTTGGAAGTAGGGTTTCAGCGCCTCTGCCTTATCTATCGCCATCGCGACGTTTGTGTCGATAAGCATCGGAAAGAGCATCGAGCCTGTAGCATAGCCCAGCAGTCCGGCCACGATGGTGTTGGCGTATGCCAGTCCTACCGTCAGCAGCAACAGGCGGCCGGCGGCCTTTCCGATGTCGGCAACGGCCGGGGTAACCAGTCCGACGATGATGAGGGGGATGAGGAACCCCAGGAACTGGCTGAACACATAGTTGAACGTCACGAATATGCGCACCCATCCTTCAGGCAGCACATTCCCGATGATGACCCCCAGCACGATGGCGATAATTATTCGCGGCAGTAATCCAAGTCTTTTCATATTCAAGTGCAAAGATAATGTTTTTCTTCTAATTTCCGCCTTTTCTTTAAGAAAAGTTGTGACTTTTCAATGAGGACTACAACATTTCGGACTACCTGATTATGAATAGCGGGAGACATCCTACACTCCCTACACTTCCTACACCTGCCCGAAAATTTTAGGTGTAGGAAGTGTAGGAAGTGTAGGATAAAAAGTACAAATAACAACTATATACCGTGAATCGACGGCAAGAAAGGGGCGCCAAGGGGGCCTTTAGGCCGTTCGGAGGCGCAGAAGCGACACCGGAACCGACACCTGAACCGACACCTGACCCGACGTCGTGGGAGCAGGCAGAAAGGAAAGATTCCTCAGCGTGGGATGTTCAAAAGGGGGCGGGTTTTGCGCAAAAAGCGGCGGGTTTTACGCAAAAGGCGGCGGGTTTTGAGCTGTCGATGGCGATGATGAAAAGCGAGGCACTGGCCGCGGGCCGTCGGCTGAGCATGGTTTTCACTGTCGTCGGTTCAGTCGCGCTCGATAAGTACTACGGCGTAGGCCGAGATGCCCTCCTCGCGGCCGGTGAATCCGAGTCGCTCGGTGGTGGTGGCCTTGATTGAGACGTTGTCGGGGTCAGTGCCGATAATGGCGGCCAGACACTGCTGCATCTGCGGGATGTGGGGGTTCATCTTGGGCCGCTCGGCGCAGATGGTGGCGTCGAGGTTGACGAAGCGGTAGCCCTTTTGGGCTATCAGTTCGATAGTCTTAGCAAGGATGATTTTGCTGTCCATGCCGTCGGTCTCGGCGGCGGTGTCGGGGAAGTGGTAGCCGATGTCGCGCATATTGGCGGCCCCGAGCAGGGCGTCGCAGATGGCGTGTATCAGCACGTCGGCGTCGCTGTGGCCGAGCAGGCCCTTCTCATAGGGGATGAGGATGCCCCCCATCCACAGTTCCCGGCCCTCGACGAGGCGGTGAACGTCGTAGCCGAAGCCTACACGGAACCCACCCCCGGCCCCTCCCGAAGGGAGGGGGGAACCCGACCGCTGCGCCTCCCCGGGGGTGGGTTTCCCCTCCCCAAGGGGGGGGAGGGAGCGGTCTTTGATTGCATCGGTAATCTGTTCTAACACATCGTCTATATTACCTATAACCTCGTCATTGGTGAAGCGCAGTATCTCGTAGCCTTCTTCGTTGAGATAGCATGTACGCTCAGCGTCCTTTTCGGGTTGCTCGCCCTCAAAATGATAGCCTCCATCAATCTCAATTATCAGCCGATGCCTCAGGCTTACAAAGTCGGGAATATATCCTAAAACAGGATGCTGGCGACGGAAATGTACTCCAGCCAGTTTCTCGCCCGAAAGATATTGCCACAACACTCTTTCGGCCTCAGTAGGGTTACTGCGCATCCAGCGCGCCCTCTCTATCAACAGCCCATAGGTAGCTGCATCAGTAGTCTCATATCGTTTCTTCATACCTTAATCACATTTCCCCCCCCTCCCTCAGGGAGGGGCCAGGGGTGGGTTTTCCCCCCTCCCTCGGGGAGGGGGCCGGGGGTGGGTTTTTTACTTCCTGAACAAGTCTTTGATGCCGTCCATGTCGAAGGCGAGGGTGAATCGCAGCGTCTGGTCGAGAGGGTTGGTGCGGGCAGTAGAGATGACGTAGCCCACGTCGAGCGAGAAGACGCTCATGCGGAAGCCGCCGCCGATGGTGAAGTACTTCAGGTTGCCCTTCGACTCGGCCTGGTGGTGGTAGCCGGCGCGCAGCGAGAACTGGTCGTGGTAGACGTACTCGGCACCCACCGACCACTGTATCTCGTCGAGCTCCTCCTTGAAGCCGTCGGGTGCATCGCTGAAGCTCTGGAAGATGCCCTTGATAGAGCCGACGTCGCTGTACTCGCGCCTCACGCGGTCCTGATACTCCGAGTTGCTCTCGCCCTCCTCCTGCCGGGGCACGGTGGGCACGAGCAGCTTGTTGGCGTCGGCAGTGATCGTGAAGCGGTTATACTCGTCGACGGGCACCATGAGCGAGGCGCCCACGCGCAGGTTGGCCGGTATGAACTGGCTTTCCTCGTCGCCGTAGTAGCTGATCTTCGAGCCGATGTTACGGATGTTCATGCCCAGTCCCAGCTGGCACTCGCGGCTGCCCAGCATCACGTAGTTGTTATAGTACATGGCCAGATCGGCGGCGAAGGCCGAGGCAGGCTTGGAGTCCTCGCTGTAGTCGAAGCGCAGGTCGCTGTAGATCCAGCGTATGGCGGCCGCTATGGAGAAGGTCTCGCTGAGCATGAGCGAGTAGGCAGCGTCGAGCGACATCTCGTAGGGGTTGACGGTCATGTCGCTGTTCTCGTAGTCGGTGTACACCTCGCCGAGCGAGAAGTATCGCAGCGAGCCCGAGATGGCTGAGTAGTCGCCGATGCGGTAGTAGCCTGCGACGTAGGCCAGGTCGATGTCGTTGACGAGCTGGCGGAGCCAGGGCGTGTAGTTCAGAGCCACGCCTGCGCGGCTGATGCAGAAGGGGTACTTGGCGGGGTTCCAGTACTGTGAGTTGACGTCGGGGTCGGTGGCTGCGCCGACGTCGCCCATGCCGGCACTGCGTGCATCGGGTGCGATGGTCTCGCTGATGACGGCGTGCTCCACGGGGTTGAAGGTGTTCAGCTTGTCGTCGTCGGCTGCGGCACCGCCGCAGCACAGCAGACAGGCGGCGGCAAATATGAGTTTTCTTGTTTTCATCTCCTTAATAACGCGGTTATCCTGCTATTTATTGCGTAAAATGATGAGTTTCTTCGCTTTTGAGACCTGCGAGCTGCCCTCCGAGGAGAGGCGGACGCGGTAGAGGTAGACGCCCGTTGAGAGCCGGTGGCCGCCGCTGGTGGTGAGATTCCACGTGACGGTGGAGGCCTGTCCGTCCGAGATGCCCGTCTGCCTGTGGTTCCAGAGCTGGCGGCCGGAGGTGTCGAAGATGTCGATCTCGATGTCTACCTGCGAGCCCGTGCGGTCGTGGGTGACGATGAAGGTTGTCTCGGTCGTGGCGGGGTTCTTGGTGCAGTCGATGCTGAAGATGGAGGGCTCCAGCCCCTTGACGACGTTGAACTCCAGCTCGGCCGTCGAGGAGTTGTTCATCACGTCCCAGGCCCGGAACAGCAGCTTGTGGCGGCCGGGCGAGAGCTGCGGCAGGCTGTAGTTGAGCGAGCCGCTGCGGTAGTCGCCGAAGTCGTACTGGAAGTAGTCGTTCACGACGTAGGTGGTGGCCATCGCGCCGTCGATGGTCAGTTCGAGGTCGTGGCCGATGCCGCCGCCAGAGACGTTGATGCCGTCATTGTCGTAGAGTTCGGCGTGGAAGAGCGGCGTGGCGTTGACGTCGTCGCCGTTTGTGAACGAGGTGGTGTTGAGGTAGCAGTAGATGTTGGGGCCGATGCCGTCGGTAGCAGTGGCATCGCCACTGCACAGCGAACAGTTGGTGTTGTAGCCGTGGGCTTCCTGCTGACGGTCGGCGGAGAGGGCGTAGAGGGTGATGAGGCCGTTGCCCTCGGCGTAGCTGATATCCTTGGGCAGGGCGAACCTGACCTTGAAGCGGCCTTGGCGCACGCTGTCGCTGCCCTGATAGAGCGTGCTGGGGCGGTCCTTGAAGGTCATGGGCGTGGTGGCTTCTGTGGTGTTGTTCAGTCGGCCCGTGATGACCTGCTCGACGTCCTTCATGGTGAGTGTCACTACGCCGTTGAAGGTCGGTGCGTCAACGACGTGGCCGGCAATGCTGACCGTCTGGCCGACCTGCAGCTGCACCGTCTGGCCGTCGGCGGGCTGTCCGTTGATGCTGTCGACGACCATCTGCAGGGTTGGGGTGGCCAGGGTGAGTGCCGGGTCGCCGAGCAGCGTGAACTGGAGCTTGTTGGCCGTCTGGTCCATGCCGATGTCGTTGCCCTGAGCCGAGGGCGTCATCAGCAGGTTCTTGGCCAGCCGGGCGGCCTCGCCGATGGTGTAGCGGCGCCCTTCGGCGTCGCGGCCCAGGACGTAGCGGGTGTAGGCGCGGTTCATGTAGCCGTTGTACTGGGCATAGACGGTGCGCGTGGTGCCGAAGAAGGCGACGGCGCCGCCCTGCGGGTTGAGCATACAGGTCTCGCCGATGTTCTCTTCCTGGCCGTCGAAGGGCATGATGTCGCACGAGGCCGTCAGCCACAGAGGCAGTCGCAGCGAGTTGGGAGTCTGGAAGTCGGTGAGGTGTAGCACCTGTTCGTGCGACAAGGTGTAGGCAGCGCCGTGGCCGCTGTAGTTCATCATCAGCGCGCCCTGCTGCATCTGCTGGCGTATGAGCTTCGTGACGTCGGGATAGCTGAATCCTGTCGACGACGACTGCCGCTCATAGGCATCCCAGTAAATCTTCTTGACGTTCAAGGCGGGGTGGAGTTCGCCGACCATCGTTGCCACGGTCTCGGCATCCCTCATGTGGCGGTTGTTGTCGCCGTCGTCGCCCATGAAGCAGAGCGTGTTCTGCCAGGCGCCGGCGTTGTCGTTCTGCATATAGCCGATGGTCTTGTCGACCATGATGCGGGCCTCGTCCTCGGTGCGTGCCGAGAGGCGGCCCACGGCGATGTCGGACTTGTCGCTGACGAGCAGCGATGCGCCCTCGCCGTCGTCCATGAGGCAGAAGTAGTCGTCGGTGACGTAGCAGTCGGTCTCGCTGAACGAGTTCTCGCTCTCGTAGCAGAGCAGGAAGTCGTCGGGCGAGGTATCCTTCCAGTCTGATGTCTTCATGCGGTTGTCCCAGGCACCGTCGCCGAAGAGCAGCAGGTAGCGCGGCATGTCGGCGTCGGTCTCGGCGCGGTCGTAGAGCATCTTCAGGTAGCGGCGGTAGGCGTTGGCGTCGGGCGTGCCGCTCGAGAACTCGTTGTAGAGTTCGTCGGCCGGCACGATGCGCACCCGCAGCGAGTCTTTCTCTTCGTGGTATGCCTTCAGCCGCTGCGCCTGCCCCAAGAGCTTCTGGGTCGTGGGTATGATGATGACCATGTCGGCGGCAGTGTCGGCGTGGTGGTTCTGATTGGTGATGTTGTAGACGTACTGCGGCACGGGTATGCCGGCGGCCGTCAGGTCGGGCCAGGCCCGCGGGGTGTCGAAGCAGAGCGACAGGTAGTCGAGGCGCAGGTTGGAACCCGAGTTCTGGCGGATGATGACGGTGTTGTCGGCCAGCAGCTGGTCATCGATGTCAAAGGTCTTCGTGGTGACGGCGGCTCGGCTGTAGCGGTCGGGCGACGAGGTGACGGTGACCGTCCCCACCTCCTGGCCGTTCACCAGCACGCTGGCCGTGAAGGGGGCGTCGTGGGAGAGCACCACCGTGAGCCGGCCCTTCGACCCCTCGGGGGCGGCGAGCCGGTAGGTGCGCTGCACGCCGCTGCCGAAGAGCCGGCTGTCGTACAGGTTGCGCCCGCCGTGGTACCAGGAGTAGTCGTCGACCTCGCTGAGCGAGTGGTAGTCGTTGGGGGTGGGATAATGGTCGGCCTTGAACTGCTCCTCGCTGACGGTCAGCGCGGTAGAGTCGTTCTCGGTCAGGAAGTAGCAGCCGTAGTCGCTGTAGGGGTTGCGGGTGCGCACGGTGGAGGTGTTGTCGCTCCAGCCCACGGGCCCGACGGCATAGAAGAGCCGCCGTCCGCCGACGCTGCACGTCGCCACCTCCTTCAGGTCGTCGGTCGCGCTGAGATAGTCGGCGGTCAGCCGTTCGGGCTGCAAGGCTCCGCCGTAGCCGTAGATTTTCACCTTATTGATGTCGGTGAAGCCCGCCTTGCGCACGAGGTCGGCGGTCAGCTGGTAGACACCCGTCTCGGGCACGCTGATCTTCGCCCAGCGGCCAGTGGCAAGGACTGACTGGCTGCGGGCCGGGGCTGAGGGCCGGGGGGCGGACTGTGAGCGTGCTGCGGCCACAGGGCTCGCCTCAACCTTCAGCATGAAGCTCACCAGCTTCTGGAGCTTCCCCTCGCGGCAGACGATGGGGGTGAAGGCCACGAAGAGGGTGCCCCGCTTGCGCGACACGCCGATGTACTGCCGGATGTCGGGCATCGGGGGCAGCGGCTTGTCGGTAATCTTGCCGAGCCGCGCCACGTCGGTCGCCGACATATCGATGAACTCGGGATATTCTATCGTGACCGTGTAGGTGGAGTCGGCATAGCCGGCCCCCAACTCGCGGACATAGGTGAACAGCGGCAGCACAGAGTCGATCCTGACCTCCGGGGCGGTCAGGTTGAAGAACTCCTGAGCCGACGCGCACAGGCCCGTCAGCAGCAGCAGCACACTCAGTGTCAGTCGTCTTATGTTCATTTACAGTTCAGTTGCAATACTTTCCGGTCTTCGAGCCAGCCCTCCAGGCGGTCGCCGATGCTGACCGGCCCGACGCCGGCGGGTGTGCCCGTGTAGAGCAGGTCGCCCGTCTTCAGCGTGAAGAACCGCGAGATGTAGGCGATGATCTGGTCTACGGTGTAGAACATATCGCCGGTACATCCCTGCTGCACCGTCTCGCCGTTCTTCTCCAAGCGGAAGTGCAGGGCCTGCACGGCGGGCAGCAGCGACAGCTCCACCCACTCGCCGATGACCGCCGAGCCGTCGAAACCCTTGCAGATGGTCCACGGCCGGCCGGCATGGCTGGCACGCCGCTGCAGGTCGCGGGCGGTGAGGTCGAGCCCCACGGTGACGGCATCGTAGTAGCGGTGGGCAAACCGTTCGGGAATGTTCTTGCCCAGCCGGCAGATGCGCACCACAACCTCGGCCTCGTAGTCTATCCGTCCCATGTCTTCGGGCACGAAGAAAGGCTTGCCGGGCGTCAGCAGCGCGGAGTCGGCCTTGGTGAAGATGACCGGCTCATCCGGCATCGCGTCGCCCTCCCGTTGGTTCTCCTCTTTATTTAATAACGTGCCATGCAGCTCTTTATTGTGTGCCGCATAGTTCATTCCGATGGCAAATATCTTCATAACAGTAATCCGCTTATTATAACTAACCGTTATTTCACTTTGGGCGCGGCTGTCTCGCCCGGGAACTGCCGCAGGTGAGGCACCTGCGTACCGACAGTCGGCTGCAAAGGTAAGACATTTTCCCGAATAATCAAACTAAAGAATCATTTTTTACTTAACATCCTTGCGTCTTTAGCAGGAAACAAGTCACCTTGCCCGACTACGACTCTGCCGGACTCTTCGAGCGGTCAGTGAAATAGGCAGCTGCGGAGTTCGGCGATTTCCTCTTGCGTCGTCGCCCAGCTGGTGACGAAGCGGCAGATGGTGTGGTGATGGTCGGTCTGGCCGAAGTGCGTGAACGCTACCTGTCGGCTCAACCGCTCTACCTCCTCGTTTCGGATGACGAGGAACTGCTGGTTGGTGGGAGAATCGACGTAGAACCGATAGCCCTTCTCGCGGAACAGCTGCTTGAGCTGCATGGCCATGTCGATGGCGTGTTGTGACAGGCGGAAGTAGAGGTTGTCGGTGAAAAGCGCGTCGAACTGCAGCCCGATGAGCGCGCCCTTGGCAATGACGGCGCCGTGCTGCTTCTGGATAGAGAAGAAGTGCTTGTGGGCATTCCTTCCGCTGAAAACGACGGCTTCGCCGCAGAGGGCGCCGATCTTCGTACCGCCGATGTAGAAGACGTCGCAGTGGCGTGCCAGATAGGGCAGCGTGACATCGTTGCCGGGGGCCATCAGTCCGTAGCCCAGGCGGGCACCGTCGATGTAGAGCGGCAGGTCGTAGTGCTGGCAGACCTGATAGATGTCGCGCAACTCGGCGGCAGTGTAGAGCGTGCCGAACTCTGTCGGGAAGGTGATGTAGACCAGCCCCGGGTGTACGGCGTGGTCTTTGTTGCCGTCGTGCATGAAGTCGTCGAGATAGCGGTCGAGCGTGCGTGCCTCCATCTTTCCTTGCACGTCGGGCAGGGTGATGATTTTGTGCTCGGTAAACTCCACGGCCCCGGCCTCGTGGACGTTGATGTGGCCGGAGCCGACGCAGATGACGCCCTCATACTGGTAGAGCATGGAGTCGATGGTCGTGGCATTGGCTTGCGTGCCGCCGGTCAGGAAGAATATCTGAGCGTCGGGCATACCGATTGCCTCGCGTATCTTCTGCTTCGCCAGCTCCGAGAACTCGTCGAAGCCGTAGGGTGTCGGCTTCGACGAGTTATACTTGACGAGGTTCTCCAGGACTTTCGGATGCGCCCCGTTGTTATAGTCACATTCAAAGGAAATCATAGTGCTTCGAGCATACGTTTGAGAACTACCGAGCACGAAATCTCGCGGTTGGCAGCCTCGGGGATGACGATGGAGTTGGGACTCTCGATGACGTCATCGGTGACGATGAGGCCGCGCCGCACGGGCAGGCAGTGCATGAACTTGCCGTTACGAGTCCACGACATATGCTCCTCGTCGACCGTCCACGACATATCCTTGGAGGTAATCTTGCCGTAGTCCGCGGGGTTGGTGACGCCGGGGTTCGACCAGTTCTTGGCGTAGATGAAGTCGGCGCCCTCGAAAGCTTTCCGCTGGTCGTACTCCACGCGGGCACCGCCCACAAACTTCGGGTCGAGCTCGTAGCCCTCGGGGTGAGTGACGACGAAGTCGACATCGGCAGCCAGCATCCACTGTGCGAACGAGTTGGGCACGGCCTGCGGCAGGGCGCGGCAGTGGGGTGCCCAGGTGAGGACCACCTTCGGGCGTTTCACCTCTTTATATTCCTCGATGGTGATGAGGTCGGCGAAGGCCTGCAGCGGGTGTACGGTAGCCGTCTCCATGGCGAAGACGGGGCGGCCCGAATACTTGACAAACTGGTTGACGACGGTCTCGGCGTAGTCGTATTCACGGTCGGTCAGGCCGGCGAAGGAGCGCACGCCGATGATGTCGCAGTAGCAGCCCATCACGGGGATGGCCTCTAACAGGTGCTCCGACTTGTCGCCGTCCATGATGACACCGCGCTCGGTCTCCAGCTTCCATGCGCCGGCGTTGACATCGAGCACGATAACGTTCATGCCGAGGTTCATGGCTGCTTTCTGCGTCGAGAGGCGCGTGCGCAGCGAGTTGTTGAAGAATATCATCAGCAGCGTCTTGTTCTTGCCCAAGTGCTGATACTTGTAACGGTCGTTCTTGATTTCCTGTGCTTCGGCCAGGGCCTTCTCCAATGGGCCGATGTCGCCGACGTTCATAAATGTCTTCATAATTCTTTCTTTATTGTTTGGTTTATTTGTAGATTTTTGCTTTTCGCTTGCCACGGAGCACGTCCAGCGCGTTGAGTGCCAGAGCCTCCATCTCGTCCTCGCCGGGGAAGCAGTGGACAGGCGCCAGGAAGCTGACGCGACGGCGCAGACGGCTGACGATGTATTCAGAGCGGGCCAGTCCGCCCGTGAGCAGGATGGCGTCGATGTTTCCGCAGAGCACGGCAGCTTCGGCGGCTATCGACTTGGCCACATGATAGAGCATCGCGTCGAGGATGAGCTCTGCATGGGTGTCGCCGTAGTCCTTGATGCGCTGTATGATTTCCTTGACGTTGTTCGTACCGAGGTGGGCGTTCAGTCCGGCCTTGCCGGCAATGCGTTTCAGCAGCTGCTTCTCGCTGTACTTGCCACTGAAGCAGAGGCGGATGAGGTCGGCTGCCGGCAGGCTGCCGGCGCGTTCGGGCGAGAAGGGTCCCTCGCCGTCGAGCGCATTGTTGGCATCGACGGCCCGTCCGTGGTCGTGGGCCGCCACGGAGATGCCGCCGCCCATGTGACAGATGATAAGGTTCAGATCCTCATACTCGCGGCCTGTCTCGGCGGCATAGCGGCGGGCGATGGCGCGCTGGTTCAAGGCATGCCAGATGCAGATACGGTTCATCAGCGGCGAACCGCTGATGCGGGCATAGTCGTTCAGCTCGTCTACCACGCCGGGGTCTGCAATAAACGAGCGGCAGCCGGGAATCGTGGCTGCTATCTCATGGGCTATCAGGCAGCCCAGGTTGCAGGCGTGGTTATGGAGGGCTATGCCGCTCAGCGTGTCTTGCAGCATGAGTTCGTTGATTTCATAGACGCCGCCCTCCAAAGGTTTCACCAGGCCGCCGCGCCCTATGACGGCATCGAAGTCTGTGGGAATGCCTGCCTGTCGGAGCTCGTCGAGCACCAGCTGCCGGCGCAAGTCCTGCTGTTCGATGACGTCATCGAACGGTGCCAGTTCCTCGGGCGTATGCACGATGTTGCGCAGCAGTATGGGTGCGTCGTCCTCGTAGACAGCAATCTTGGTCGACGTGGAGCCGGGGTTGATGACGAGGATGTTCATATCGCAGCCAAGGCCAAGGAGTAATACTTCGACTCGGGGCTGTCGGCGCGCGAGGGCACCACGCAGCAGCACCGTGTGCCTTGCAGCACACCGGCCGTCTTCGTATAGCCGAAGAGGGTCAGCGTCTTGTAGAAGACGTTGCCGGCCACGATGTCGGGGAAGATGAGGGCATCAGCCTGCCCGTCGATGGCCGAGTGGATGCCCTTCTCGCGCAGGCTGACCGAGTCGAGCGACGTCTTCAGGTCGAGCGGCCCGTCGATGATGCACCGGCCGAAATAGCCGCTCTGTGCCAGAGCGATGATGTCGAGGTAGTCCTTGGTGTAGGGGAAGGTCTTCTCGCTGACTTTCTCGGCACAGTGGATGAGCGCGATGCGCGGCTCCTCGATGCCGAGGGCGTGGCAGACGTAGTTGACGTAGTGAATCTGCTGGCGGCGCTGCTCCTTGGTGGGAATGGGGATGACGGCTGCGTCGGTGAAGAACAGCAGCTTCTCATATTTTGGAATCTCAGCCAGGGCGATGTGGGTCAGCACGTGGCCGGGACGCAGTATGCCCGTCTCCTTGTTGAGGATGGCGCGCAGGACAATGTCGGTATTGACGAGGCCCTTCATCAGGATGTCGGCTTCGCCGCTCTTGCAGAGAGCAACGGCGCGGCGGGCACACTCGTCCTTGTCGTCGCCGTTGATGTAGATTGGTTCGATGAATCCCATCTCCTGGCCTTTTTCCACTGCATAGCGTGTCGAGGCATCGTTGGGGCAGATGACGGCTACGCGCTTGCGGTCTCCCCGCTGCTGCAGGAAGACAATCATGTCGTTCAAAGTCTTTATGGACTGCATAGGCACGTTTTTTACGTTTATTTGCCGCAAAAATACAAAATAATTCGTATCTTTGCAAGCAGAAAACCTAAAAAGTATGAGAAATTTTCTTCTTTTTGCTCTTTTGGCCGTGCTCGGCAACGGCTCGGCGGCTCAGCAGCCGCCGATGACTCTCCATTACGACCGCTCCGCCGACTACTTTGAGGAGTCGCTGCCGATAGGCAACGGCCGGCTCGGCGCACTCGTCTATGGCGGCACCGACGACAACATCATCTACCTGAACGACATCACCCTGTGGACGGGTAAGCCCGTTGACCGCAACCTCGACGCCGATGCCCACCAGTGGATTCCCAAGATTCGCGAGGCGCTGTTTGCCGAAGACTACCGCAAGGCCGACTCCCTGCAGCTCCACGTGCAGGGTCCCAACTCGCAGTTCTTCCAGCCCCTCGGCACCCTCCACATCAAGGACCTCGGACTGGGAACGGTCAGCCGCTACGAGCGGAGTCTCAGCCTCGACTCCTCCGTCGTCACCGACAGCTATCAGCGTGGCAGTGCTGCCATAACGAGGGAGTACTTCGCCTCACATCCAGACCGCGTCATCGCCATCCGCCTGCGAGGCAACATCAACTGCCGCATCGCGCTAACGGCGCAGGTGCCCCACAAGGTGAGGCCCGGTTCGCTACAGCTGACGATGACCGGCCACGCCACCGGCGACGAGCGTGAGAGCATACACTTCTGCACGATGCTCCGCGTGAAGACCGACGGCGAGGTGGCTGCCGCCGACTCGTCGCTAACCATCAGCCACGCCACTGAGGCCACCTTATATATAGTAAACGCCACCAGCTTCAACGGTTTCGACCGCCACCCCGTCAGCGAGGGTGCCGACTACCTGGGACAGGCCGCCAACGACATGTGGCACGTCCAGAACTTCAGCTACGACGAGCTGCGCGCCCGCCACATTGCCGACTACCGCCAGTTCTACGACCGCGTGAAGCTCCTGTTAGGTATGCCGTCATATTATGACGGCCCCACCGACGAACTCCTAAAATCCTACCCCGGCAAGAAACCTGCCGACGACCGCTACCTTGAGACCCTCTACTTCCAGTACGGCCGCTACCTGCTCATCAGCTGTAGCCGCACCCCCGGCGTGCCGGCCAATCTGCAGGGACTCTGGACGCCCCACCTCTGGTCGCCCTGGCGGGGCAACTACACCGTGAACATCAACCTCGAGGAGAACTACTGGCCGGCCTTTACGACCAACCTCGCCGAGATGGCCGAACCCCTCGACGGCTTCGTCAAGGCCCTGGCAGAGAACGGCCGACACACAGCCGCCAACTACTACGGCATCAACCGCGGCTGGTGCTCAAGCCATAACAGCGACATCTGGGCGATGACCAACCCCGTGGGCGAGAAGCGCGAGATGCCCGAGTGGGCCAACTGGCCCTTAGGCGGTGCCTGGCTCGTCGAGACGCTATGGGAGCGCTACTGCTTCACCCAGGACCGCCAGTATCTGCGCGACGTGGCCTTCCCCCTGATGAAGGGCGCTGCCGACTTCTGCCTCGACTGGCTCGTCGAGCACAACGGCGAACTCATCACCGCCCCCTCCACCTCGCCTGAGAACGAATACGTCACCGACCAAGGCTATCACGGCATGACCTGCTACGGCGGCACCGCCGACCTTGCCATCATCCGCGAACTCCTCCAGAGCGTCATCACCGCCAGTCGGCTGTGCGGTGGCGGTGCCACCGCCCCCTACGAGAAAGCCCTCGCCCGCCTGCACCCCTACACCGTCGGCAAGGACGGCGACCTGAACGAATGGTTCCACGACTGGCGCGACTACGACCCGCACCACCGCCACCAGAGCCACCTCATCGGCCTCTATCCCGGCAGTCACCTGACCGACCCTGTCCTGCAGAAAGCCGCCGAGCAGACGCTCATCCAGAAGGGCGACCAAAGCACGGGCTGGTCAACGGGCTGGCGCGTCAACCTCTGGGCACGGCTCCACCGGGCCGACCAGGCTTACCACGTCTACCAGAAGCTGCTGACCTACATATCGCCTGACGGGCGGACCAACTACTACGGCGGCGGCACCTACCCGAACCTGATGGATGCCCACCCACCCTTCCAGATTGACGGCAATTTCGGCGGTACGGCGGGCGTCAGCGAGATGCTCCTGCAGAGCCAGCAGGGCATCATCGAACTGCTGCCCGCCCTGCCTACGCAATGGACCGACGGCAGCGTCAGCGGACTTTGTGCCCGTGGCGGCTACGAGCTTGACTTCGCATGGAAGAACGGGAAGGTAACGGAATACACCGTCAGGGCCAAGAGCGCAGGCCGCGTCACACTGCTCGTGAACGGCGAACGGCAGACGCTGAAGCTCAAGGCCGGACAGGCGAAAGAGGTGAAGCTATAGATAGCCCTGCGAGCGCAACTCGTCGGCCACGGTGCAGAGCTCCTGATACCACGCTTCGCCGAAGCGGCGGATCAGCGGCTCCCTCAGAAACTTATAGACGGGCAGGTCGAGCGCCTGCCCTTTCCTGACGGCATCCTCGCAGATTTTCCAGCGGTGGTAGTTCAGGCCCACGGTGCCGTCGGCAAACTGACGGGCGCGAATAGGATAGAGGGCACAGCTGACGGGCTTGCAGAACTGCGTCTTCCCGCTGCGGTAAGCCTTCTCGAGGGCACACAGGCAGTTGTCGCCGTCGTAACACGTGAACACGCAGTCCTTCCCGCGCACGATGCTCGTTACGAGGTCGCCCTCCCGGTCGGTATAGGCTACGCCCTGACGGTCGATGACCGACTGCGCCGAGGCCGAGAGGTCGCTCCACACCACGTCGAGCGCCTCCTCGATGCCGGCAATCTCGTCCATCGTCACCGGTGCGCCGGCATCGCCCTCGATGCAGCACACGCCGCGGCACTTCTCGTAGTCGCAGCAGAAGCGCTCGGTCAGCAGGTCGGAGGAAATGAGCACGCCGCCCACTTCGAGGATAGGAGGAAGTTTTACCATACGATGGGCTCTATTCCGTTCTGTTTCAGATACTCATTGCAGCGCGAGAACTGGTGCTGGCCGAACCAGCCGCCACGGTTGGCCGAGAGCGGCGACGGGTGGACGGACTCCAGGACGAGGTTGCGGTCCTTGGGAATCATATACGCCTTGCCGCGCGCATAGCCGCCCCAGAGCATATAGGCCAGGTGCTCACGATTTGAGGCTAAGGCGTAGATGGCAGCATCGGTGAACTTCTGCCAACCAAGCATGGAGTGGCTGTTGGCCTGGTGGGCACGCACGGTCAGCGTAGCGTTGAGCAGCAGCACGCCCTGCTCGGCCCAGCGCGTCAGGTTGCCCGTCGGCGGCACGGGTGTGCCGAGGTCCTGCTCAATCTCCTTGAAGATATTTTGTAATGACGGCGGGAACATCACTCCGTCCTGCACCGAGAAGCTCAGCCCGTGGGCCTGGCCAGGCTCGTGGTACGGGTCCTGTCCGATAATGACCACCTTCACCCGGTCGAACGGGCACAGGTTGAAGGCGTTGAATATCAGCCGCGCAGGCGGGTAGCACGTCGTCTGACTGTACTCCTGCCGCACCGCCCCTGTCAGCTGCTCGAAGTAGGGTTTCTCAAATTCCGTCGCCAGCCGCTCCTTCCAAGTAGGTTCTATCTGTACGTTCATACTGGAAAAACTATTTCAGCTACAAAGATACGACTTTTTCAGGAATTGGAATACGAGGAAAGCAGTTTTTTACCTTTTTGACATCAATAAACAGGTTTTTTGCGACAAATCTGACAGCTTTCCCCGAATTTGTCGCAACAACCTATGTGTGTCGCAACAACGCGAAGCAAAAAACAAGAAAAAAGTTGGAACGAGCTGAAAACCGCCGTAACTTTGCATCACAATTAAGAAACAAAAGTATTAACAATTTAAAAATTTACGATTATGAAAAAGATGTTAGTTATGTTAGCTTTAGTGCTGACAATGTTTGCACCCGTAATGGCCGATAACGACCGAGTAATATCCTTCGAGCAGCTGCCCGCACAGGCACAGACAATGCTGAAGAAAAATTTCGCCCACAAGGTGCCGCTCATCGTCACCGTAGACCGGGACGACTACACAGTGAGGTTCCAGAGTGGTGTGAGTTTGACAAACGAGGAAACTGGAGAGAATTCGACTGTAAGACCTCGGCTGTACCAACTGCCCTTATCCCCGAGCAGATCAAGGCCGGCGTACAGAAGACCTTCCCAGGAGCCGTCATCATCAAGATTGATCGTGACCGTCGAGGCAGTTACGATGTGAAGTTGAACAACGGCATGGAAATGGATTTCAATCGTTCTTTCCAGATTATCGAAATTGACGATTAAGAAAAGAGTCTTGATGTCACGTCAGCCGTTCTTCTCCGTCATGTATTTCCAGTAACGGCGGGGCATGTCGCTGAGTTGCTTGCGCGGGTTCATGCGCTCCTTGATGCAGATGGCCTTGAAGTAGGTGCGCCAGAGATTCTGTAGCAGCTGGTCGTCGCTACTAAGTACATCATCCTTAAGTTTGCCGTTCCCTAAGTCGAAGGGAACGGCATTTTCGTTTTCGAAGGTAATGTGTATGACGGCTTTACCATCATAATAATACCCGTAGTGCCGCCTGGCATCGTAGATGAGCCACGGCTGGTCGTTGAAGCGGCCCTCGAAGTGGTCGGTAATAAGTGGCAGCACGTCATGGTCGGGCGAGACGACGGCGAGGTAGGTGCCGTCCTTCGCCTTCTGGAAGCGTATGAACTGCTTCATCCTCAGCTGCTCGTGCATCACCCGCCGGGCTATGTTCGTCACGGCCAGCACGTCGGGGTCGGCGAAGTTGCGGGCGATGTCGCCCTGCCTGAATACCTTGCATATATACCGGAAGAGCGGCTGGTTCAGCTCCCTCAGCTCCGACTGCCAGCTGACGGAGATCAGCCGCATGGTCTCCTGCGCCAGCCGCTTCTCAAGCCCGGCCCACACCCGCTGCGCCTTCTCCTCGTCGGTATGCACCTTATATATATGGTCGCAGAAGAGGGGCAGCGCGTCGCCATCCCTGAGCAGCTCTACCGTCTGCTCCTTCAGGTCGAAGACGTCGAACACGGCCGTCAGCAGGCCGTCCATCGTGTTGTCGAATGTATATACCGTCATCTGCTGAATTCGTGTGAAAGGGGCGGCTTGGGCCGACGGCACCGTCAGGTCGCTACGCCTTCGCCGCTTCGTCGAAGGCGGCGGCCTCGGCAGCGGCGATGATGTCTTCGCGCGACAGCTCCTCGGGGGTGGCCTTGATGTCGCTCAGGTCAAACTCGTCGGCCACGTCGGCAGCCGCTTCGGGAGCGGCTTGCCCGGCGGCGGCCTGCCCGGCGGCGGGCGTTGCCGGCGTTTCGCGTGTTTCAGGTGATTTGGGTGTTTCAGGTGTCTCTGGCGTCTCCTGTCGGATGACGAACTCCTGCTCGGCCTCCGGGTCGGGGACGCTCATCGTGGGCATCTCCTCCATCTTCGTGCGCTCCGACTTGGCGGTGAAGATGGCGTCGATGAACTGCGGTTCGCGCTTCAGCCGCTTCAGCGTGGCCTCGGAAGCCTGCTGCTGGGCCTCCTTCTTCGAGTAGCCCTTGCCCGACTCGCCGGCCACACCCTCGATGAAGACCTGGAACTTGAAGACGGGCGAGCCGCTCTCCTTGTCAAGCTCCTGCTTCTTCATCTTGTACTCCATGCGCACGCGGTTCTTCTGGCTCCACTCTAAGAGTTTCGACTTGAAGTTCACCTCCTTGTAGGCCACCTTGTCGATGTTGATAAGCTTGGCGAGGATGCGCTTCTTCATAAACCGCGTGACGGCGTCGTAGCCCTGGTCCAGATAGATGGCTCCTACGAGTGCCTCGAAGGCATTGCCGGCCATGTAGCTGTTGTGCGAGTTGCTCTGTCCGTTGCTGACGATGAGCCGTTTCAGCCCCATTTCCTCGGCAAGCTTGCCAAGCGTGTCGCGGCTGACGAGCTTCGAGCGGGTGTTGGTGAGGAATCCCTCGCGCTTGCCGGGGAAATGGTCGTAGACGATGTGGCCCACGACGGCATCGAGCAGTGCGTCGCCGAGAAACTCCAGGCGCTCGTTGTTCAGCGGCTTGCCCTTCTCGTTGCGGCGCCCGATGCTCTTGTGCATCAGTGCCTGCTTGTAGTAACTGATATTATGGGGATAGAACCCCATCACCTCATAAAGAGAAGAAAAAAGCTCCTTCTCCTGACGGAAAGGGAGCCTTATGCGGTCGAGAATGTCATTAAGCCTCATACTTCTTGAAGACGACACAGGCGTTGTGGCCGCCGAAGCCGAACGTGTTGGAGAGTCCGGCGCGGACGGTGCGCTGCTGTGCCTTGTTGAAGGTGAAGTTCAAGTTATAGTCAATCTCAGGATCCTCGTCGCCCTCCTCGTGGTTGATGGTAGGCGGCACGATGTCGTTCTTGACGGCCAGCACGGTGACCATGGCCTCGATGGCACCGGCAGCACCGAGCAGGTGGCCCGTCATCGACTTCGTCGACGAGATGTTCAGCTTGAAGGCTGCGTCGCCGAATACATCCTTGATGGCCTTGGCCTCGGAGATGTCGCCGACGTGGGTGCTCGTGCCGTGGACGTTGATATAGTCAATCTCCTCGGGCTTCAGGCCGGCATCCTCCAGGGCGTTCTCCATCACCAGCTTCGCACCGAGACCCTCGGGGTGGGAGGCGGTGATGTGGTGAGCGTCGGCACTCATGCCGGCACCGACCATCTCGGCGTAGATCTTGGCACCGCGAGCCTTGGCGTGCTCCAGCTCCTCGAGAATGAGACAGCCGGCTCCCTCGCCCATGATGAATCCGTCGCGGCTGGCGCTGAACGGGCGGCTGGCCTTCTCTGGCTCGTCGTTGCGGGTCGACAGCGCGTGCATGGCGTTGAAGCCGCCCACGCCGGTAGCACAGACGGCAGCCTCGGCACCGCCGGCCACGATAGCATCTGCCTTGCCTAAGCGAATCAGGTTGAAGGCGTCAGCCAGTGCGTTCGACGACGAAGCGCAGGCCGAGGCCGTGATGTAGTTGGGGCCGTGGAAGCCATACATGATCGAAATCTGGCCGGCAGCAATGTCGGCTATCATCTTCGGAATGAAGAAGGGGTTGAACTTCGGACCGTCGGCCTCGTGCTGGCCGTAGTATTTCACCTCCTCCTCGAAGGTCTTGATACCGCCGATGCCAACGCCGAAGACCACGCCGATGCGGTTCTTGTCGGCCTGCTCCAGGTCCATGCCGCAGTCCGTCACGGCCTGCATGGCAGCAATCATGCCCAGCTGCGTGTAGCGGTCCATCTTGCGAGCTTCCTTGCGGTCCAGATAGTCGTTGACGTTGAGGTTCTTCACCTCGCAGGCAAACTTGGTCTTGAACAGGGTTGTATCGAAAAGCGTAATAGGAGCAGCTCCGCTGACGCCTGCCAGAAGGTTATTCCACATCTCGTCGGGCGTATTGCCGACGGGCGTCACGGCACCAAGACCTGTTACGACAACTCTTTTTAATTCCATAAAAATGCTAAATCAGTAAGCCCCCATACGAACCCCGAGGGGACTTCAATAGAATAATTCATAAGAATAAAACTAAAGAAGACCCCTCGGGGGCAGTAAGGGGGACTTGTTACTTTTTATTTTGAATTCTCCTCGATATAAGCGATGGCGTCGCCAACGGTGCCAATCTTCTCTGCCTTATCGTCGGGAATAGAAATGCCGAACTCCTTCTCAAACTCCATGATGAGCTCTACGGTGTCGAGAGAATCTGCGCCGAGATCGTTTGTGAAACTTGCTTCGGGCTTTACCTCTGCATCGTCAACACCTAACTTGTCTACAATAATTGCCTTTACTTTGCTTTCAATTTCTGACATGATTTTTAATCTTTAAAATGTTAATAATTTTTTGCTATCTTGAAACATTTTTTACGGCTTTTTGCCGTTTGCGGGTGCAAAGTAACACAATTTCCGTCAGTTACGCAAATTTTTTCAAGAAAAAGTGACTTTGCTATGCACATTTGGGGTGCAATTGTGCAAAGAATAGCCCCTTTTTGGGCTTTGCCTGCGCATATTGGCTGCCATCGCAAGACTTTCTTGTCGTGATGACGCATACCTCTGGCTGGCAGAAAAATTCATACAGCGGCGGCGGCAGCTCCGGCCCTGTCCTGCCGCCACCTTTTGCCCAAAACCCGCCGCCTTTTCCGCAAAACCCGCCGCCTTTTCTCAAAAACCCGCCGCCTTTTCCCAAAAACCCGCCGCCTTTTCCCATTCAGCCCATCAACCTTCAACCTCCAACCTTATAACCTTACCAACTTATAACCTTATAACCTTACTAACTTATAAACTTATAAACTTATAAACTTACCAACCTTAGGTGTCGGTTCAGGTGTCGGTTCCTGCCCCGCAGTCAGCGTGAAAGCCCCCTTTGCGGACTGCGTCCTTACGCCTTGCCCCCTATATATAGTTGTTATTTGTACTTTTTATCCTACACTCCCTACACTTCCTACACCTAAAAAAGTCGGGCAGGTGTAGGAAGTGTAGGGAGTGTAGGATGATTCCTGTTATTTCCAATTATAGGCTCAGAACGGCGGGTATCACCCAAAGGACGGGAACCCGCAGCGCGGCCTTCCCCTTCATGCCTGTCAGGGCAGGAAGCGTAAGCTCAGCTCGCGTACCTTTATTTCTTCACAAATTGATATTTGCCGTAATCGAATTTAAGTTCAGAAACGAGTTGCTGGTTTTTGTAGGCAATAAATGTGTTGCCGTCGAAATGGAAGACATCTGATGCCTCGATGGCCTTTTTCAGCACAGGTTCGAGTGGAACTTCTTGAAATCCCTGTTGTCCGTACTGGTAGGCAACGGTATATTCTTCACCGTCGATGTGGTTGGTAAGATAGATCTTATAATCTTGCCCGAGTTCGAGTGTGTAAAAGATTACTTCATAGTGGGTTGCGCCTTTGTCGGACAGTCCTTCTATTGTCACAACGTGGTCTTTTACCTTTACCTCCTCACGATGAGCAAAAGG
>CAJOLE010000043.1 GCA_905235325.1 uncultured Prevotella sp. | reverse complement strand
TGATTTCACAGATACTCAGCGTATCAATAAGATTGGGAATTTGTTAATGAGAATGAAACGAGACGGAACTATTAAGGTTGACGAAAAGCGTATGTGGCACCCTGTATAATTTACGCGAGATTAACGTGACTTTTACGTGGAATTATATGTAAGGTTTTAAGCAGAGATTATAGGGGAGTCCTTTATTTAGGGCATTTGGGCTTAGGAAATTTACGTGAGATTTACGTGAGATTTACGTGAGATTTACGTGAGATTTACGTGAGATTTACGTGAGATTTACGTGAGATTTACGCGACTTGACTATATACGAAGAGCGAATAAAGTTACCTGAACATTTGGATATTTGAAATATAATGCCTACCTTTGCACCCGATGACGGTCACGAAACAGGCGGTGACTCTGAGTCGGGTGCTCTTTCAGGCAATTTATAGCAGAACATTGAATTGAGAACAGTCTCTAAATCGTCGCTCGGCTTTGCCGCTTGCCTCAGCAAGAACCCCTAAATTTCTCAATCCTCTGCATCGCCTTTATACAAAGAAATCCTGCGAATTTTTCTAAAGTTACGAAAAATCGAGGGAAGAACAAAAGAAACTCGTTTCTTTTTTCTTCCGAGTGGCAGTAACTTCGCGCTGTACTTCGCGCTGTAAGTGCAAAGTTACGGAAAAATTCTTAATTATAGATTATGAATTGAAAAATAATTCGTAACTTTGCAGCCGAAATCGACAAATGTAAACAAAAATGCAAAACAGCATGATACTCGACAAGATAGACGAACTGCTGAAAGAGGTGCAGACGCTGACGGCCAAGAACGCCGACGAAGTGGAACAGCTCCGGCTAAAGTACCTCAGCAAGAAGGGCGAAATCACTGCCCTTATGAACGACTTCCGCAACGTTGCTGCCGACGAGAAGAAAACCGTGGGCATGAAGATCAACGAGCTGAAGCAGATGGCCTTAGAGCGCATCAACCAGCTGCGCGAGGAGTGTGAGACGCAGGAGACGGGCGACGAGCAGATTGACCTGACGCGCACCCCCTACCCCATCAAGCTCGGCACGCGCCACCCGCTGACCATCGTGACCAACGAGATTATCGACATCTTCTCGCGCATGGGCTTCGTGCTGGCCGACGGCCCCGAGGTGGAGGACGACCTCCACGTCTTCACCAAGATGAACTTCGCCGCCGACCACCCCGCCCGCGACATGCAGGACACGTTCTTCGTCTCGCAGCATCCTGACGACGTAACCAAGAACATCCTGCTGCGCTCGCACACCTCAAGCGTCCAGGCCCGCGTCATGGAGCAGACGCACACCGACGACGGCAGGCTCACCGCCCCCATCCGCGTCATCTGCCCGGGCCGCGTCTACCGCAACGAGGCCATCACCGCCCGCGCCCACTGCTTCTTCCACCAGGTGGAGGGGCTCTACATCGACGAGAACGTCTCGTTCACCGACCTGAAGCAGGTGCTCCTCTCGTTTGCCCGCGAGATGTTCGGCCCCGACACGAAGATCCGCCTCCGCCCCTCGTACTTCCCCTTCACCGAGCCGAGTGCCGAGATGGACATCTCGTGCTTCATCTGCGGCGGCGAGGGCTGCGGCTTCTGCAAGCACACGGGCTGGGTCGAGATTCTCGGCTGCGGCATGGTCGACCCCAACGTGCTCGAGCAGTGCGGCATCGACTCCAAGATTTACTCGGGCTATGCCTTCGGCATGGGCGTGGAGCGCATCACCAACCTGAAGTACCGCGTCAACGACCTGCGTCTGTTCTCCGAGAACGACACACGCTTCCTCGAGGAGTTCGAGGCTGCCGACTGAAAGTCCCCTCGTGTTTTAACGGGAACGAAAACGAAACGAAAACGAAAACCTTTTTGCGGACGGCAATCCCTATGGGATGAGCGTCGGTTTTCGTTTTCGTTTTCGTTAAAAGTTCCCGTTATCGTTTTTGGTTTTGGTTTCCGTTTTGGTTTTCTAACTTCTTGGCACCGAGCATCAGCAGGTCGTAGATGTACTGGTGCTTGTCGTTGTCGAAGTTGTGCTGGGCTATGTCCATCAGACGGTTGGCACTGATTTTGCGCTCGTCGGCATCTAACTGGTCGGCGTTCTTACAGAGGTCGAGCACGATGCCGGCGGCCACCACCAGATCCTCGGCAGACTCCTTCTGAGCGCGGTCCGCCATCTTCTGGGTAATCAGGCCGAAGACCTTGTGCCAGTCGCCATTGCTCAGGTGGCCGATGTTGTCGATGGCCTTACTCATCCACTCGCCCTGGCCACCCTTGCCCATCGGGATGTTGGCTGGTGCCATGCCATGAACCGCGAGGGTCGTGCCGTTGAAGAACCTGTTCAGGTCGGGGTAATCGGCGTGGACCTTTGCCAAAATGCTGTCGGTCATGCTGAACTGCCGTATTGCGCTGCCAGGACCTGACTGTGGCAGATGGGCTGCCAGGGCGGGCTTTTCGCCGTAGGAACTCAGCAGCACGCCCTGCCTGATGTCGGGGTCGTCGGTAGCCCACCACTCAATGGCATACACCGTGCGGAAGCCTGGAGCCGAGGGGTCGTCGAAGGTGGCGATGGCGTAGCTGGAGTTAGGCTTCTGACCGATGCGGAAGTTGCCGCCCTGCCTCAGCTTCACCTCCCACTGCTGCCGGTAACCGTCCTGCATGGGGCTGAAGCAGGTGTAAAAGTTAGAGGCACTGGGGTAGTCAAGCTGGAAAGCCTCCTGCAGATTGTCAAGGAGTTTGAAGTTCGCCTTCCCAATGCTGAAGTCGTGGATGGTGGTCACCTCTTTCGCGGCACCCTCTTTGCTGCGCTGGGTGCTCTGACTGACAGACACTTTCATGCCTTTTGCGTTGACCACCTTGTCGAAGGCCTGACTGATGTGGCCTTCGTAGAGTTGTGCCTGCACGGTCATGGGCATGGCCAGCAGCATGATGACGAATAGTCTTGCGGTTGTTCTCATTGTCGTGTGTATTTAAAGGGTTTATAATTCGATGATGACGGGCTGGCTGTCTTCAACAACCATGTAGTCGCCGTTGTCGCAGACCACGAGCTGCGCGCCGGCAGGCTGTGGCGTGGCGTGATAGGTGGCCTCCACGATGCCGTTTCTGATGCGTTGCTCGCTGTGCTCTATCGTCTGTTCGCAGTCGCTGAGCATTTCGATGGCCCGCAGCACATTCTCCTTCTGTTGCCAGATGCCGTCGCCGAGGGTGTCGGGCTGTACGGGCATCGGTGCTGTAGTCCTCCGCTTGCCAGCCGCAGTTGCAGCTCGTTTGTCGTGCGTGCCAGTTTTCCGGCTGATGGAGTGCGCAGCTTTGGCTCCTTGAGTTGTCACTCGTTCTGTCGCTGTCTTCTCAGCTGCAGCCAGATGGGATGCTGATGAGCGCTCGTGTCCTGTTTTGCTGATTTGCAGTGTCAGGAGTAGCAGCAGACTGGCCGCCACGGCCCCGATGGCCGCGAAGAGCCACACGCGGCGGTGCCTGAGCTCCGCGTTTTGTCGTGCGATGCGCTCTGTCACCCGCTGCTCCATGTCGGCGGGCATCTTCATCCTGGCGGCGCGGTCGTTCTGTCGTTGCAGCGCCTGTCTGAAAAGCTGTTCGTTATTCATCGTTCATGCGTGTTAGGATGATTCTGAGTCGTTGACGTATGCGGTGAAGCTGGCTGCTGAGCCTCGATGCTTCACGATTGAGGGGAACGCCCGCCTTGGCCGTGATGTAGGCTATTTCCTTCAGCGGGCGCTGGTCGTAGTAGTAGAGCTGCAGGAGCATCTGGTCTTCGGGTGTCAGTTGCCCTATGGCCTTGTCTAATTGTTCGGCTGTCGTCTCCGCAGGCAGCTCGTCGGGAATGTCGTCGCCCGTCTCCAAGGGCAACGGCACCTGCTGTTTTCGATGCCTCAGCAGGTTAAGTGCTTCGTGGTAGGCTATGCGTTGCAGCCATGTTCGCAGCGAAGCCCTCTTGGGGTCGTAGTCGCCTCTGCGCTCGTAGGCCGCCACGAAGGTGTTCTGCACCACGTCCTCGGCATCTTCCTGCTGTGCGACGATGCGCCCAACAAACATCATGAGTGCCGGTCCATAGCTGACCACCAGCCTGCCGTAGTCCTCGGCCTTGCCGTTGCGTATGCGCTGCATGAGTGACTGTTCGTTGTGTTCCATTCTATTTATATATAGGCACGAACGGGCAAAATATCACATCGGAGAGCAGAAATTTAAAACAAATTAACGAAGTAGATACTGTTTTGAGCGTTGCGTTATTCGCATCGTTCAAAACATCTCCAAAAGGTGCGCTTTCCCCTTCACCCATGCGGCAGGGAGAGCATATAGGCCGTCTCGCTGACAGCGACGTTGGCAGTGGTCCCCGGGCCTCATCGATGGAAGTGTAGGAGCCCACGATGCCGGGCAAACGGGAACGAAAAAAGCCTCCCCCAGTCGGGGGAGGTTGGAGGTTTTTGGGGTTATGGTTAACGTTATCGACGTGCTTAGAACAGCTTGTTGGGGTAGATACCCTCGTCGATGAGACTCTGGATGCGGTCGACGGTGGCCTGGCGGTCGGCGGCGTAGGTGACACCGAACCACTTCGAGGTGGTGTCGAGCACCTCGCAGGTAGCCGTACCCTCGGTGATGAGCTTGTTGACCATCAAGGGGATGAAGAACTCAGCCTTGAGGTTCTCCATGTTCTTCGGATCGCTGAGGAATTCGCGGAAGTATGCCTCAGAGTGGTCGAAGTAGTCGGGCGTGAAGCCCCACATGTTCATCGACACGGGTACGTTCTCCTCTAAGGGGAACCACTCGTCGCCGTCCTTGTAGCAGATGGCGTTACCCTTGTCGGCAATGCGCATGATTTCGGTGCGCTCGACGACGTCAGTCAGGTGGCGCTTCTCGTTGTAGGCGCAGACGCCGCGCGCCACGCTTCCGTTCTCCGAGAGCGTGTTGCAGCAGCGGAAGCCAACCATGGCGTACTGGTTCTTCGCGCCTTCGGGCAGGTTGGCGAGGAACTTGCCTATCTGCATAAAGGCGTCGCGGCCATAGAAGTCGTCGCAGTTGATGACGCAGAACGGCTCCTTAATCACGTCCTTGCCCATGAGCACGGCGTGGTTTGTTCCCCAGGGCTTGACGCGGCCTTCGGGCACGCTGAATCCTTCGGGCAGTGCGTCGAGGGCCTGGAAGCAGAGCTCGCAAGGCACCTGTCCCTCGTACTTCGAGAGGATCTGTGTGCGGAACTGCTCCTCGAAGTCCTTGCGGATGACCCATACAATCTTGCCAAAGCCGGCCTGGATGGCGTCGTAGATACTGTAGTCCATGATGGTCTCGCCGTTGGGACCCAGTCCGTCGAGCTGTTTCAGACCACCGTAACGGCTGCCCATGCCGGCAGCGAGGAGGAAAAGAGTTGGTTTCATAGTTTTGTTGTTTTTATTGGGGTTATAAATGTTTTGGTTTGCTGTTCATAGGCCTAATTTCCTGCGGATGTCGGCGGGGATGGCCTTCTTGTTGACGAGGAAGTCCATGGTGTTGGCGGCGATGAAGGTCTTGGTCATATACCAGGTGCCCTTGTAGTCGCCGGTCTCGCCCCATGAGTTCTTCACCATATAGTACTCCTTGCCGGCCTGGTCCTTGGCCGTACCGTAGATGAGCATTCCGTGGTCGTCGGTCAGTTCCCAGTTGTCGAACCGCTCCTGGCGCATCTCCTGCGTTGCCACGACCTCGGGCACCTTGTAGCCCAGGGAGTCGATGACCGAGCGCTTCTTGTCGGCGGTGAGCTTCAGCCATCTTGCCATGTCGCTTCCGGCGAGGCTCTGCGTCTGCTTGGCATCGACGGCGTAGGCCAGTCCCTGGCGCGTGAAGCCCGTCTCCGAGACGTCGCCTCCCCAGGCCACGGTGTAGCCCTCGGCGATGGCATTGTCGATGACCTGCATCATCTCGTCCATCGGCAGATTGTACGACAGCGGGAATCGCCAGTTGTCCTGCACCTCGACGGCGAAGGCCGTGTAGAAGGGATGGTGGGTGTAGGAGGTTATTGAGACGTAGTCGTTGAGGTCGATGCCTAATGACTTGACGAAAGACTTCGGTGTGTACTCCTTGCCCTCGTAAGTGAACTTCTCGGGGCACTTGCCAAGGTAGGCGTCGAGGATGCCCTGCATACCGACCTTCCACTGGCCGCTGATCTTCTTGGCATCGCTCTTGGCCACAGCAGCCACGTAAGGCTCAAGCACGGAGAAGAACTCGCCGAAGTTGTTGAGCGAGTCGCCGTAGAGCGAGCCGGGGAAGGGCATGGCCTCCTCGGGGCAGATGCCGTGGTTCTTCAGCGTGGCGAGCACGTCTTCAGCCGAGCCGCCCTGGGAGAACTGGCAGTCGCCGTGGTATCGTACCACCTGGACGGCCCGCTCCATGTAAGTCTTGTTGGCGACGAACGACTCGCAGAGGTCGTAGGTCTTGCCCGTGGCCTTCAGGATTTCGGCCTCGAAGAACGAGAGCGTGGAGTAGTCCCAGCAGGTGCCCGAGCGGTTCTGGTCCTTGACGCTGGTGATGGGGTTCTCCTTGATGGTGGTGAAGACGGGCTTGTTCTGGTTTTTGGCGGGTGCCTTCTTCTTGGCGGCACCGGCACTGACGGCTACGAGGGCCATGAGTGCGAAAATTGCGAGTTTTTTCATTAGGGTATTGTTTTTGGGGTTAATGGGCATTATGGGCGTTATGGGCGCTGGGCCATGAACGACTCCAGATCCTGGGGGTGGTAGGGTATGCGCTTCTGGCCGAGGAAGCGGCAGCCGTCGGCGGTGATGAGGAGGTCGTCCTCGATGCGGATGCCGCCAAAGTCCTTATACTGCTCCAGACGGTCGAAGTTGAGGAATTCGGCGCAGTGCTGCTCCTTGCGCCAGAGGTCGATGAGATGGGGGATGAAGTAGATGCCCGGCTCGTCGGTGACGACGAATCCCGGCTCCAGACGGCGCCCCATGCGCAGGCAGTTGGTGCCGAACTGTTCGAGGTTGGGGCGCGTCTCGTCGTCGAATCCTACGTAGACCTGGCCCAGTCCCTCCATGTCGTGGACGTCCATGCCCATCATGTGTCCCAGTCCGTGGGGCAGGAACATGGCGTGGGCACCGGCCCTGACGGCCTCTTCGGTGTCGCCCTTCATGAGTCCCAGCTCCTTCAGCCGGTCGGTCATCAGTCGGCAGACGGCGAAGTGTACGTCCTGGTACTTCACGCCCGGGCGGGCCACTTCGAGCACGTAGTCGTGACATTCCTCGACGATTGAGTATATTTCCAGCTGGCGCTGGGTGAAGTGTCCGTTGACGGGCATCGTGCGGGTGTGGTCTGAGCAGTAGTCGTTCAGCTCGCAGCCTGCATCGCAGAGCACCAGCCGTCCGTCCTCGAGCGGAGCGTCCGAGGGTGAGCCGTGCATAATCTCGCCGTGCTGCGAGAAGATGGTGCCGAAGCTGTTGCCCTGTGCCAGTGAGCGTGCAATGCCGTCGACCTGTCCGCCGACGAAGCGCTCGGTGACGCCGGGGCGTATGAGCATCTGTGCGGTGGTGTGCATCACGTAGCCCACGTCGCAGGCGGCCTCGATGTAGGCAATCTCCTCGTCGCTCTTCGTGGCGCGCATCTTCACGACGGCCTTGATGAGCGGCAGCGAGGCTTTCTCCTTCTGCTGTGCGGGGGGTATGCCCAGCAGATCCGCAATCTGGATTTTCGTGTCGTGGCGGTAAGGGGGCAGGAAGTGGACGGTGCGCTTGGCTGCAACGGTATTGCAGCATAGGGTGACAAGGTGGGAGAGAGGGGCGGTGCGCGTGATGCCTACCTCGGCGGCGAGGTCGGCCACGGATGGCACGAAGCCCATCCAGACGATGTCCTCGATGTCGATGTCGTCGCCAAAGAGCCATTCCTCGTCGTTGTCGATGTCGATGACCCCCACCAGTCCGTCGCGGTGTTGGCCGAAGTAGTAGAGGAACGAGGAGTCCTGCCGGAACGGTGCATAGCCGTTGGCCGGATAGTTACAGGGCGACTCGTTGTTGCCGAAGAGCACGATGATGCCGTCTCCGACCAGTTGTTTCAGTTCGGCACGCCGCCGAACGTAAGTCTCTTTGCAGAACATTTTGTTTTGTTTTTAGTTAATTTGGGGCAAAGTTATACATTATTTACGAAAAAACACTATCTTTGCACTAAAAATTTTCAAAAGACGATGAATTTAGGCAGTAGGACGGGGCTTGTGCTCGAAGGGGGCGGTATGCGCGGGGTGTTCACCTCGGGCGTGCTCGATGCTTTCATGAAGCACGAGCTGTACTTCCCCTACGTCGTGGCGGTCTCTGCCGGTGCCTGCAACGGACTGTCGTACATGAGCCGCCAGCCGCGCCGTGCCCGCTACTCAAACATCGACATGCTGCGCAAGTACGGCTATATCTCGCTGAAGAGTCTCATCACCCAGGGCAGCATCTTCGACCCGAACATCCTCTACGAGCGGTTTCCCAACGAGATTGTGCCCTTCGACAACGATGCCTACCGCCGGAATCCGGCTCTGTTCGAGGTGGTGGCCACCAGTTGCCTGACGGGTCGCGCCTGCTATCTGAGCGAGCGTCATGACCCCCGCCGCCTGACGGCCATTGTGAAGGCCAGCTCGTCGCTGCCATACGTAGGGCAGATAACCGAAGTCGACGGCATCCCGATGCTCGACGGCGGCATTGTCGACAGCATTCCCGTGGTGCGGGCCGTCGACATGGGGTTCTCGCCGAACGTGGTCATCATGACCCGCAACCGTGGCTTCCGCTCTACTGAGCCCGACTTCAAGGTGCCTCGCCTCTTCTATAAGGAATATCCGCGACTGCGCGTCGTGCTGAGCCATCGCGTAGAGGCTTACAACGACCAGCTGGCCCTGATAGAGCGTATGGAGGACTGGGGCGAAGTCATCTGCATACGGCCCGAGCAGCCGATGGAGGTTGACCGCATCTGCCGCGACACACGTAAGTTGGAAGCTCTGTACGAAGAGGGCTTCCGGCTGGGAGAACAGTTTTGCAGGAATGGTATATAGGTTGTTTGTCCTGTCGGCGCTGACGGCCACACTGACGGCGGTCAGCGCGCAGCCGTTCTGTGAGCGGGAGCCGAGCCGCTACGACGTGGAGATACACTTCGACCTCGACTCCGTGGGGCCGCCGGGCAGCCGGGGCGTGGCACTGCGCCTGCCGGGCACGCTGAACGGACGGCGGGCCACCTTCACGCTCGACACCGGCGCGAGCACCAGCGTCATCTCGCCGCAGCTGGTCGACAGATACTGCCTGCGACTGCTCGACGACAGCGTCAGCCTGGAGGGCATGGACACCGTGACGGTGTGCCGCGCCGTCGCCGACTCGCTCACCGTCGGACTGCTCACCCTGCGCCGCGTACCCTTTCTCGTGGCATCTGCCGCGACGGGCGACGAAGCCTACGACCGCTATCTCGACCATCTGCAGCTGGTCGTCGGACGGACGCTGTTAGAGGTGCTCGGTCGGACGACCGTCGACTTCGGCACGCACCTCATCACCGCCCCCCGCCGACCTAAGAAAAAGCAGAAGCGCACGCGGCGGTCGAACCTCGCCGTCGTTGACAATATGCTGACGGTCACAGCCAACGACTCGCTGCCGCTGATTCCCGACTTCGGGGCCACTCACTCGGCCCTCGACCACACCTATTATAATAATAACACGGCCGATGTCGAGGCTGCCAGTCGTGCCGACACCGTCAGCTACGTCGGCATCGGCGGCATTGTTACTGCCGTGGAGTATGCACTCAGCGACTTCCCCCTGCGCATAGACCGCAAGACTGCCATTCTGCCCACGATGACCGTCCATACAACCGCCGGCTATGAGAGCCGACTGGGCATGGACTTCTTCTCGCGTCTGCGCCGCGTTGTGTTCGATTTGCGCCGCTGGCGGCTGTCAATCGTCCCAAAATAAGCAGAAGCCCTCACAAAGATGCTGTTTTATTTTGCGGTTTAGAAAAAATAGATTACTTTTGCAGACGAAAGTATAAAAGAATCAAAAGCGTATATAAGTTTAACCCATTATTTTAATCATTATGAAGAAGAAGTTTTTATGCGCATTAAGCGTCTGCGCCATGTTGATGCTTCAGTCGTGCTACGTTCAGAACGTCAGCGTAGGAATGAGCCCCGATGAGCCTATGAGGCAGGTGGCTAAGGTGAAGAACCAGCAGTTCATTGCCGGTCTGGTGCAGCCCACTCAGGACAAGGCCGAGAACCATGTGAAGGACACCAAGCACTTCACCATGAAGACGAAGCAGACCTTCTGGGATGGCTTTCTTGCTGGCCTCACCTTCAGCATCTACACTCCGTCGACAACCTATTATTACGAACCCGCTAAGTAAAAGAGTATGATGAAGAAGATTTTTGTCGTAGCCACGATGATGATGGCTGCCATTAGTGCCAGCGCACAATATGAGCCAGGAACGTTCAGTGTCCAGCCCCGTGTCGGTTTCACAGCATCGACGATGAGCAATATGGAGAAGCTCGACATCCCCATTGACGGATATTATGGTGTCAATCTTGACACCTGGCCTGCCGTTGGCCTTATCGTTGGTGCCGACGTGGAGTATCAGCTCTCGCCACTCGTCAGCCTGTCAGCCGGCCTCAACTGGGCGCAGACCGGTAGCGGATGGGAGGACTGGAAACATAAAGAGAACGGTGTGACCCTTGAAATCAAGGACACGAAAGCAGAGACCAGTTACCTGAGCATACCCTTAACGGCCAACTTCTATGTCTGGAAGGGACTGGCCCTGCGTACTGGCGTTCAGATGGGTTTCCTTACCAGCGCCAAGTTAAAGATGACTGTTACGACATCAGGAACCCAGAATGGCGTAAACTACAATCAGAGCACCGATTATGACGAGTCGTTCAAGAGCCAATGCAACAAGTTCGACCTCTCCATCCCCGTTGGTGTAAGCTATGAGTTCAACAACCACCTTGTTCTCGATGCCCGCTACAACATCGGTGTCACCAAGGTGAACAAGGAATCTGATCCTGATGAGAAGGACAGCCGCAACGGCGTATTCTCGCTTACCATCGGTTATAAAATCAAACTCTGATTCCTGTTTGAAGGAAACAGATAAAGCTATGGAAACTTGCTACCGCCACGACACTCTGCTGTGTCGTGGCGGTTTGCGGTTGTCGTAAGGATTCTTGAGATTCGCTACTTCGGAATACCGTCTGATACAACTGGCGGATTAGTCACTTTTCTTATTTCAGCAGGTCTGGGCGCAGCTTTCGGGTGCGCTCCAGCGCCTGCTCTAACTCCCAGTTGCGGATGTTGGCCTCGTGGCCGCTCAGCAGCACGTCGGGAACCTTCCATCCTTTATAGTCAGCCGGACGGGTATAGATGGGGGCGGCCAGGAGGTCGTCCTGAAAGCAGTCGCTGAGTGCCGACTGCTCGTCGCCGATGACGCCGGGCACGACGCGCACCACGGCGTCGGCAATCATCGCCGCCACCAGTTCGCCGCCCGTCAGCACGAAGTCGCCGATGCTGATTTCGCGGGTGATGAGGTGGTCGCGGATGCGCTGGTCGATGCCCTTGTAGTGGCCGGCCAGGATGATGATGTTGCCCATCAGCGACAGTTCGTTGGCAATATGCTGGTCGAAGCGCTCGCCGTCGGGCGAGGTGAAGATGACCTCGTCGTACGTGCGCTCCGCCTTCAGGGCAGTGATACAGCGGTCAATCGGTTCGCACTGCATCACCATACCGGCACTCCCGCCGTAGGGGTAGTCGTCTACGCGGCGCCACTTGTCGAGCGTGTAGTCGCGCAGGTTGTGCAGACGGATTTCGGCCAGGCCTTTCTTCTCGGCGCGTGCCAGTATAGATTCGTGAACGAAGCCCTCCAGCATTTCGGGCAGTACGGTGATGATGTCTATTCGCATTTGGATGTTGTTATGGGGTTAATGGGCAGTTTGGGCAGTCTGGGGGGTATAGAAGGAAATGATGGAACTGAGGCGGGCAAGGCCGGTCTCGCGGCCCGTCTGGTAGATGCGCTCCATCAGGTCCGGGTCGTGGCAGACGTGGCCTATCTTGAGAGGCTCGTCGGGGCGTATGACGAGACAGCGCCCTTCGCGCTCGGCCTCGGCGACATATTCCAGCTGGCGGTTATACATCAGGTGGCGCTTGTCCATGGCCTCCGCCATCTGCGGATACTTCCTCAGCCCGAGGCGCATCAGCGGCATCAGTCGGCTGTGCTCCTTCTGGTAGCCTGCGGGCTGGGTCAGGATGACCACGTTGCGCCCGTAGCCGTTCTGCTCGGCCCACTCCAAGGGTATGCTGTCGCTGACACCGCCGTCGAGCAGCCCGATGCCGTTGATCCAGACGACCTTCGACACCAGCGGCATCGAGGCCGAGGCGCGAATCCACTCATAGGTGTCGTAGCTGCACTCGTCGAGCTGCTTGTAGACGGCCTTCCCCGTCGCGACGTCGGTACAGACCACGACGAAGGCCATCGGGTTGGCCTCGAACGCCTCGTTGTCGAACACGTCGTACTTCTTCGGCACGACGTGGTAGTCGAAGCGGGCGTTGAAGTAGTCGCCCGACGTCAGCAGCGACTTCAGTCCGCTGTAGCGTGAGTCGCGGGCAAACCGCTTGTTGTAGCGGATGGCCCGTCCCGGCTGTCGCGACTTCATGTTGCAGCCGAAGGCCGCTCCCGCCGACACGCCTATCAGCCCGTCGGGCCACACGTCGTGCTCCATCATCACGTCGATGATGCCAGCCGTAAAGAGGCCGCGCATGGCGCCGCCCTCAAGTACCAGTCCTTTCTTCATATATCTTTTTCCTCTCTTCGTAGCCCATCTTGGCATAGCGCCGCCACTCCTGTGCGCCGCCGTCGCTGCATCGTTCCGGGTAGCTGAGGTCGTGGTCGTGGCCGTATGCCTCCAGCTCGAACGGGTTCAGCAGGTAGGCCGCGTTCCTCATCCGCCTGTTCCAGCCGAGGGCGCGCAGCCAGTACCAGCCGTAGCGCAGGTAGAACCTGAGCCAGGAGTCGCCCGTGGCCTGAGCCTGCCTGAGATGGATCATCTCGTGGTTCTTCAGCTCGTCGTAGTGGCTGTTGAAGTGGTCGGCCTCCTCGTGCGTGTGAGTCACGATGAAGCCGAAGAACGTCAGCGCGTCGTAGCTCCGGCGCAGCCAGAACGGGTCGCTCACGGCCTTCATCATGCCGGTCCGGCTTGGCCGCACGGCCTTTGCCGCCAGTCGCAGTATGCTCAGTGGGTTGTTCATTCGGCTGGCAAAGTTACACAAAAGAATTCTAACGCCAAAGTTTTTCTCCCGTTTTCGTTTCCCTCTTTTCACTTTTTTCTTCGGAAAGAGAATGGTAATTCGGAAAAAAGTTATAACTTTGTAGCGGCAATTCAATAACCAAACAAAATAACCAAAGAAGAATATGAAAGTCGGAATTCCAAAGGAGATTAAGAACAACGAGAACCGCGTGGGCATGACCCCGGCGGGAGTTGCAGAGATGATAAGTCACGGTCATGAGGTCGTGGTGCAGCATACGGCTGGCGAGGGCAGCGGCTTTGCCGACGCGGAGTATGAGGCCGTCGGCGCACAGATACTGCCGACCATCGCAGACGTCTATCGCGAGGCAGACATGATCGTGAAAGTGAAGGAACCCATCGAGCCGGAGTACAAGCTGATCAGGAAAGGGCAGCTGCTGTTCACCTATTTCCATTTCGCCTCAGAGCGCGAGCTGACCGACGCCATGCTTGAGAGCGGAGCCGTCTGTCTGGCCTACGAGACGGTGCAACTGCCCAACGGCTCGCTGCCCCTGCTGCAGCCTATGAGCGAGGTGGCAGGGCGCATGGCCGTGCTCAACGGTGCCTATTACCTGCAGAAGACGCAGGGCGGCAAGGGCAAGCTCATCAACGGCGTGCCCGGCGTGCCACCGGCCCGCGTGCTGGTGCTCGGCGGCGGCATCGTCGGCGAGGCCGCCGCGCTGATGGCCGCCGGAATGGGAGCCGACGTGACCATCACCGACATCTCGCTGCCCCGTCTGCGCCAGCTCGACATCGAGACGCCGGCCAACGTGCATACCCTGTACAGCTCGGAGCACAACATCGTCAGGCAGCTCAGGGACGTCGACATCGTCATCGGTTCGGTGCTCGTGCCGGGCGACAAGACGCCCCACCTCATCACCAAGAAGATGCTGGCCCTGATGGAGCCGGGAACGGTGCTCGTCGACGTGGCCATCGACCAGGGCGGCTGCTTCGAGACCTCGCGGCCCACTACCCACAGCGACCCCGTCTACACCGAGGACGGCATCATCCACTACTGCGTGGCCAACATCCCCGGAGCGGTGCCCCACACCTCGACGCTGGCCCTCACCAACGCCACCCTGCGCTATGCCCTCGCCCTGGCCGACAAAGGCTGGCAGCAGGCCTGCAAGGACGACCCGGCCCTGGCCAAGGGCCTGAACATCGTCGAGGGCAAGGTGGCGTTCAAGGCCGTTGCCGATGTCTTCGGTCTGCCGTACCAGCCGGTTGCATAAATAGAAGAACTATGGAAGAGAAACAGCGGATAGAGCAGCTGCGCCGCGAGCTGCACGAGCATAACTACAGATACTACGTCGAGAACCAGCCCACCATCAGCGACTACGACTTCGACCAGCTGATGCACGAGCTGCAGGATCTGGAGGCACGCCATCCCGAGATGGCCGACCCCAACTCGCCCACCCAGCGCGTGGGCAGCGACCTGCAGACCGAGTTCCGGCAGGTGGCCCACAAGTACCCCATGCTCTCGTTAGCCAATACCTACAACGAGCAGGACGTGCGCGACTGGTACGACTCCGTCAGCCGCGGGCTGGGCGGAGAGCCCTTCGAGGTGTGCTGCGAAATGAAGTACGACGGACTCTCCATCTCGCTCACCTACGTCGATGGGCAGCTCGTGCAGGCCGTCACCCGTGGCGACGGTGTTCACGGCGACGACGTGACGCAGAACGTGAAGACAATACGGAGTATTCCACTGGTAGTGACCCACCACCAACTCCCCCGAGGGGGAGAGCAGGAAGCCTCCCCTCGGGGAGGTTTGGAGGGGGTTCCCTCTTCCTTTGAGATTCGCGGCGAGATCCTCATGCCGTGGACCTCGTTCGAGCGGTTGAATGCCGAGCGCGAGGCCGCCGAGGAGCCGCTGTTCGCCAACCCGCGCAACGCTGCCAGCGGCACGCTGAAGAGCCTCGACTCACGCGTGGTGGCCAGCCGCCAGTTAGACGCGTACCTCTATTATCTGTTAGGCGAGGAGCTGCCGGCCGACGGCCACTACGAGAATCTGGAAGCCGCCCGACGGTGGGGTTTCAAGATCAGCGAGGGCATGAAGAAGGCCAAGACCGTGGATGAAGTCTTGGACTTCATCGCCTACTGGGACAAGGAGCGCAAGAACCTGCCCGTAGCCACCGACGGCATCGTGCTCAAGGTGAACTCCCTGCGCCAGCAGCGCGTCCTCGGCTTCACCGCCAAGTCGCCCCGCTGGGCCATCGCCTATAAGTTCAAGGCCGAGCGTGCCTGCACCGAACTCTTAGAGGTGACCTACCAGGTGGGCCGCACCGGTGCCGTCACGCCCGTGGCCAACATGGCACCCGTGCAGCTGGCCGGCACCACCGTGCGCCGCGCCACGCTGAACAACGAAGACTTCATCCGCTCCTTCGACCTCCACATCGGCGACCACGTCTACGTGGAGAAGGGCGGAGAGATCATCCCCAAGATTGTGGGTGTCGACCTTGACCAGCGTCCCATCATCGCCCAGCCCGTACAGTTCGTCAAGCGCTGCCCCGAGTGCGGCACGCCGCTGGTTCGCTATGAGGGCGAGGCCGCCTGGTACTGCCCTAACGACACCGGCTGTCCGCCGCAGATCAAGGGGCGCATCGAGCACTTCATTGCCCGCAAGGCCATGAACATCGACTCGCTCGGACCTGAGACCGTCGACGAGTACTTCCGTCGCGGCCTTATCCACGACGTGGCCGACCTCTACGACATCGAAGTACCACAGATTAACGGTGACGGAAGCCGTACCAAGTCGGCGCAGCGCATCGTCAACGGCATCCAGAAGTCGAAGGAGGTGCCCTTCGAGCGCGTCGTCTTCGCCCTCGGCATCCGCTTCGTCGGCGAGACCTCAGCCCGCCTGCTGGCCCGCCACTTCAAGTCGATGGATGCCCTGATGCAGGCCGGACTCGAGGCACTGCAGGAGGTGGAGGGCATCGGCGAGGTGATGGCCAAGAGCATCATCAGCTACTTCCACAACGAGCAGAACCGCCAGATCGTCGAGCGGCTCCGCAGCTACGGCCTACAGTTCGCGCTCTCGGCCGAGCAGACGGCGGCAGCGTCCGACAAACTGGTCGGGCAGTCCATCGTCATCAGCGGCGTCTTCCAGCACCACAGCCGCGACGAGTACAAGCTCCTGATTGAGCAGAACGGCGGCAAGAACGTCGGCTCCATCAGCGGCAAGACCTCGTTCATCCTGGCGGGCGACAACATGGGGCCGTCGAAGCTCCAGAAAGCCGAGAAGCTCGGCATCCGCATCGTCTCGGAAGACGAGTTCTTACAGATGCTGTAATACGAAAAAACCTTCACCTGATTACTGTCAGTCACAAGAAATCGAAAAGCAAAATATCAAGAAAAGAATTATGGTAAGAAGAGCGAATCGGAACGACATCGGACGGATGATCGAACTGCTGCTACAGGTGGATATGGTTCACCACAACATCAGGCCTGACTTGTTCAAGCCAGACACGACGAAGTATAACGAACACGAGCTGGAGACCCTGCTCGACGACGAGAGCAAGCCCGTCTTCGTCTATGACGACGGGGAAGTGCGCGGCCATGCGTTCTGCCAGATAACCGAGACGAAGAACCACCCCCTGCTTCAGGACGCGCGGACGCTATATATCGACGACATCTGCGTCGACGAGACGGCGCGCGGCAGGCATGTGGGGCGCGCACTGTATGAGTTTGTGCGCGACTATGCCCGCTCTGTCGGCTGCCATAACATTACGCTCAACGTCTGGGAGGGCAACGAGCCCGCAATGTCCTTCTACCGAAACATGGGCATGAAGGTTCAGAAGACGGGCATGGAGGTGATCTTGGATTAAACGGGAACGTTAACTCTATCCACTAAGCAGATTGGCCCGAAGGGCACGCCCCTGCAGAGCGGTATTGCGATTTTTCGCCGATTTGCTTGCGTCGTATTTATAATTTTCGTATCTT
>CAJOLE010000042.1 GCA_905235325.1 uncultured Prevotella sp. | reverse complement strand
GCAGATATGGTCGAAGGTGAGGGCTACTGCGCTCTGCCTAGGCCTATAGTATATTGCACTCTGAGCTACAAGCACATCCTTTTGATTGAAAGCAGCCTCCTCGACTTCGACCGAGATATATGGATTGGAACCACCAACGAAGCTTCCGTCGGTGTAAGCATAAAAACAGAAAGGGTAGATTCCTTCAGTAGCATCATTTGGCCAGTACGCAATTCCCCCAGAAATGCCTGTCTGCTCATCGTAGTTTGTCGTTGACCACCCCGCACCGTTCTTCCTAACATCGTATTTGCCCCGTAAATCACTATAGAAGTTCATACTGAAGGCTGTCAGCGTAGGTAATGTGGTGATGTCTGTCCGTGTGGCATCTTCACGCGAACCGGCAATACTTGTCAACGGGTTTTCGCTTACCTCAACAGTGAGAGGCACCCTCGCTGCCTCTTCCGGCTTCGTCGGCGTGGTTTTTGTCGGCTCGTCATCCTCATCCCCTGAGGAGCAGGCGGTAAAGCCGGCGAAGAGACTGGCAAGGAGAAGCAGTTTAGCGTATTTCATCTTGGCTTATTGTTTAAAGAATTCAAATGTTAATATGTCGTAAAAACGATGTCCGACGCCCATCATGATCGTCTCGGGGAAAGAGTAGTAGCCCGACTGATTGGCACTATAATACCTGAAGCTGACTTCCTCTTCTTTTCCAACTAAGGTATAGACAATCATCGTATTGCCGACGGGCGCTTTGCCCCGGCACTCGTCGCCGACGAAGGCGGCTACAAAGTCCTTGCTGCTCGCCTCGAATGGAGCACCATTGAAGACGGGTGCCAGCAGAGAGTTTCTCATATATTTGGGACTGCCATAGCCGAAGGTAAATATGTAGTCGTTCTCGTTGCCTATGGTAAGGTCAGGCGTAAAAAACCAAGGGGCGCTGATGGTGAATATCTGCTTCATACCAGCACAGTAATAGGAGATTGTCATGTTCGCATTTATTTCCTCGTTGTTTCCTAAAACGATGATGGGGAAGAATATTGATCCGTCGGAGGTGACATTGCGCATACTTACCCCCCTGCACTCTTCATTGATGAAGAAGGCCATAAGGTCGTCGTCAGAAGAATAAGTTTGGTAATTGTAATCGAGTTGTAAAACGGCATACATACGGAATTCAAAATTTGCTGCGTCGGGAGCTCGCCAGTCTGGAGCCTCGTCGTGCCAACTCCAGTCGACGGGCCATGCCGGCTGTCCTTCTGTCGCCGTGAAAGTGGCGATGAGTTCTGGTTCTGGTTCTGGTTCCGGTTCCGGTTCGACGACTTCTGGCAGTTCATCGTCGTCGGACGATGAGCAGCCCCACGCTAAGGTGAGGGCTGCTGCAAGCATTATTATACTGAATGTCTGTTTCATCTGATAATTCTTTTATGTCCGTTATAAATGTACACACCGCTCTTGGCCGGCTTGCCCTGCAGGCGTATGCCCTGCAGCGTGTACCAGCCTTCCTGTGGCGTCACGCTCACGGGTGCGAAGGTGATGCGTGTCGGCTCGTCGGGCGTACCGCTGACCTTGTTAGCCTCGTAGCTCAGCACGTCGCCCGTCATCGCTACGATCTCGCCTTCGCGCTCGATGGCGAAGGATAGCGGTGTCTTGCTGTCGCCGCTGATGCTCATGTAGACCACCGAGTCGCCGACGAAGGCTTCGCCACGCACTTCAGCCTCCGACAGAGCAAGCAGACGGTCGCCCTCCTGCAGTTCGATGCCGTCGGTGACGGCAGCCAGCGACATGGTGTTGGCATAACTGCGCGACATGGATTCCGTTTCGCGGCTGGCGGCATTCTCGACGATGGTGGTATTGGATTCGTAGTACGGGTACTTGAATGTTACCGTGCCCTCACGCTGGCGTGACAGCATATAGCCCTCGCCGGGCTTCATGTACTTCAGGTTGCCCTTCCACTCGCGCGAGCCGTTGGCTCCCTTTGAGAACATGGCGAACTCCGTCTTGCTCTTCACCACGTCGCCGTCCTCGGCCTGGTCGAAGTAGTCGGCCAGTGCGGTCTGCACAGTGAGGTTCACCGTAGGCGTGTAGCCGATGTGGTTCCAGCCATTCTTGACGGTGATGACGCGCTCCGCGGGCTGCTTGACAACCGTACCCGTCAGCTCGATCTTGACGTCTTTCGACAGCTTGATGCGGTAGCTGTTGGCCACGGTCAGCTTGTTGGTAGCGGCTACAGAGTCAGGTGTGACAGAGTTGCCGGGCGTGAGGTTGCACAACCACTTCAAGTCTTTATAGACCAGCATGAGGCTGTTGGTCTCGTCAACCAGTATGTCGCCTTCCTCCCACTTGTACTTCTTCAGCATGGCGTTGACGCCATCGCGGAGGTCTTTGTTGTAGACGTTGAACGAAATCCAGTTCCAGCCCTTCTTCAGATCGAGCTCCTGTATGTAGAGGTTGCCGGCCTGGAACACGATGGGCTCCTTGATGGTGCCTTCGGTGCCGTTGAGGCGGAATTTCATGCTCTTTGAGGGCTCCAGCACCATGACCTTGCCTGTAGCGTAGTGCCACAGCTTGAACTTCAGCTCTTCAGTATTTGACGAATTGTCGGTATAGAGACTCATGTAGACCAGAGCCTCTCCCGAGAGCGTCGAGTAGCTGATGTTGGCCACGCCCATGCAGCGGTCATTGCTGTCGAAGGCGACCACCATGTCGCGTGGGTCGGTGACGACGTCGCCGCCTATCTGCACACGTCCGACGACGCTCATGGAGTATTCCTTCATGTTGGGGTCGACGTACCAGTCAGGCTCCTTGCCCTCGACGGTAATGTTGAGCATCAAGGGTTCCGACAGCCCGTTCTCGTCGGTCAGGTAGATGATGTGGTCGTAGGTTCCCACGTTGGTGTCCTTGTTGATGGAGAAGTCTATCCACATCTCAGACTTTGCCTCGATGACGTCAGACATCCTGCCGGCGCTGAGCCACTTGGGCAGGTTGCTGATTTCGAAGGTATGCGGGGCACCGCTGTTGTTGATGACCTTGACGCTGAACGTGAAGTCGTAGTCAGGATCATACCACATCGTGCTGCGGTAGGTCTTCTGCTCCCAGCGCAGCGGGTTGCGGTCGACGTAGATGGCCACCGTTGCCGGCGATGCCATGTAGTTGCCGTTTAGGTCGGGAATGTCGTAGATGGTGGCATAGACCGTGCGCTTGTTGATGCGCGAGTCGAGCTCGTCGAGGTTTATCAGGATCTGGTTGTCGCGTCCGGTGTAGCTGAAGTTCAGGTTGCGCAGTTCCTCGTATGACTGTAACGGTGCTCCGATGTTCTGGTCAATATGCTTGCTCACGAAGTCGTCGGTATCGATGAAGACGGTGTCGCGGCGGCCTGTGTCCTTGCCGTCCAGGTCGTAGTGTATCTTCTGGCTCAGCGTGTAGGGCCTGAGCAGGAGGTCACCGTTCTTCTGCCGCTCCTGGCGGTTGAAGTCGAGATAGGTTATGAGGCCGTGCTCGCCGCCGCCCAGTGCCTTCATGTTGTAGCGCTTGATGAGCGATATGGGCAGTGCCTGCTCGAAGAGGCAGATACCGTCAAGGTGTCCCGTCAGCGCATTGTACTGGTGCATCACGTCGTTGTTGGTTCCCTGCTCGTGCCAAACCATGTTGCCGAGGTAGAAGTCGTCGCCCGACATACCGCCGAGGTTCTCGGTGGTGAACTGTGCCTTCAGCACGTTGTCGATGTAGATGCTGGCCACCTGGTGGGCGCGGTTCACGGTCATGGCGTAGTGGTGCCATGCGTCGTCGCTGTAGTCGTTGCCCAGCTTGAACTCCATGCCGTTCGAGCGGTATTTCAGCGTGTCGGCCTCGAAGCCGATGAAGAACTTGTCCTCTGCCGCCACGTCGGTCTTGTAGCCTGAGCCGTTGCTCAGCAGTGCGCCGCGGCCCTTCACGTCGGTTCGGAACCAGAACATGAGCGTGTAGTCTTGCTCCGACGTGCGGCTGAAGAATGCGGGCTTCAGCTTCATGCCCTTCACCTGGCGCTGCTCGTCCCAGTCGAGAAGGAGCGACATGCCGCGCGGCTGCGACCAGGAGGCGCCGTTCAGCGTCAGGTGGGCGCCCTGAGCCTCGTCGAGGGCATACTTGCCACGTCCCTCGTTCATCGGGTAGTAGTCGGTCAGTCCCATCTCGTAGCCCGTCAGCAGCTTCTCGCCGTAGAAGGTGAGCAGCGTATTGTCCATGACGCGGTTCCAGACGCGGCCCTGCAGCATACGTCCCTTGTAGTACTTGCGCTTGTTGACGTCGATCTGGTTGGTCGAGCCGAAGATGATGGGTCCGTAGCCGCTGTAGGTGACGCTGTCGAGGCTGCACTTCATCGTGTCGGCATAGAGCGTCAGCCGCTGGTTCCCGTTATCGAGGGCCATGGCCACCTGTACGAATCCTCCGGCGAACTCGATGGGCTTGTCCATGGTCAGCGTCTGGTCGTCGACGACGGCCTTCAGCCGTTTGTCCTTGGTGAGCCACAGCTGCAGCTGCTTGCCGTCGGTTCCGTGCGAGAAGATAGGCATGTCGATGTTTTCAGCGTCGGGCCTCACCATGACCTCAATGGTCACGTCCTTCTCGGCAAAGTTGCGCCGTGCCTCGCTCTGGGCGTAGCCGGAACCGTTGAAGAGCAGTGCGGGCTCCTCCTGTATGGTGGTCTCGTTGGTCTCGCCCTTCACCTCGAAGTTCGTTGTTTCGCGCAGGTAGTTATACTCTATAGGCTCCGAGAAGTTGAACACGATGTTATCTCCGGCTCCGAGTATGCCGTCCTTCGGTTCGGGCGTGCCGAAGAGCTGCGGCCGGCGCGTGTCCTTCACGCCGCTGAGCACCTTCGATGCCGTCGTCAGGTAGCTGTTGCCGTTGCGGCAGAAGAGGACGGCTCTCAGGTCGTAAGCCTTCTCCATGACCACTCCCTCGCCGTAGAAGTCGGTTACGATGTTTCCGTTCTCGGGAATCATGGCCTTGGTTCCGCTGGCGGGTATATAATAGGTGGAGTCGGCATAGAATGCGCAGAGGTTGGTCCAGTAGTCGTCGCCGCGTGTCGACTCCTTGTACTGGAACTCGATGTGGTCGAAGTTCTTCTGGTTCTTGTTGAATCCGCTGATGATGACGGGCATGTGCCAGCCGCGCTCCTTGTCGTAGGCGGCGTCGGTGTTCATAATCCACTTGTCGCCCGGCATGGCAATCTCAACGGGCCCTGCTTCCTGCAGGAAGTGAACCGAGAACTCAATCTCCTGGTACATGTCGATGTCCTCAAGCGAGATAATGCCTATCCTCAGGTTCTCGTAGTCGAAGTCTTCGCCGGGCCACACCTCTATCGTCTTTTCCGTCACGCTGCCGGGCACCACCATGACCATCGTGCCGCCACGCGTCAGCGGCATACCGTCCATCATCAGCTTGGCACCCTTCGGGTTCGACGTGTCGTCAAGATAGAGGTAGAAGTACTGCAGCATGCCACCGATGGCCTCGGGCTGCTCGCTCTCGTTGGTCAGGTAGACCTTGAAGCGGGCTGGTTCGTAGATGGGTATACCGCTGACGCTCTGCTTGTCGAGCTTGATGACGGGGTTCTCAATCTTCTTCGTGCGCTCATCGAGCACGGTGCCCGAGCGGTAGAATTTTGTCTTGCGCTCCCCCTCCCACGGGCGTGCGGTGGCGCCGCCGCGTGTGCGGTAGACGAAGCTGCGGGGATAGGTCAGGTCGCTTTTGCTCACCTTGCCAACATCGGGATAGCTTACAATATCGTGTTTTACCTCGTCGTCCACTGTGTCGAAGGCTTTGTAGAAGTTCTTGTTCGAGAACACTTCAAAAGTGCCTTCGCTGCCGTCAGTGAACTGGTTCTTCGCGGCGTAGACATCTACGACGAGATGGCTCTTCTTGTCCATGCTGATGGTAAAGCTCTCCTTGCGGTTAAACTTCTTGTCAGTGCTGTAGGGCGTGTTGAAGTTATAGGAGGCATGCGGCGTTAAAAGGAATTTGAACGAGTAGCCGGCCCAGTTTATATTACCTTCCTTGATATCGTTTTCGTTATTGTCTTCAGGGCCTATGTCTCCAGCACTTCCCATTTTCTTACCAATTAATTTGGCGAGCCACGTGACACCGTTGGTGACGATATTTGATGGTGTGCTCTCCCAGAAGTAGTGTACCTGCGCCGTATAGGAGATGTCGGCACTGAAGTCCTCGCTATAGGACAGCGGTACGCCGCCGTCGATGTCGAAGTTCTTCACCAGCGTCGTGGCTTCCAGCTTCTCCTTCTCGTTGCGGGCTACCATCTCAGCCCACCACAGTGCACTTTGGCTGAATTCGGCAATGCGGTCCTCACGTTCGCCCTGATAGCCTTTGGGGAATATAATCATGTAGTTGATACCCTCCTGGGCCTTGTCAATGGACGTATTGTAGAAGTATGTCCAAGAGTTGTCACCCTTCTTTACCGCCTTCTCAGTGTTGACTACGCCGAAGTTATCGTCGTCAGGCTTGCGGAGCGACCAGTAGACCGCTTTGCCCGTGGAGTCGGCCACGGCCTGTGCTTCCTCCTTTTCGCCAGTAAACAGCAACGACTTGCACTCCTGCTCCAGGTTCGGAATCAGCTGATCCAGGATGTAGGCCTGCGAGTGCATGAAAGTAGACTTGATTTTGGGACCGATGGAGAGCACCTCGTCGCGCACCAGATGGACCGTATGGCCACTCTCGTCGCGGCCGGTGGCTATCTCGACAAGGGCTCCGGCCTCACGGGGTCCCTCCAGTTGCTTCCACATCGTACTGTCGATGGCTCGGATGGCCAGCGCGGGCGTCACGACGTAGCTGGTCTCCGTGCCGATGTAGATATCAGCCTTGGCACCGACCATCGTGCTGGCCGAGCTGGTGGAGATATCGCTGTTGGCCGTCATGGTGTAGCTGTATGCCTTTTTGCCCGAACCTGAGAACATCAGGTCGACGTCGAACGCGAAGTCGGATTCGCCATTATTGATGACACCCGACTCTGCAGCGACAGCCACGACACCGACATACTGATTGACCTTCTGACCAAAGGCAAATCCCAACGTAAGGCCGCCGGCCGCCGACCAGTCGAACGTATAGCTGTATTTCAGCGTCGAGCCACGGCTCAGCTTGGCCGACGAGCCGCCACCGGGCGGGTCGCGCAGAATGTCGACAAGTTCGGGCTTGTCGATGCTCAGAATATCCTTGGCTCCCGGCCTGACATACGTATTTAATACATACGCGCGCAAGGGTTCTGCCTCAAAGTGTGTGCCGTCGAGCTCGAGCGTCATGGTGACGAGGTGCAGGGCATCCTCGCCGGTCAGGCTGTAGGGCATCTGCTTAGCCTCAAGTATATAGATACGCTCGCCCAGGCTGTCCAGGTGTACAGTGTCGCGGTGGGTGGCGCTCACCATGCTGTTGCGGATTGTCACCACGCCGCCCGAAAGCTTGACGACGTCGACGGTGTCGCTCTTCGTGTTGTTGTTATAGTAGTACTTCTCAACAGCCGAAATCTTCACGGGGTACTGGCGATCGGTGTTGAAGACGGGATAGCCGAAGGTGTACTTCGCCTCTGTCGACTTCTCATCGACGGGATAGCAGAGGGGCACCTTCACTTTCTCACCCTCCAGGTTCTTGGCCGTGTAGTAACGGTCGCCAAAGTAGTTGAAGTTATCATAACCCAACTGCTGACGGTCGAGGATGACCGGTGAGCGGTAGATGCGGCTGTACTTGGCGTTATACTCCTCGACGACCTGCGTTACGGGCTCGCCGTTGGCGTTCACCCACTCGCCCGTCAGCACGTCACGGTGCTTGGTCAGCGAGTCGGTCAGGTCGATGACGTCGTTGATCATGCCCTCCTGGAACAGCGTCGGGTATCCCTTGGCCGTTATCTGCTGTATCTTCCATTTCACGGGGGGCAGCATGACCATGTACTCACCCGTGTGGGGGTCGGGCTTCACCACCATGCGGTGCTCGGTGGTGTGGACCTGCGTCTGGTACTTGTACTTCTGGTCGTAGCTCTTGTGCACATAGACGGAGTCTGTCTCCTTCTTCGTGCGGTCGAGAATGTCCCAGACCAGCCGCGACACGTTGTCGCCCTCAAGCACGAAGACCATCTCCAGGTCGTCGCCCAGGTTGTTGCGGCTCAGCGAGTTGTCGAGCGGCAGCGCGCCCTGGTCGTTACCGCCGGCAACGCGCCCGATGAGCTTCACGCGGGTGTCGTCGTAGAAATAGATGCCGGCCTTGTCGGTTTGGAAGTTATAGTCTTTCGACGATTTGTTCTGCTCGTCGGCATAGTACCAGCCGCCGTCGTAGAAATCATGGCCGTCCTTCACGGCCTGGATGTTATGCTTGCCGGGCAGCATACGGAACGAGAACTTGCCCTCATGGTCGCTCTCAACGGGCCCGGAGGCCGTGCGCGCCTCAACGCCGTCAACCAGGAAGTGTACGCCCTGCACGGGAATGCTTGTACCGTTGTACTGCACGTAGCCTGAGAACTTCACATTGTTGGTCACCTCGAACTCTACGCCGCTGATATAGTTCTGGCCCGGTTCCGTACCGAATCTGACAGTCTGCATGCCCGTATAGCCAGGAACATTGGGAGAAACGCGGTAGGCGGCCACGCCACCATCCCAATAGGGCAGGTTGTCCATGATGAAGTGGCCATTAGCGTCGGTCATTGCTGTGTAGGTCTTACCGTCTTTGCGGTCCTCGGTGATATTGACCGGACGGTTGAAAATGCCGGTGCCGTCGGGGAACTTCACGTAGCCCTCAAGGGTACATGTCTGGAAGCAGCCACCCTCCACGGCGGCGGTCTTCACGTAGCTCGTGCCCTCGCAGTCGTTGGCCGACTGCACGTAGTATTTATAGGTGTGGACGGGCGACGTATTTTGGTCCTCATACTGCATGTCGATGAGCTGTGTGGCTATGCGCTCCCAGTTGTCGGGGTTGGGGTCGTCGGTCTTGATGCGATACACCTCGAAGTAGTCAACGGTTCCGCCGTCGGTTTCCCACGTCAGCAGGGCCGAACTGCGCAGGGACCGAACCCTCAGCGAACTCTCCAGCACCTGGCCGTGGTTCTCATAGTAGAACTTGTCGGCAGGCAGCGTGGCGCTCACTTCCCGCAGAGGCCTGACTGCTGGGAAGAAGATGTCTCCATCAACGGGACCGTTCGCAGCCCATCCCCAGGTCGAAGGGATGGCGTTTGCCTGTGTGCCTTGCACCTTGCCGAAGGCGGTCTTGTAGTAGCAGTCGCGGATAATGGCGTTCGTCTCACCGACGGCGCTGGTGCGCACCAACGTAAACGCCCCGGTGTCTTTAGTGGGCTCTATGCCGAAATAGACACGGTCGACTGATACAAAGGCAGTGCCGCGAGCATAGCCCACCAAGCCGCCACAGTTCGTGGTTTTGTCGCCTTCCCAGGTGCCTTTCACCAAGACATTGCTGGCAAAGAGGCTCTCGTCCTTGTTAAGCAGAGCCACCAGACTGCCGTGGCTGCCGTCGCCGTTGGAATTTGTATGGAATTTAAAGTCAACTATGCAGTTCTCTATGAACGCTGTGCTGCTATTATTGATGCGGCCCGCCACGCCGGAAGCGAATTGATTGTTCGTCGTGATGGTCGAGTTGAAAACTCCGAATGCTATCACGGCACCATGACCCAGCGCACGGAACGGGCCGACGGTGTTGACCGTTACATTCAAGTTTGTGGTGAGTTCTTCGTTGTTGCCGAGGAATATGCCACGGAAGGGTCTGCTGGTAGTGCCTACCGTTTGGTCTAAACTGGTGATTCGGGGCGAAAAACCGTTCAAGATGGCATTCAGCGTGGTTTCACCGTTGTTTACACGTTTGGCAAAGCGGTTCCAGTCGTCCTGGCTCTTGATGACGACAAGCAGGTTGCCCGTGGCCTTCCCGATAGGCGAGGTTTTGCCGTCGACGACGAGCCGCACGTCGTAGCTGACGCACGACCGGTTCAGCGTCAGCTCCACCTCCCTGCTTTCGCGCTCGGTGCGAGTCAGTACGTGGGTCAGGCTGTCTACAAGACCACCGTCGCGGTTGTACATCAGAGTCACCACACGCATCTCGGCGCGGTCGTCCCATACGAAATGGCAGTCTCCACCCTTATACCCCGGCTCATCAACTTCTGTTTCGCCCTTCTCATACGCCCATGTCAGTTTCACCTTGTGGTTCTCCTCGTCGCTCCAGCTTGTCTCCACGTCCTTTGGCTTCACCAGCACTAATGGCTTCATGCGCGGCATGACGTAGGCCACCGCCGGATTATGATCCATCGCCCACAGCTCTCTCGTTGAGGCACGCACCACGCGGTAGCGCACCAAGGGGAAGCCCGCCTGGACATCTATCAGTTCCGGTTGCAGCGCATCGATGAGGGTTACGTCTTCGTATTCATAGTTGGTATCTTTATTGTCGAACTCCACCGAGCCGATGTCAACAAAGTCCTCGAGACGGCCCGTCATCGAGCGTTGCACGAGGAACATTTCGCCGTCGAGCACATCCTCGAAGTCCTTGTTGGCTATCTGCCACTTCAGCAGCACCGAGGCGTTGCAGGCAGAGTCCGTCTGCATCTTGGCCGTCAGCATCCGCGGGGCATGAATCATCGGCACCTTGGCAAGCGTGGTGGAGACGTCGCCTGTCAACTCCTTAGGCCATTCGCCGTTTGGCACGTCACCATCATTCGGCTTGCCCGAGATGACGTTGGCCGTTAGCGTCAGGTCCTTATGGACGTCGGTAGCCGGAATGTTGATAAATCCAGAGTACATACCTTTCTCTAAGGTCACACGTTCAAGCGTCTTCCGCCTGCCGAACTCGTCGGTATAGCTCGCCTGTATCGTATTGATTTGACGGTTCGACACGAACGGTATCTTCAGCATGCCCGACTCGCTGACATCCGTTGCCGGGAAGGCGTCGTAGGCCTCCAGCGTAATCTCGTCGAACTCCATCGTGCCGATTTCCTTATAGTAGGGTAACGTTTCTCCACCACTCCTATAAAGGGTGGCATCCACATAGAACGTTAACGACTGACCGGCAAAGCTGATCGGATAGTACCAGTCTAACTCTGCATAGCCGTTGTCCTTTCCATTGCGGGTGTGGTGATGCTCCTGCAGAGGTCCTTCATAGATCAAGCAGAGCGGCTTCCATTTGGTATCATTGGTCAGGTACAACAACGAACCAGACAGAAAGTTCGTGAAATGCGATATCGTATATCCGCTCTTGCCACTGTCATCCTCGGCAATTTCGAACACGGGCGTCTTTTTGCCGTCTTTGCCAATTACACCGTAAGTGGCTGTGTGCAACGTGCGATAGGGGTCGGCGTTGGACGTCATCAACTTCAGGTGCATACATCCCTGCCCTTTCTGATACCACGTGAAAGCCGCCTTGGGCGATTCGAAATCACCGTCGCCGGCCAGTGCGGCCGTCGGAACAACAAATACGATGATGGCAAGCAGCAGTGCTGCCCATTGTGTCTTTATTTTTACCATAACCTTAATTTATCAGTTTTAATTGTCTCTTTATTCTGACTTCAATATAGTTCAAGTTAATTCTTTGGTTAGCAGCTGGAGGTTATGTACCCTTGCGTCGCAACCGATGTCGATTGCCACGTGCGGCACGCTACATTATGCGCTTCCGCTGCAAATTTACTATTTTATTTCCTAACTGCCAAATTTTCTGCAATTTTTTTTAATTCCATGATGATTATCCTGCCTTTGCAGGCTTGCGAGCGACTGCCGGGTGCTACCCTTGCGGGTGAGGATGGCAGTCGCCCCGTCGGAGTCTTCCGGCAAGGCGGCGTGCGATTCTTTTTCTTTTCATAACCTTTCTCTTTTTATTGTTAATACGATATTCATGGTTCATGAGGTTACAAAATTATGGCGAATAGTTGCTGGTGCCAAGTTTTTCATGGATTTTCTCTCAGACTATATGCGACAAACGTGCTTTTTTGCGACAAATCCCGGTTTTTGCCACTCAAATTTGTCCAAAGGCGGGTGTGTCAAGAATAAAAAACCCGCCGCCTTTTCAGCAAAACCCGCCGCCTTTTGCCAAAAACCCGCCGCCTTTTCAGCAAGACCTGCCGCCTTTTGCCCAAGACCCGGCCCCTTTTGTCCAGGTGTCGGTTCAGGTGTCGGTTCCGCCCTCTGAAGGGGGTCGTCGAGGGCCGTTTTTCCCGATGGAACCGCCTTTTTTTGTATATATAGTTGTTATTCGCAGGTTTTAACCTACACTTCCTACACTTCCTACACCTAAAAAAAGTCGGGCAGGTGTAGGAAGTGTAGGGAGTGTAGGATAATAAGTGTGATTAGTAATCAGGTGTATGTCGGCTGTCGGCCGCCGTTCAGAGACAGACCTCGCAGCCGATACCGAGCACGCGGTTGGTGCGGGTGAAGGTGTCGACGGTGGGCTGCTGTCGCTTGTAGTCGCCGTACTCCGTCTGGAAGAAGGCGGCCTTCAGCGTCACGTTGTCGCGCACCTTGTAGTTGGCGCCGAAGCCGATGCTGTAGCTGTTGACGACGAACGACATGTCGTTCATGTACTCGTCGGTCAGTCCGTAGCGGGTGAGCTGTCCGCCGGCCGAGATGGTCAGGCGGTCGGTGACGTCCCACTCGGCGCCGGCCAGAATCTCGTAGCTGTTGTGGTCGAGCTTCTCCTGGGCGTTGTTGTACCAGTCGGCCTGCTTGTCGAAGTAGTAGTGGCCGCCGGCGTTGATGCGCACCTCGCTGATGGGCGACCACTGTGCGCCGACGGTGACGAGTGCCGGCGAGTCTTCGTTCACCTCCTCTCCGTCGCGGTACTTGTTGACGGCGTCAATCTCGTGGGCCTCGAAGACGGTCGACTCGTTCTCCATCCGCACCTGGGTCTTGAACTCATACTTTGCGGCGAAGTTGAAGTGGTCGTTGAGCTTGTAGTCGATGCCGACGATGGGGGCAATGCCGACGCCCGTCTGGTTGCAGAGCAGGTTGACGCCGGAGGCATATTTGGCCAGACTGTTGAGCGAGCCGGCCTGCTGGGTGGCGGCGAGGTTCTCGATGGCGCTCTTCAGGCCGGCCTCCTCGGGGCTGAGGGCGATGCCAGCGGCCTCCTTCTGCTGCAGCTGTCCGAGCAGCTGCGTGGCCACGGGTGTGATTTGCGCCACCTGCTGGCTGACGCGCGGCAGGAAGGTGCCGAAGTCGAAGTCGCCGTCGGCGGTGCGCACCTGTATGTTGTTGATGCGTGCCTTGTAGGTGGCGTCGCCGTAGAGCAGCCGCAGGCCGCCGTAGACCGAGAGGTTGTCGAGCACCTTGTACGACGTGCCGAGCTGGAATCCGTAGTAGTACTGCCGGCCTTTCATGTAGCTCTCCATGTTGTAGCCCGTGACGCGGTTGTCGGTAATGTCGGAGCCGGTGACGGCGTTGAGCGTGCCGGCGAAGCTGTCGAGCCCCATGAAGGTGGCGGCAATCTGTCCGACGGCGCGCTCAAAGGAGCCCAGGCCGTTGTCGAAATTGCATCGCCCGCCGCCGCTGGGTATCGAGAAGTTGAACTGCACCGTCCAGTCGCCCTTGACGAGTGCGGCCTGGATGGAGGGGATGACGGGTGCGTCGGCCACGCCCTCGAAGGTCTTGGTGGTCTGGCCGTTGTTCTTCTTGCCGAGGGCGAAGAGGTCGTCGGTCGAGTCGATGGTGCGCGTCTGGTGGGCATACTGCCAGTTGACGCCGAGGTGGAAGCCTTCGGGCATAAAGGCCAGTCCGGCGGGGTTGCTGTAGACGCCGTCGAGGCCGATGGCAGCATCGCGCGCGGGATTCCTCAGAAAGTCGATACTCTGGTTGGTGTTGGTCAGGATGCCACCGGCCGTTGCCGTGGTGGCGGCGGCCAGCAGTGCGCCGGCCATCAGGGAGTGAATTTTGAACATATCCTAAAAACTTCTTAAAAAATTCGGCTGCAAAGTTAGGCTAATTGTGGCAAACAGCACTGTTTTCGCGCACGGCGTTAGCGTATATTAACTTAAAGAAGTTTAAAAACTGCACAAACTATATGGTTTTGTGCAGTTCTTCCGCCCCAAAGGATGCTGTCTGCGTACCTTGCAAAGCGGCTGATTATATAGCTTTTGGTAATCTTACTTCTTCAGCTCGGGATAGCTGATGCGGGTGTGGTAGATGGTCTTGAGCTTCTCGATGAGGACGGTCTTGGCGTACTGGATGTCGCGGTAGGTGATGGGGCAGTCGCGGAAGTAGCCCTCCTCGACCTGGCTGTCGATGATGCGCCCGACGAGGTCGCGGATGTTCTGCTCGGTGTATTCCTTGAGCGAGCGTGAGGCCGCCTCGACGGCGTCGGCCATCATGAGGATGGCCTGCTCCTTGGTCTGCGGGTTGGGGCCGGGGTAGGTGAAGAGCAGGTCGTCGACAGGCTCGTCGGGGTGCTCGTTCTTCTGCTTGATGTAGAAGAACTTCGTCTTGCCCAGTCCGTGGTGGGTGGCGATAAATTCGCGGATGACCTGCGGCAGGGCATACTTGTCGGCGAGCTTCAGGCCCTCGGTGACGTGGCTGATGAGCATCTGTGCGCTCTCGATGTAGGTCTTGCCCTCGTGGGGGTTCATGCCCGACTGGTTCTCGGTGAAGTAGATGGGGTTCATGGTCTTGCCGATGTCGTGGTAGAGTGCGCCCGTGCGTACGAGCTGGCTCTTGGCCCCGATCTTGTTGGCAATCTCGGCGGCGAGGTTGCCCACCTGGATGGAGTGCTGGAAGGTGCCCGGCGCCACCTCGCTCATGCGGCGGAGCAGTTCCTTGTTCATGTCGGAGAGCTCGATGAGCGTGATGTTCGACGTGAAGTTGAAGGTCTTCTCCATGATGTAGAGCAGGGGGTAGGAGCAGAAGAGTAGCAGTCCGTTGAGAATGAGGTAGTTGAACTCGCTGTAGTCGATGGTGGTCATGTTGTCGTCGCGCATCCAATAGTGTGCCAGGTTGACGAGCGCGGTGGCGCCCGTGATGAGGGCGGCGGTCCAGAACAGCTGCGAGCGGCTCGACAGCTCGCGCAGCGAGAAGATGGCCACCATGCCGGCAATCTCCTCGACGACGATGAACTCCAGGGGGTGCTGGAGCATGGCGGCGCAGATGAGCACCATGACGGTGTGGGCCATGAAGGCCGTCCGCGAGTCCATGAACACGCGGACGAAGATGGGCACCATGGCGAATGGCAGGATGTAGATGTGCAGCACGTGGTGGCTGATCATGAGCGAGGCGACGACGGAGAAGAGCAGGATGAGGGCGTAGAGCATGGCCAGCGAGCGTGGGCTCTCGTAGTAGTCGCGGCGGAAGAGCCACAGGTAGATGGTGAAGCAGACGATGAGCAGCGAGACGTAGACGATCTGGCCCAGGACGACGAAGCTGAACCTGGTGTCGTTGCTCTGGCGCCTCTCGCTCTCGCGGAAGTATGACTCGAGCACGTTGTAGGTGTATTCGTCGACGATCTGTCCGCGGTCAATGATCTTCTGTCCGCGCTGGGCTACGCCGCTGGCCAGGGGGATGCCCGTGAGCAGGTCCTCGCGGCTGGTCTCGGTGCGCTCCTTGTCGTAGGCCAGGTTTGCCATGATGTAGTCGTTCAGGCTGCACTTGGTGAGCAGTTCCTTGTATGGCGCCAGCTTCGGGTTGAGGAATATCTGCTCGTAGGCTCCTATGGTGGAGTAGAGGTGGCTGACCTGGCGGCTCGTCGCGCTCTTGCCGTAGACGATGCGGATGGTCATCGAGGTGTCGGCCCGCAGGCTGTTGTAGTCGGAGATGTCCATGATGCCCTGCGAGTAGAAGGTGTGGAGCTGGCTGACGATCAGCTCGGTGTACTCCTTCGGCAGTCCGGGTATGCCGTCGGCGTAGTCCTTGCGGAACTGCCCTATCTGCCGCATCTCAATCTCGCGGTCGCAGTTGTAGTAAGGCTCAAAGTCTTTCAGCAGGCTGTCGCGCTCGTGCTGCACCAGCTCGCCGCTCTTGTAGATGGGGAAGTCGAAGGGAGCCGTGAAGTCGGCATAGCGCCAGGGCTTGCCCGGCTCTATCTTGAAGTTGGCATCTTTATCGCGCGGCATGGCCCACACGATAAGAGCGACGGTGCCGACCACCAGTAAAGCCCTTATGAGCAGGTTTCGCCAGTAAGTATTCTCTATAAGTTGCTTATTTTTCATACTTTTCTTGGGTTTACGCTGCAAAGTTACAAAATAATTCATAATAGACAACCGATAATTGATAAATATTTCGTATCTTTGCACGCAAATTACGAGAAACCATGTCAGAAAGAAGAGTCAGAGTACGTTTTGCCCCGAGTCCGACGGGTGCCTTACATATCGGCGGTGTGCGCACCGCATTGTATAATTACCTGTTTGCCCGCCAGCATGGCGGCGACCTGGTGTTCCGCATCGAGGACACCGACTCGAACCGCTTCGTGCCCGGCGCCGAGGAGTATATCATCGAGTCGTTCCGCTGGCTCGGCATCAAGTTCGACGAGGGCGTCTCGTTCGGCGGCGACAAGGGGCCGTACCGACAGAGCGAGCGCCGCGACATCTATAAGAAATTTGTGCAGCAGCTGCTCGACGAGGGCAAGGCTTACATCGCCTTCGACACGCCCGAGGAGCTGGAGCAGAAGCGGCAGGAGATACAGAACTTCCAGTACGACTCGAAGACCCGCGGACAGATGCGCAACTCGCTGACGCTGCCCAAGGAGGAGGTCGACGCGCTCGTGGCCGACGGCCGCCAGTACGTCGTCCGCTTCAAGATTGAGCCGGGGCGCGAGGTGCTGGTCAACGACCTGATTCGAGGCGAGGTGCGCGTGAAGACCGACATCATCGACGACAAGGTGCTCTTCAAGAGTGCCGACCAGCTGCCAACCTACCACCTGGCCAACATCGTCGACGACCACCTGATGGAGATTACCCACGTCATCCGCGGCGAGGAGTGGCTGCCCTCGGCACCGCTCCACGTGCTGCTCTACGAGGCCTTCGGCTGGGCCGACACCATGCCGCAGTTCGCCCACCTGCCGCTGCTGCTGAAGCCCGACGGCAAGGGCAAACTGTCGAAGCGCGACGGCGACCGCCTGGGATTCCCCGTGTTCCCCTTGGAGTGGCACGACCCGAAGACGGGCGACGTCAGCCGAGGCTACCGCGAGGACGGCTACTTCCCCGAGGCCGTCATCAACTTCCTCGCCCTGCTGGGCTGGAACCCCGGCACGGAGCAGGAGCTGTTCACGATGGACGAGCTGGTGCCGCTGTTCGACATCACGAAGTGCTCGAAGGCCGGCGAAGTTCGCCTACGACAAGGGCATCTGGTTCAACCACGAGTATATCCTGAAGAAGTCGCCCGAGGAGATTGCCGCCCTGTGGCTGCCCGAGGTGCAGGAGCACTGCCCGCAGGAGACCCTGGAGCGCGTGACGAAGGTCTGCGAGATGATGAAGGACCGCGTCTCGTTCGTCAAGGAGCTGTGGCCGCTGTGCTCGTTCTTCTTCGTGGCTCCCACCGAGTATGACGAAAAGACGGTGAAGAAACGCTGGAAGGAAGACTCGGCCGCCCAACTGACCGAGTTTATCGGTGTGCTGGAGGGCATTGACGACTTCTCGCTTGAGAATCAGGAGCAGGTCGTGCATGGCTGGATAGAACAGAAAGAGTATAAGCTCGGCAATATCATGAACGCCTGGCGACTGACGCTGGTAGGCGAGGGTAAGGGTCCGGGTATGTTCGACATCTCGGCCTTCCTCGGCAAGGAGGAGACTATCCGCAGAATGAAACGTGCCATAGAAGTGCTGGGATAATGTATAACCTCCTTATATACCTGTATCTCTTGGGAGTGGCAATCTACAGCCGCTTCAACGATAAGGCGCGCAAGATGTGGCGCGGTGAGCGTGAGGCTTTCAAGATTCTGCGTGAGAAGGTTGATCCCAATGCGAAGTATGTGTGGTTCCACGCCGCTTCACTGGGAGAGTTTGAACAGGGACGCCCGCTGATGGAGCTGCTGCGTCGCGACTATCCGGAGTATAAGATCCTGCTGACCTTCTTCTCGCCTTCGGGCTATGAGGTGCGCAAGAACTATGAAGGTGCCGACATTATCTGTTACCTGCCGTTGGATACCATTACCAGTGCGCGTCGCTTCCTCCGTACCATCCGTCCTGTGATGGCCTTCTTTATCAAGTATGAGTTCTGGTACAACTATCTGCATATCCTGAAGCACCGTGGGGTGCCCGTCTACAGCGTGTCGAGCATCTTCCGCCCCGAACAGATATTCTTCAAGTGGTATGGCCGGCAGTATGGGCGTGTGCTCAACTGCTTCACCCAATTCTTTGTGCAGAACGAGCAGAGCCGCGGACTGCTGGCGAAGATAGGCATCACCAATGTCACCGTCACCGGCGACACCCGCTTCGACCGCGTGCTGCAGATCAAGGAGCAGGCCAAGCAGCTGCCTATAGTGGAGCAGTTTGTGGGCGATGCCCCGAAGGTGTTCGTCGCCGGTTCGTCGTGGCCGCCCGACGAGGATATCTTTATCAAGTATTTCAGCGAGCATCCGGAGTGGAAGCTCATCATTGCTCCGCACGTCATCGGCGAAGACCATCTGCAGCAGATTATGAGCAAGCTCGGCGACCGCAAGGTCGTCCGCTATACAGAAGCCAAACCTGCATCCCACGAGGGAGACGCAAGCGTGGCCACCTCGGGAGCCGTCGCAGGGGCTTCGGCGCTCATCGTCGACTGCTTCGGCCTGCTTTCGAGTATTTACCGCTATGCCACCGTCTGCTACGTCGGCGGCGGCTTCGGCGTGAGTATTCACAATACGGTGGAGGCCGCCGTCTGGGGGCGTCCTGTCGTCTTCGGCCCTGAGAACAGGAAGTTCCAGGAGGCGCAGGAGCTGAAACAGTGCGGCGGCGGACTGGAAATCAGCGGCTACGACGACTTCGCCCGTATCATGGACCGCTTCGCTGCCGATGCCGACTATCTGCTTGAGGCAGGGCGCGCCGCCGGCGACTACGTCAAGGGCAAGGCTGGTGCGACAGCGAAGATTCTTGCGGCTGCCCAATTATAATCTGAAATGAAAACAATGTGGATGATGCTGTTCATGGTGCTGCCTGTGTTGGCGCTTGTCTATTTGTCGTGGCACTTCTGGGTGTTGCTGCCCGTGGCAAAAGTGTGGCGACTGCTGGTGATCGTTCTTGGTGTAGGCTCGTTCCTGCTGATGTTCCTCAACTTCGGGCGACGCTTCGACGGACTTCCGCTGACGGTGGCACAGGTGTGCTATGAAGTCAGCACGTCGAGCATCTTCATCCTGTTGTATCTCGTCATCGTGTTCCTTGCGCTCGACCTCGGGCGGCTCGCCCACATCGTGCCGCCCGCGTGGCTCTGCCAGAACGGGTATGCCGCTGGTGCCATCTGCGTATTGATTTTCGGCATCTTCCTCTATGGCAACCTGCATTATAAGAATAAGGTACGCGTAGAGCTGGACCTGCAGACCGACAAACCGCTGCCCCGCGACTACCGCGTGGTGATGATGAGCGACCTGCACATCGGCTATCACAATACCCGTAAGGAGCTGGCCCGCTGGGTGGACCTCGTCAACGCCGAACAGCCCGACTTCATCCTCATTGCCGGCGACATCATCGACGGTTCGATGCGTCCCGTCCTGGAGGAGCGCATGGCCGAGGAGTTCCTCCGCCTGAAGGCTCCCGTCTACGCCTGCCTCGGCAACCACGAATACTACGCCGGCAGCCCCGAGGCCCGGCAGTTCTACCGCGATGCAGGCATCCACTTGCTTATCGACAGCACTGCCGTCGTCGACTCCGCCATCGTCATCGTCGGCCGTGACGACAGAACCAACAAGCGGCGTAAACCCTTGGACTCCCTTTTTGCCCCCGAGGGAACAGAAAAGTTTTCCATCGTCCTCGACCACCAGCCTCACGACCTCGACCGCGCTGAGAAAGTCGGCATCGACTTCCAGCTGAGCGGCCATACCCATCGTGGTCAGGTTTGGCCCATCTCCTGGATTACCGACCGCATCTACGAATGCTCGTGGGGGCCGTATCAGCGCGGCACGACCCGCTACTACGTCAGCAGCGGCCTCGGCATCTGGGGCGGCAAGTTCCGCATCGGCACCCAGTCGGAGTACGTCGTGGCCACCCTGACAAGCAATGAGCCGTAATCTCGCTGTTGACAGGATTACGGCTCGTTTTCCTTTACATTATTGCTGTTCTTCGAGGTAGAACTTCGAGTAGGCCACGTAGTGCTTGGCGTTGTCGGTCTGGCCGGGGCGCACGGGCTTGATATATTTGGCAGGTACGCCACCCCAGATTTCACCTGCGGGAATCTTCGTGTTCTGAAGCACCAGCGCACCGGCGGCGACGATGGCGCCTTCGCCCACCTCGCAGCCGTCGAGCAGGGTGGAACCCATGCCGATGAGGGCACCGTCGTGGATGGTGCAGGCGTGGACGGTGACGTTATGCCCTATCGTGACGTAGTTCCCGATGTGGGTAGGACCCGTCTCGTGAGTGACGTGAACACAACTGCCGTCCTGAATGTTCGTGCAGTTGCCGATGGTGATGGGAGCTACGTCGCCGCGGACGACGGCGTTGAACCATACCGAGCATTCGTCGCCCATCGTGACGTCGCCCACGATTGTTGCGTTCTCGCTAAAATAGCAGTCTCGCCCCCATTTGGGAGCGAGACCGCGATATGATTTTATCAATGCCATGAGAAATCAGAGGTTAGCGTTTTCCTTCTTCCAATCCTCAACGGCGGGGATGATGCCGAGCGAGATAATCTCGTCGCGCATCTTCTGCAGGTGCTCGTAAGAAGCCTGCAGCGAAGCCATCTCCTCAGCCGTTCCCTCGGGCTCGGTGAAGTGTACGCCGTCCTTGTCGATGACGGTAGGCATGGCCATCATGACGTTCTTGAAGCCGAAGGCGTTGACGTAGCAACCGGCAGGCCACTTGAAGGGCTCGCCACCCATGGCACCCTCAATCATCTTGACAGCCTGGTAGGCAGGGCTCTGGAACGACGAGCGGCCGCGCAGCTTGATGATGTTGCTGCCGCCCTGAGTCGTCATGTGCTTGATCTCTGCCCAGCGCTCGTCTGACAGGGGAAGCTCAGAGAGGGGCTTGCCGTCGATGAGGGCCTTGCTGGCGAAGACGGCCATCTGCTCGCCGTGACCGCCGTAGGTGTAGGCGTTCGTCACCTTGTCCTGACGCACGCCGAACTCCAGTGCCAGCTGCTGCTGCAGACGGGTAGAGTCGAGGGCGGCCAGCGATGTCAGCTGGTTGGGCTTCAGGCCCGAGTGGATCAGTGCCGTCAGTGCCGTCACGTCAGCCGGGTTGAAGATCACCACCACGTGCTTCACGTCGGGGCAGTACTTCTTGATGTTCTCGCCGAAGTCGGCTGCAATCTGGCAGTTGCCCTTCAGCAGGTCTTCGCGGGTCATACCCTCCTTACGGGGAGCGCCGCCGCTCGAGATGATGTACTTCGCACCCGTGAAAGCCTCGGCGGCATCAACGGTATAGCTGATGTTTGCGCCGGGGAAGGCACAGTGGCACATCTCGTCGTAAACGCCGTGTACGCCAGGTTCGTAGATGTCGTACAGACAAATGTTGTTGGTAAGGCCGAGCATCAGCACGCTCTGAACCATGTTTGAGCCGATCATACCGCCAGCGCCGACGATGACCAGCTTGTCGTTTGTTAATGTTGCCATAGTAATTTACAATTTACTGATTTTCGTTTTTCGATTCGTGGTGCAAAGATACAATTTTTTGGGAAGTAAAAGTAGCGGAGGTAGTTAAAAGGAGTTAATGATAACTGATTTTAAGGACTTATTTGTACCTTTGTAAACTCTAAGTAGCAAAATCCGTTGTCGGTTACAACCTTTTTCCATAAAATATCAATTAAAGACCAAAGCTATGAATACCATCCAACAAAGATTGGAAGACCTCCGCGAGGTGATGCGCCGCGAACACCTGGCTGCATTTATCTTCCCCAGTACCGACCCGCATCAGGGTGAATACGTGCCCGACCATTGGAAGGGCCGCGAGTTTATCTCTGGCTTCAACGGCTCTGCCGGTACGGCTGTCGTCACGATGGACAGTGCCGCCCTCTGGACTGACTCCCGCTACTTCCTTGCTGCGGAGGAACAGCTGAAGGGCACCGGATTCCGGCTGATGAAGCTCAAGATAGAGGGCACGCCCACTATTGCTAAGTGGCTGAAGACTCAGATTGCGGATAGCGGTTCGCCAGCCGGTACAGAGGTCGGCATCGACGGCTGGTGCTCCTCGGCCAACGCCGTCAAGCAACTGATTGCCGACCTCAGAAAGGAGGGCGGCCTCACCTTGCGCACCAATCTCGACCCGCTGCGCCAGATATGGCGCGACCGTCCTGCCATTCCCGACCGTCCCGTGGAGATTTATCCGCTGGAATATGCCGGCGAGACGACGGGTAGCAAGATAGCCCGCATCCGCCAGGCTCTGCGCGAGCGTCACGCCGACGGGATGCTGATGTCGGCTCTCGACGACATAGCCTGGACACTGAACCTGCGCGGAACGGATGTCCACTGCAACCCCGTCTTTGTCAGTTACTTGATTATCTCGACGAAGGATGTCACCCTATATATAAATAAGGTAAAGCTGCCTGCCGACGTGTCGGCTTATCTGCAGCAGGAGGACATCAAGGTCGATGACTACGCAAACGTCGTCAGTGGACTGAAGGAATACTTTGAGTACAACATCCTGCTCGACCCCGACGAGGTGAACTATACCCTCTACCAGACCGTCACCCGCGAGCGCGTGGAGGAAGAGTCGCCCGTGAAGCGGATGAAGACCGTCAAGAATGCCACCGAGATAGCGGGTTTTAAGTCGGCGATGCAGAAAGACGGCATCGCCTTGGTAAAGTTCTTGAAGTGGTTGGATGGGATATTTGGGCTGGATGGGCAAAGTGGGCAGCGGGAGACAGAAGTCTCGGTAGACCGCAAGCTGACGGCACTGCGCGCCGAGCAGCCGCTCTACCGCGACATCTCGTTCGACACCATTGCGGGCTACGGCGCACACGCAGCCATCGTCCACTATGAGGCGACGCCCGAGACCGACATCCCCTTGGAGCCGCACGGGCTGCTGCTTTTAGACAGCGGCGCGCAGTACCTGGACGGCACGACGGACATCACGAGGACGATAGCCCTCGGCCCGCTGACCGACGAGGAGCGGCTGATCTACACGCTTGTGCTGAAAGGCCACATCCAGATTGAACTGTGCAAGTTTCCCAGCGGTGCCAGCGGCACGCAGATTGACATTCTGGCCCGTGCGGCGATGTGGCGCCACGGACTGAACTACCTGCACGGCACGGGGCACGGCGTGGGCACCTACCTGAACGTCCACGAAGGGCCTCACCAGTTCCGCATGGAGTGGAAGCCCGCTCCGCTCGTCGAGGGCATGACTATCACCGACGAACCGGGCATCTACCTGGCCGGCCGCTGCGGTGCCCGCACGGAGAACACGCTGCTCATCACGGCCTACAAGGAGACGGAGTTCGGCCGGTTTCTGCAGTTCGAGCCGCTGACGCTCTGTCCCATCGACAAGCGCCCCATCATCCGCGAGATGATGCTGCAGGAGGAGGTCGACTGGCTCAACCAGTACCACCAGACGGTCTTCGAGCGGCTGTCGCCCCATCTCAGTGCCGACGAGGCAGCGTGGCTGCGCCAGGCCACGGCCCCGATTGACTGACCGCCGGCGCGTCGTTTCCGGTGAAAAGTCTGCCCTAAAAAAACTGCCGTAATGCTTGGCCGTTTGGAAAAAAAAGCCTAATTTTGCAAATGCAAAAACCAAAGCAAGAAGTGTCTAACACGAAAACAACCGGTTAAACGATGAATACTGAAACCTATAAAACACGCATTGCGACAGCCGTCGCCAGTCTGTGGCCGGCACTCCTGACAGCCCAGGAAGTGGCTCAGACCGAACCCGACAAGATGGAAGACAGCACCATGGCGTTCTGGGCGTTCGTCACTGTGGCGCTCATCATCTTCTGGGTATGGAACAAGGACCGCAAGCGGCTGCGGCAGCAGGACGAGGACCGCCGCCGGACGGAGAAGGCCCGCCAGGCCGCGGCGACCAGGAGTCAGGCCGAGGAGGCCCGGAGCGTCTATGCCGGCGATGCCGACGTGGCCGAGATCCTGCGCGACGCCGAGCGGCAGCGTGCCCAGCAGGAGGACCGTGGCCACCGCTACTGCCCCCACTGCGGTGCCGAGCTTGAGGAGTTCACGTCGCACTGTCCCTTCTGCGGCCACGAGCTGCGCGAGATGGTGGCCGAGAAGGGCGTGCGCCAGCTCTTTAACGAGTACAATGCCGCCTACACTTATGAGGCCAAGACGACGATGATCAACGGCTTCACGCTACCCACCGACCGTGAGGGCGTGATGGAGTTCCTGGCCCTGTCGGCACCGTTGGCCAAGCTCAAGAACCCGCTGACCAGCACCCGCTGGGGGCGCGTGCTGCTGACGTTTGTGGCCGTCTTCGTGGTGCTCACAATCGGCAATTTCATCATCGACTTCGTCGGCGGTAAGGACTTTGGCGATGCTGCCTGCGATGCCCTGATTATGCTGCCCGCCCTTGGCGGTTTCCCCGCCTTCTTCGTGGCACGGCGCACGGATACCGGCGTGGCCGTCGAGCACAACCGCTTTGCCCCGCTGTGGCGGCGGCGCTTCGACGAGTGTCTGCAGACGGCGCGGCAGAAGTTTACCTCGGCCGCCGATGCGGCTCTCTTCGACAGCGTGGAGAAAGAGGCTCGCGAGATTCCTCTCACCTCGCTGCTCACAGGTGCTAACCACTTCAATAAGCAATGACGTCATGAACGATAATCTATTCTCACAACAACTGAATCAGGTCATCAAGGCGGCCCTGACCGACGGCTTCATCAGCGAGAAGGAGCGCGCCGTGCTCTACCGTCTGGCCAAGGGCGAGGGACTGACTCCCGAACAGGTAGACAAACGACTGGAAGAAGGGCTGCAGAAGTGGCGTACCGAGCGTCAGGCACGGCTGCACAAGTGTCCTGCCTGCGGTGCCGAGCTGGAGGCCTTCGTTACAAAGTGCCCCTACTGTGGCGCGGAGATTGCCGTGGAGCGGGCGTCGAGCGTCAAGGCTCTGGAGAAAAAGCTGGCCGAGCTGCAGCCCACGGGTAACGACAAGGCCGACAAAGCCCTGCGCCGCGATGTCATCTCTACCTTCCCCGTTCCCAACACCCGCGAAGACCTGCTGGAGTTTCTCGGCCTGGCCGCCGACGGTGCCCGGCTGCAGGGTGGCTGGCGGGCCACGCCCGTGCGCCGCTTCCTGTGGGTGTCCGGCGTTTTCGTCGGGTTGTTCCTGCTGCTGTTCATCGGCATCTACTTTGCGGCTGCCGAGACGTGGCGGGGCGAGGCGCTTGTGACGCGCTTCCTGATAGCCGTGGGCGGTGCCTTCGTGTTCGGCATGATCTTCGGCGCACCGTTCGCCTTCTTCTATGCCGCCATGGGCGGGTCGAAGGCTGTCAACCGGCACAATGAGTTCCGCCAGGTGTGGCTCGACAAGTTCAGCCAGTGTATGACCAAGGCCCGGCTGACGCTGCACGCCCCTGCCGACGTGGCGCGGCTCGACGAACTGGAGAAGGAAATCAATAAATAACTCAACTTTCTCAAGCTGAGTAAGGAATTGAGGAGTAAGGAGTTGAGGAGTAAGGAGTTGAGGAATAAGGAGTTCTTCGCAAGCGAAGCGGCAAAGCCGAGCGGAGGAGTAAGGAGTTGAACGAATGCGAAACATGAATAAATAAGTATAGACTATGGGATTATTTGGAAGAGGAAAAGGCGGCGGACTGATGAACGTCATCCGCTGCGACCAGGTGGAATACATGGTGTGGAAGTGGCGCCCTGAAGGACAGGAGGCCAACAGCACCAGTCGCGAGAACGCCATACGCTGGGGAAGCCAGCTGCGCGTGAAGGACGGCGAGGTGGCCGTCTTCGTCTATAACCAGAAGGACGGTCCGCAACAGGACTTCATCGAGGGACCCTACGACGGTTCCATCAAGACGGCCAACTTCCCCGTGCTGGCCAACATCGTCGGCGCGCTGTGGGGCGGCGAGAGTCCGTTCCAGGCTGAGGTGTACTTCATCAACATACAGCAGAACAACCAGCTGCGCTTCGGGGTGCCTTACTTCGACGTGTTCGACCCGCGACTGCCCGACCACGGCGTACCGTTGGCCGTGCGCGGCACGCTGACGTTCACGCTGCAGGACTACCGACAGTTCATCAAGCTGAACCGCCTGCAGACCTTCGACCACGACAGCTTCCGCAAGCAGATTAACAGTGCCCTGGCCAAGCACGTGCGTCAGGTGGTCGTCAACCTGCCCTCGCAGACCAATCTGCCCGTGGTGCAGTTGGAGCGTAACCTCGAGATGGTGAGCAATGCCATCGGCGAGCGCCTGGGCGAGCAGCTGGAGAGCATCTTCGGTGTCAGGCTGAGGTCGTTCGACGTGTCGGACCTGGAGATCGACAAGACCAGCCCCTACTACTTAGAGCTGCGCGAACTGACGGCGGGCATCACCGCCGAGACGCTGCGCGCCCAGCGCGACGTGAACATCAAGAACCTGAAGGACACGCAGGAGCTGAACCGCCAGAACATGGAGGAGACCATGCGCATACAGCGTGAGGAGGCCCAGCGTGCCCAGCGGCTGCAGACCGAGACGCAGTACATCGGTGCCCACGCCATCGACCAGCAGACCTCTGTGCTCAAGGCCGGTGCCGAGAGCCTGGGCCAGATGGGCCAGATGGGTGGCGGCGGCGAAGGCGGCGGTGGCGGCATGAACGCCGCCGGCATGATGACGGGCATGATGATGGGTGGCGCCATGGGTCAGCAGATGGCTGGTATGATGAACAATATGGGCCAGTACTGGCAGCAGGGTCAGCAGGCCGCGCCGCCTCCCATGCCGGGTCAGCAGTATTTCGTCGTGATGAACGGTCAGCAGGCTGGTCCCTTTACCCAGGAACAGTTGCCGCAGCTGGTGCAGAACGGTGTGCTGACCATGCAGACGCTCGTCTGGAAACAGGGTATGCCGGAGTGGGCTGCCGCCCAGACGTTGCCTGAGTTGGCACCGTTGTTCGCACCGCCGGTGCCGCCCGCCGGTGCTGTGCCGCCCCCGATTCCGGGGAGGTGAGAGGTGAGAAATGAGAGATTAAAAGTGAGAAGTGATGGACGACAGCAATTTCTTTTCAGTTGACCGGCTCGTAGAGTTTGGCATGAGTATGCAGATAGCCCGCCAGATGGTGGGCAGTATGAACCAGCAGTTGCAGCAGATGTACGTACCAGGCAGCATGCAGCAGATGCCGCAGGCGGCGCCGGCCACCTACTACGTGGCTCAGGAAGGTCAGCCCGTCGGCCCGCTCGGCGAGAGCGAACTGTCGCGGATGATCTACCAGAAGCAGGTGACCAAGGACACGCTGTGCTGGATGCCCGGCATGGCGGAGTGGAAGCCCGTGGAGCAGGTGCCGCAGGTGCTGCGCATTGTAGCCCTGACACCGCCGCCGCTAAATCTCCTCTAAGGCGTAGTACTGATAGTCGCGCACGATGCGGAGCAGGAAGAACTCATCTCCTGACTCACGCCGGCTGACGACCAGCAGCTGCTGCACTTTCTGCGACAGCTGGCTGATGCGCTCGGGCTGCTGGCTGTCGATGGTGCGCTGGATGATGTCTATCTGCTCCAACGAGAGGTCGGCGGCCTGAGGGTAGGAGGGATGGTAGTTACGGGTCAGGTAGTCGTACTCATCGAGGCTGACCTGAATCTTGGAATAGCTGTGCAACTTGACAACCAGCGTGCCCGCCGCCATGTCGCCGAATCGCTGGTTGTTGCGGTTCAGGATCATCACCAGCACGCCGATGTAGGCTAACAGCGGACCGTCGGCAATCATCAGCAGCCAGCGCAGCAGGTAGGCAGCGGGCGAGGGTAGGGTGCCGTCGGCCATGATGACGCGCAGCTTGACAAGTCTTTTGCCGATGGTCTGGCCCCCACTGAGCATCTCGCACAGCGGACAGTAGAACAGGATTGGCAGAATGACGAGGGTGATGATGGCCGTAGGGCCGAAATCAGTGCTGGTAAGGTGGGTGAAGAGCACCCACATGAAGAAGTAGGCTATCTGCACCACCCAGTCGATGACCTGGGCCACCATGCGCTCACCGACGCTGGCCGGTGTCTGGCGCAGACGCACGTATTGTCCGGTGACGATGCTCTTTTCTGCCATTTCGGCGGCAAAGGTACGAAATTATTATCGATTATCAGCTGTAATTGTAAATTTTTTACTACCTTTGCCAACGGATTATGAAAGAAGTAACGTTCATCAGGCAGAACATCGAGAAGTGGCGCAGTGCTGAGCTGGTAGTGGAAGCGGTCGGCGAGACCGAGGCTACCGTGCTGGCCGACACCTACATCGACGTGACCAGCGACCTGGCCTTTGCGCAGACGCACTACCCTGAGTCGAAGATCACGCGCTACCTGAACAACTTGGCGTCGGCCCTCCATAATGAGATTTACCGCTCGCAGCGCTACCGCTGGTCGCGGCTCCTGACGTTCTGGACCGACGAGGTGCCGCTGACGATGTGGGAGGCGCGGCGCGAGTTGCTGATGTCGTTCGTCGTATTCCTCGTCAGTGCGTTGGTGGGTATGTCGTCGCAGCTGCTCGACTCGGAGTTCTGCCGCATCATCCTTGGCGACAGCTATGTTGACATGACGCTGCAGAACATTGCCAATGGCGAGCCGATGGCCGTCTATAGCGGCAACCCCGAGAGCGATATGTTCAGTATGATTACGCTGAACAACGTCAAGGTGTCGTTCGTCATCTTCGCCCTCGGCGTGTTCACCAGCATCGGCACGGGCTTCATGCTGTTCCAGAACGGCGTGATGCTCGGCTCGTTCCAGACGTTTTTCGCCCAGCACGGACTGCTGTGGCAGTCGGCACTGGCCGTCTGGCTCCACGGCACGCTTGAGATCTCGGCCGTCATCGTGGCCGGAGCCGCCGGCATAGCCATGGGCAACGGCTGGCTCTTCCCCGGCACCTACCCCCGGCTCGTGTCGTTCCGGCGGGGTGCGCGGCGTGGCCTGCGCATCGTGGTGGGCGCAGTGCCGTTGTTCGTTGTGGCCGGCTTTGTCGAAGGCTTCATCACGCGCCACACGGAGTGGCCCGACCTGCTGCGGCTGACCATCATCCTCAGCTCCCTCGTCTTCGTCGTCTATTATTATATTATATTACCTAAAAAGAAAAGCAATGAAAACAGAAAGACCATTGATTAAGCTCTATCGCATGAGAACATTCGGCGACAAGCTGTCGGACACGTTCGACTTCGTCGGCGAGAACTTTCGCACGCTGTTGAAGAATGTCACCTACTTACTGCTGCCCGTGGCACTGGTGCAGACGTTCTTTATGAATGGCTTTATGACGAGCTATATGAAGAACTTGATGTCGTTAGGTGGTGATCTCGGCTTGATTCAGCAGTGCCTCTTGCCGATGAGCCTGTATGCATTGGTGCAGTTTGTGGCCACTACCTTAGTCATTGCCGTGGTCTACACGATGATGCAGCTCTACGAGCAGCGGCCCGAGCGGCTGAGGGGTGTCACCTTCGACCAGCTTCGCCCGGGTGTGGTTCAGAAGAGTGTCCGACAGCTGGCGCTCCTCGTTACGGGTATTGTCGTCTTTGCCGTCATCGTTCTGCTGATGGCACTGATGATAGCCGCCAGCACTTACCTTATATTGCCGGTCATTATCATTGCCTTTGTGGTGTTCCCGCTCTTCGCGTTGGTCTGTCCCATCTACCTGTTCGAGGATACGGGCATCGTCAGTGCCTACGCCAAGTCCGTGCGCCTGGGCTGGAAGACGTGGGGCGGCATCATTGGTGTCATGATTGTGCTCTACATCATCACCTCCATCATCTCGGGGCTTATTGCCACGCCGTGGTACATCATGGTCACGATGAACAGCCTCTTTGCCGGCGGCCAGGGCGTTACCGCAGGTTTCGTCTCGTCGTTCGGCTTTACGGTCATACAGTATTTGCTGGGGGTGGTGTCGAGCTTCGCCGCCAATTGCATGATGGCACTGATGGCAATCGGCATTGCCTATCAGTACGGCCACGCCTGCGACAAGGTTGACGGCGTAAGCGTTGACCACGGCATCGAGAACTTCGAGACCCTCTAACCTCTCATCTCTCTTCTCTCATCTTGCAGGACACACTCGTCATAGACAGCGCGCAGATTGCCCAGTGGCAGGCTCAGCAAGACTTCGACTACAGCCGTGAGTTGGCTGGAGGAGGGATGACCTTTACCGAGTGGCTCCAGATGCAGCTCATGGCGTTCTTGAACGACATCTTTGGCGATACGGTCGACAGCACCGTCGTCCTGTGGGGCTTTGCCATCCTCGCTGTCGGCGTGCTGGGCTTCATAGCGTGGTATCTGTGGCACCATGACAGCGGCATCTTCCGGCGACAGGAGCAGGGCGACACTGCCGATGCCGACACCGAGGACACCATCTACGGCATCGACTTCGACAGTGCCGTCAGCCAGGCCCTTGCCCGCGAGAACTACCGCGAGGCCATCCGCCTGCGCTACCTCCAGACCCTCAAAGCCCTCACCGATGCCGCCCTCATCGACTGGCAGCCCTACAAGACCCCCTCCCAGTACGTCCGCGAGCTCTCCGCCTCCCGTTCGCTGTGCAGCGGCGGTGCCGCT
>CAJOLE010000041.1 GCA_905235325.1 uncultured Prevotella sp. | reverse complement strand
GAACGTGATGGCTTGGTGGCCACCGTCCTGACACGAGACGTAGCAGCGACCGCAGCCAATACAGCGGTCACGGTCAATCTTGGGATAGACAATCGTGTCGCGGTCAAGGTCGCTGGGCGTCACGAAGTTGGGAAGTTCCTCGCCGACGAGAGCTTCTACCGACGTAAGACCACGCCCGGCGAGATAGTGCTGCAGACCGAGCACGAGGTCGTCGATGATGCGGTAGCCATACTGCATGACGGCAGTACACACCTGCACGTTACGGCATCCTAACTGGATGAACTCCAAGGCGTCGCGCCACGTCTCGATGCCACCGATGCCGCTCAGCTGGACAGCATTGCCGTGCTGCCCGTTGATGACGGTGTTCTTGGCCATCTCGAGGATAAGCCGCAGGGCAATGGGCTTCACGGCGCGCCCCGACAGTCCGCTGACGGTCTTGCGCCCGCTGATCTCGGCACGGTCGCCCATCGTGACACTCTTGATGGTGTTGATGGCCGAGATAGCATCGGCGTTGGCAAAATAGGAAGCCATGGCCGTCTGGTTAATCTGGGTGATATTCGGCGTCATCTTGGGAATGACGGGAATCTTGACACTGCGCTTGACGAAGGTCGTGTAGAACAGCACCATCTCGGGGTTCTGCCCCACGTCGCTGCCCATACCCGCCATGCGCATCTGAGGACACGAGTAGTTCAGTTCGACGGCATCGACACCAGCCTCCTCGGCCATCTTGGCCAGCTCTATCCACTCCTCCTCGGTCTGACCCATGATGGAGGCGACCACCCCCTTCGAGGGGTAGTCCTGCTTCAGTCGCCGCAGGATGTCGAAGTCGACAGCGGCGGGATTCTCGCTCAGCTGCTCCATGTTGCGGAAGCCGAAGAAGTCGCCCGTTCCGTCCTTGTGCAGCGCGTCGAACCGCGGCGAGACCTCCCTGATGTCCTGCAGGCTGATGGTCTTGTAGAACACGCCCGCCCAGCCGGCATCAAAAGCCCGCGCCACCATCTCGTAGTTCGTACAGATAGCTGACGAGGCCAGGAAGAAGGGATTCTCGCAGCTGATTCCGCAGAAGTCAATGCTGAGCGAAGGAGCCGGGGCTGCCGCTGCAGTTTCATAGCCCGCCGAACGCAGTAGCTCCCTGATGCGTATCGGACGGTCGTAGTGAATGCAGGCTCTCTCTGCCGCCTCCAGTTCCTGGTCATTACACTCGGCGACCCACCGGCCTGCCAATGCCTCGTTGCCGAAGCGGATGGCGCGGATGGCCCTTGCGGGGTCGCCATTCTTACACTGTTTGCTGCACGGGGCATCCACACACAGCAGACACCGCGACGCTTCTTCCTTAATATGTATCAGTCCCATAGTTATATATAGTTGGTGTGAACTTACGGAATGTTAGGATACTGCCCGAAGTCGGGCTTGCGCTTCTCGAGGAAGGCACGCCCACCCTCCTGAGCCTCGTCGAGGAAGTAGTAGAGCATGGTGGCATCGCCGGCCAGCTGCTGGATGCCCGCCTGACCGTCGAGCTCGGCATTGAGCCCGGCCTTGATCATGCGCAGGGCGATGGGCGAACGCTCCATCATCTCCTCGGCCCAACGGACACACTCGTCCTCCAGTTCGGCCAGAGTAACGACCTTGTTGACCAAGCCCATGCGCTCGGCCTCGGCGGCAGAATACTGTCGGCAGAGGAACCAGATCTCGCGGGCTTTCTTCTGGCCGACGATGCGGGCCAGGTAGCTGGAGCCGAAGCCGGCGTCGAAGGAGCCCACCTTCGGGCCGGTCTGTCCGAAGACGGCATTCTCGCTGGCGATGGTGAGGTCGCAGACGAGGTGGAGCACATGGCCGCCGCCGATGGCGTAGCCGTTGACCATCGCGATGACGGGCTTCGGCAGACGGCGGATCTGCATCTGCACGTCGAGCACCGACAGGCGGGGCACGCCCTCGTCGTCGATGTAGCCGCCGCGACCCTTGACGTGCATGTCGCCACCCGAGCAGAAGGCGTGCTTCACGTCCTCCAAGCGCTTTCCCTCAGGCACCTCGGACATGGCCCCTGTCAGCAGCACCACACGGATGCGGGCCAGCTCGCGGCACTCGGCAAAGGCCTGGCTCAGCTCCAGCGTCGTCCTCGGGGTGAAGGCGTTGCGGTAGTGCGGACGGTTGATGGTTATCTTGGCTATGCCGTTATACTCTTCGAAAAGGATTTCCTCGAACTTACGAATCTCTTTCCACTGTCTTTTTTCCATCTTGTTCCTTATTTTTTACTATTTACTGTGCAAAGATACACATTTTTCCCGATTTATTTTTTCTTTTCCTGTTTTTTTTCTTACCTTTGTCAACGCATAACAACTATAAAACGACAAAACTATTATGCTACAAATCCGCTGTAAGAATACAAACACGACGAAGAGTTTCCCTGAGGGGACGTCACTGCTTGACGTCTATCAGGAGTTCCAGGACGAAATCAACCTGCCCTACCCCGTGGTGTCGGCAAAGGTGAACAACGTGTCGCAGGGCCTGAAGTTCAGGCTGTTCCAGAACCGCGACGTGGAGTTCTTCGACGCCCGCGAAGGCTCAGGCCACAGGGCCTACGTCCGGTCGTTGAGCTTCGTGCTCTACAAGGCCACGCAGGACCTGTTCGCGGGGAGCAAGCTGTTCATCGAGCACTCGCTGTGCCGGGGCTTCTACTGTAACTTCAAGAAACGCTCCGGCGAGCCGCTCACCGACGACGACGTGGCGCGTATCCGCACGAGGATGCAGGAAATCATCGACCTCGACATGCCCTTCCGCCGCACGGAGGCTACCAACGAGGAGACCATCCGCGTCTTTACCGACCGCGGGTTCTTTGACAAGGTGAAGCTCCTGGAGACCAGTGGGCAGATTTACAGCGACTACTACACGCTGGGCGACACCGTCGACTACTACTACGGGCCGCTGGTGCCCTCGGCCGGCTACCTGAAGGTGTGGGGACTGGAGCGCTACGAGCAGGGGCTGCTGCTGCGCGTGCCCGACTGGAACGAACCCGACAAGGTGGCCGAGAAGGTGGACCAGCCCAAGACCTTCGAGATGTTTGCCGAGAAGACGCGCTGGGACATCATCATGCGGCTGTCGAACGCCGGCGACGTGAACAAGGCCATCATGCGGGGGCACGCCTCGGAACTGATTCAGGTCTCGGAGGCTCTGCAGGAGAAGAAGATCGTGCAGATTGCCGAGGAGATAGACCGCCGCTTCCACCGCAAGAAGAATCCCGTCAGGCTGGTGCTCATCACGGGGCCGTCGAGTTCGGGCAAGTCCACATTCTGCAAGCGACTGTCCGTACAGCTGCTGGCCTGCGGGCTGAGGCCCATCTCGTTCTCGACGGACGACTACTTCGTGAACCGTTTAGACACGCCGAAGCTGCCTAACGGCGACTACGACTTCGACAATGTGGAGACCGTCGACCACCATCTGCTGGGCGAGCACCTGGCACGGCTGATGAAGGGCGAGACCGTCGAGGTGCCGGAGTACAACTTCGTGACGGGCAAGCGCGAGTGGAACGGCAAACGGCTCAAGCTGTCGGGCGACACGGTGCTCATCATCGAGGGCATACACGCCCTGAACCCGCTGCTGACCAAGGGTGTCAGCGACTCGCTGAAGTACAAGGTGTATATCTCGGCGCTGACCAGCATCTCGCTCGACGACCACAACTGGATTCCCGTGCGCGACAACCGGCTGCTGCGCCGCATCATCCGCGACTACAACAAAGGAGCCTACACCGCCCAGCAGACCATCAGCCAGTGGAAGAACGTCTGCATGGCCGAAGAACAGTGGATATTCCCCTATCAGGAGACTGCCGACGTGATGTTCAACTCCGCGCTGAACATTGAGTTTGCCGTGCTGCGCATCCATGCCGAGCTCATTCTGTCGAGCGTGCCGAGGAACTGTCCGGAATACAGCGAGGCCCACCGGCTGCTGAAGTTCATTCACTACTTCCTGCCCATCAGCGACAAGGAGATTCCGCCCACCTCCATCATGCGCGAGTTCGTCGGCGGCTCCAGTTTCAAATATTAAGTATAACAACGTAAATTCGACGAGCGTGTCCTCACGTCACTCCACGCCAACGACATGGACGGTGCCGTCGGCGACGCGGAACTTCACATCGCGGCCGGCGAAGGGCATACCGTAGACGCGGTCAGGGTCGGCATGGTAGCGGGGGCGCGGGTCCTGGGCCAGCACGTCGCAGAGCGCACGGTAGTCGCTTGCCGAGAACAGGCGCGCCACGTCGGCGGCGACGTCCACCCGCAGTGGCTGCCAGTCGTGCCGGTCGACGAAGCCGGAGCGGGCATCGGGGTGGGCATCGGCGTAGGCTACGTAGGGCTTGATGTCGTAGATTGGCGTGCCGTCCATCAGGTCGGCACCGAAGACGTGGATGACCGGTCCCTCGTCGGACGTCAGTTCCACACGGTCGAGCCTGACGCACGACAGCCCGAGGCGGTTGGGGCGGAAGGGCGACCGCGAGGCGAACACGCCAACACGCTCATTGCCGCCAAGCCGCGGCGGCCGGACGGTAAGCGCCCCCTGCCCCCCGGACGAGGGGACGGGGGTGAGGCTGAACTCCCAGATGAGCCAGAGGAAGTCAAAGTCCTCAATGCCGCGCACGGCCTCCTCGCGGCGGAAGTCGGGAGTGAAGACGATGCGCCCCGCCAGCGTGGCGGCCAGGCCGCTCTGCCGGGGAATGCCGAACTTCGACGTCAGCGGCGAATGGAAATAGGCTATCGGCTCGATGTTCATGGCTTATTGGTACTGTTGCGCAGGTCGTAAGGCGCATCGAAGTTGGCGTCGGTACCATACGAAGCCTCGACATACGAGCCGAAGAACCTGTTGTTAGGCCACTCGTGGATGGCGGGCTTCGGCCCCGTCAGCCAGCAGGCGATACCGGCCGAATGGCGCTCGCAGGGATTGAGCCCCTCCAGCGCGAAGCCGTTGCTGTTGTACTCGCCCTCGCTGATTTCCACCTTGCCGCCCTTGCCCTCCTCAACCTTCACGTCGATGGGGGCCACCATAGCTTGGCGGGCATATTCGTTGGTGCCCGTCTGGCGGTGGTAGAAAACGTACCACTGGCCGTTGATCTCGCAGATGGAGCCGTGGGTGTTGCCGTCGGTGACGAGGCTTGTGGGTTGACTACTCTGTTGCGACTGGCATGAGGCGGCCGTCAGCAGGCAGCAGGCTGCTGACAAGGCCATGTTCAGTTTGCTGGTCTTCATATTCGTTTTCGTTATCGTTCTCGTTTTCGTTCCCGTTATCGTTAGTCAATTACATTCGCCCACAAAGGTACGAATATTTTTCCGATTCCCGCATCTTCTTTCCCAATTATTTTGCTGCCAGCAACTGGTATGCAGGTACTCACTTATGGAGAAAAAAGTGATGGTTGGGGGCTTTGCCGACGGCTTTCACGGTGAATCCTGGTGGATGTAGGATGACAAGCGATAGGTGATGTACCTTTGCGACTGGGAATAGTCAGGCCAGTAGGTTGAGCATTTCCAACAGCACTTGCCAGATATCGTCGATGGTCTTCAGTTCTACACGTTCGCTGGTGGAGTGGGGCTCCACGATGCGAGGGCCGATGCTGGCCATCTGAATGCCTGGATATTTCTGTACGAAGAAACCTGCCTCAAGGACGAAGTGCATAGCCACCATGCGCGGACGCCAGCCCAGCACGTCCTGGAACGTGTCGGAAGTCAGTTGCAGGAATGCCGAATGCTGGTCCTCCTGCCAAGCGGGTGCCGACATGATGACCTCGGAGGAGGCTCCGCAAGCCTTGAAGACGTTGGCAATATCGCGACTGAGGCTTTCCATATCGGCATCGATGAAGCTGCGCGTATGGGTGGAGACGAAGATGTGGTCCTGCTCCGTGCTGATGCGCCCTACGTTGTTGGAGGTCTCCACCGTATCTTGCATCACTTCGCTCATCTTGACGACACCCTGCGGAATCTGTTCCAGACAGTTCATGAGGGCCTCGAAAGATGCTCCGTCAATCACGCTGTCCGTAGGTTCGCACTTCTCGATGCTGCACCTCATCTGGGCATCGTTGGGATATTCCTCGCGCAACCATCGGTTCATCATTTCTTCCTGCTGCTTGACAAATTCGGCTCCCTCGCCTGACGGGATGGTCAGCACGATGTCGGCAGAGGAGGCTATCGATGCGTTGGCTTCGCCAATCTGGAGCGAGGCGAGCTGGAAGTCATATTCGTTGTAGATGGTAGCCAACAAAGCCCATGCAGGCACTACAGCACTGCAACGGCCCTTGTTGATGTCGACGCCGGAGTGACCGCCCAGCCCTCCTTCGAAACGGATATGATACCAGCGGCGCTTACCGCCAGGTGACGGTTCACGCTGAACGGGAATACGATGGAACTGCAAGGTGGCTCCAGCAGCTCCCGTAGTGATGGTGTCGTAATCCTCAGAGTCGAGGTTGATGACCTTGCGTCCACGAATGAAGTCAGCTGACAGGTTGGAGGCTCCCGACATACCGTCTTCCTCGTTGGTAGTGGTCATGACTTCCAATGGGCCGTGTACGATGCTGTCGTCTTCTATCACGGCCAGCGCCATCGACAGACCGATGCCATTATCAGCCCCCAACGAGGTACCGCGAGCCTTCATCCAGCCGTCTTCCACGTAGGCATCAATGGGCATGTTGAGTGGGTCTTTCATACCCACACAAACCATATCCATATGGTTCAGCAGCACGATAGGCTCAGCCCCCTCATGGCCTGGTGTGGCGGGCTTGCGGATGACCACGCAGTTGTGGGCATCACGACGGTACTCCAAATGCAGTCGCTCAGCAAACTGGCACAAGTAGTCGGCAACACGCTCCTCATGGTGCGAGGGGCGAGGTATCTGGTTCAGTTCCTTGAAAATCTGGAACACGCGTTCGGTGGATGGTCTTTGATTCATATACTTTCACTATGTTTTAGTTACAGACTCTCTCCCAGCCCCGATAAACATTTCACTCCCCTCCATTCAGGGAGGTGCAGGGGTTGGGTCTGAATTTTGTTATTGCTCATGTTTGCTGCAAAATTACGAAATAATGTTGACGTAGCAAAACGATTTTGGAGAATTAACGCAATTATCCAAAGAAATAAATAATTGTCAGACGGCCACAAAAAAAGCCCGCTATAAAATAGCGGGCTGACATTATCCTGTATCTTTTACCGTACAATACTCATCGAAGGAGGCACGCTTGCCTTAAAAAAAAACACTATGTTAACCTAAATCACTATGATACGAATATTCTATTATTGTGCATTTTCTCTGTTTCCCCTGTTTCCACGGCCGCCGCGCTGACCACCCTGGCCACCCTGGCCACGACGGCCGAAATTACGGCGTGCCTCCTCTTGGTCGGCCTGATAAGCCTTGTACTGGTCGGGAGTCATAATCTCCTGAAGCTCGGCATCATACTGCTTCTGAGCCTCCTCGCGCTCCTGGCGCATCTTGGCAAACTGCTCGCGCTGCTCCTCGGTCATCTCGGGACGCTGGCCACCCTGACCGCCACCCTGATTGCCGTCGCCGAAGTTCGGACGGGGTCTCATGCCGCCACGGTTGCCACCGCGCATACCACCGCCGAAGCCTATCTTGTCGGCATATTTCGTATTGAGAGCCAGCAGCTTGGCAGCCTGGTCTTCGTTGAGACTGTATTTCTTCACAGCATCATCAGTGCGCCTCTTGGTCAACTCTGTTCTGTCGACTTCACGACGCTCACCATTACCCTGTCCAAAATTACCCTGTGCCTGTGCGGCTGTTACTGTCATAAAGGCTATGAAAGCCATCATTAGTTTTTTCATTTTACTCAATTTTTAATTAGTTAAACTTTCAGAGAACTATTTATCTGATGCAAAATCAGGCAAAAAGTTTAATTCCGAGCAAAATTTTTTTTGTTTATTCTGCAAAGTGCCGAATTTTTCGTAACTTTGGGCCGTCATAAATGTTCATAAACACTCCGAGATGACCAAAACGATAAATACGATACTGCTTTCAGCCCTTATGGCAATCGCCGCCGGCTGTACCGGCTCCAACGGGGATGGGCAGCAGGAGCAGGCAGCCTACGAGGGCATCGACACCGTGCCGATGCTCATTACGCAGATCAAGAAGTGCTCGCGACTGTACACCACCGAGATGAAGGTCCACAAGATTGTGACTCACGACGACGTGGTGAAGTTGCAGGGCAAACTGCTCAAGCAGAACATCGACATCCGTCTGCCGATGGGCGAGCGCAAGGTGGCCATTCCTATCGACGCCACGCTGAAGGCATACATCGACTTCAGCGACTTCTCGGAGCGTAACATCGAGCGGACGGCCGACGGCAAGATTACCATCCTGCTGCCCGACCCAAAGGTGGAGCTGACCTCGTCGAAGGTCAACCAGCAGGAGATACGCTCGTTTGTGGGCATCGTACGGTCAAGGTTCAGCGACGAGGAGCTGACGCGCTACGAGCAGCAGGGGCGCGAAGCGATCATCCAGAGCATCCCCCGGCTGGGTATCACCGACATGGCGAAGGCGAGTGCCGCCCACGCGCTGGTGCCGATGGTCAGGCAGATGGGCTACCGCGAGGAAGACATCACCGTGGCCTACCGCAAGGATTTCAAGTCTTTCGACATCAGCAAGATTATTGAGGTGGGAAGTGGGAAGTGAAAAGTTAAAAACGAGAAGTGAGAAGTGAAAAACGAGGGTAAGAATAACTTGGAACTGGTGGTCAAGGCGCTGGCGCTTGTGGCCATCATCATCGTACTCTGGTGGCTGCTGTTCACCGAGAAGGACAACCATATTGGGGTGAAGGTAGACGACGACATCAACCCGACACCTGAGCAGATACAGAGCATACGCGACATCGGCCAGTGGGAGTTTCTCAGCATCAGCAACGAGGAACTGGTCGACACAGTCCGCAAGGGCGTGTTCTCTGACGACCAGCTGGTGCGCATCTACTATGGTACGCTGCGCCTGGGTGTCGATCTGAGCAAGACGAAGAAAAACTGGATCAGCACCCACGGCGACACCGTCGTCGTGCGGCTGCCCAAGGTGGGACTGCTCGACAAGGATTTCATTGACGAGACGCGCACCAAAGCCTTCTATGAGTCGGGGCGCTGGACAGCCCGCGACCGCGAGGCTCTCTACCGCAAGGCGCGCCGCCAGATGATGAGTCACGCCCTGACCAAGGAGAACCTGAAGACGGCCGAGGAGAATGCCGAACATGAGGTGCGCCGCATGATGAGCGCCATGGGCTACAACAACATAACGGTCTTATTTGGGAAGTGAAAAGTGAAAAGTGGGGAATGAGAGATGGATAGATTGAACGAGATATTGACAGAGGTGAGCGGCTGGCTCTGGGGCTGGCCGATGATTATCATGCTATTAGGTACACACGTGTACCTAACCATTATCCTGCGCTTCCCGCAGCGAAAGATACTGACGGCCATACGCCTGTCGGTGAAGAGCGACCCTGACGCAACGGGCGACGTATCGCAGTTCCGCTCACTGGCCACCGCCCTCGCCGCCACTATCGGCACGGGCAACATCATCGGCGTGGCAACGGCCATCGCCCTCGGCGGCCCTGGCGCCGTGCTCTGGTGCTGGCTGACGGGTGTCTTCGGCATCTCGACGAAGTATGCCGAGGGACTTCTGGCCATCAAGTATCGCGTGAAGACAAAGAAAGGCCGTATGCTCGGCGGCCCGATGTACGCTCTTGAGCGCGGACTGGGCTGGCGGTGGGCGGCCGTGCTCTTCGCCCTGTTCGCAGCCCTTGCCTCCTTCGGCATCGGCAACACCGTGCAGGCCAATGCCATAGCCACCGTGGCCAGCGAGACCTACAACATCAGCCCCGCCCTGACGGGAGCCGCCGTCAGCCTGCTCACGGCAGCCGTCGTCCTCGGCGGCATCAAGAGCATCGCCCGCGTCTGCGGTCTGCTGGTGCCCTTCATGGCGCTGTTCTACGTCATGGGCTGTCTTTACATTCTCTGGGTCAATGCCCCCTACCTCTGGCCGGCGCTGAAGCTCATTGTGCAGTCGGCCTTCTCGCCCCAAGCTGCCGGCGGCGGCTTCGTCGGCACAACGGTGATGATGGCCGCCCGCTTCGGCATAGCCCGTGGACTGTTCTCAAACGAGTCGGGTCTGGGCTCGGCGCCCATCGTGGCAGCAGCCGCCCAGACACGCAACCCCGTGCGCCAGGCTCTGGTTTCATCGAGCGGCACGTTCTGGGACACCGTCGTCATCTGCGCCATCACGGGGCTGGTCATCGTCAGCAGCGTGCTGGCCTATCCCGACATCGGCTTCGAGAACGGTGCCACGCTCACCAAGGCCGCCTTCTCGAAGATTCCCGTCATCGGCACGCCCCTGCTCACTTTCGGTCTGCTCACCTTCGCCTTCTCCACCATCCTCGGCTGGTGCTACTATGGCGAGCGGGCTGTCGAGTACCTGCGCGGCCACCGCTGGGTGCTCGTCTACCGTGTGCTCTATATCGTCTCCGTCTTCGTGGGCAGCGTCATCGAGCTCAGCCTCGTCTGGAATCTCGCCGACTGCATGAACGCCCTGATGGCCATTCCAAACCTCGTCTCGCTGCTCGCCCTCAGCGGTGTCCTTATCAGCGAGACGCGCAAATATCTGTGGCAAGGGCAACTGGACTGCGAGATGTAAGGCTTCCCGCCTGATTTTTGGGATTATTATTCTTAACCCTGCCAACAAAACGGAAAGAAATGAAAATGAAGAGACTATTACCCGTGGCCATACTGACGGCCTTGACCTTACAGGTGGCTGCACAGCAGCAGACGACAGAAGTGAAGGAGTTTCGGCTGGCCGGGCCGTTTGCCGTAGCCGCCCCGTTTGCTGCCGACAGCGTTGACGTGCAAGGGAAGAAATTCGACGAGAAATCGCTCCTGGCATCCGTCGGACTTGCGACGGATGCCGCGACGACTTTCAGCGGCCGCGTGCTGCCCTCGCTGAAGGACGCGAAGTCGGTTGGCGTGCTGTCGTTCTACATCAACAACAGCGACTACCTGAAGGGGAAAATCACCGTCAAGGGTCCGAAGCACTATAAGCTCTACGTTGACGACAAGGAGGCAGGCTCTGACCTCAGCCTTGCTCCAGAGCACCATACATTCGCCATCCGCTATCTGGCCGAGCCCAACGACACCGACAGCATCAGCGTCAGCTTCGATACGCAGATTGCTGTCAGGCCGACCACCGACAAGCACCATCCCTATATGGTACACGACCTGCTGGACGGCCGGCGCGTGCGCGGCATCGCACTCTCTGCCGACGGCACGCTCGTCAGCTTGAGTTACCAGACAACAGAGCCGACAGGCAACAGCCGCTGGGACTACGAGCTGCGCGAGGTGAAGAGTGGCCGGCTGCTGACCCGCCCCACGAAGAACGTGAACTGGATGCCCCGGACTACAGCGTGGTTAGAGGAAGAGCAGGAGCAAGGCCAGCGCGTATTATATAAGGTGAACCCGCTGACGGGTGAGCGCACCCGCTGGGCTACCGGACTGCCCGAGGGCAGCTATACCGTCAGTCCGACGGAGGATTATCTCATCGTAACGGCCACAGAGGACGGTCCCAAGGAGGATGCCGGTGTCTTCGAAGTGACCGAGATGGACGACCGCCAGCCAGGCTGGCGCAAGCGCCGCTATCTCGTCCGCTTCGATGTTGCGACCGGCGTCAGCCAGCGCATCACCTTCGGCTCCAAGGGGCAGTTCCTGGCCGACATCAGTGCCGACGGACAGAAGTTGCTCATCGGTGCCAGCTACTCACGGCTGGCCCGGCGTCCGACAGAGGTCAGCGACTACTACGTAATGGACGCACGGACACTCCACGTCGATACCCTGTTGATGGGCGAGGGATTTATCGGCGGAGCAGAGTTCTCGCCTGACGGCAGCCAGATGCTCGTCTCCGGCACACCCGAAGCCTTCGGCCGCATCGGCTGCCAGCTGCCTGCCGAGAAGACACCGAACATGACCGAGAACGAACTCTTCATCTACGACATCGCCACAAAGAAGGTGAAGCCGCTCACCAGAGACTTCGACCCCAGCACCCACAGTGCTTACTGGTCGAATGCCGACGGTATGATCTACTTCAATGCTGAGAACCGCGACTATATGCACATCTATCAGCTCAATCCCGCCGACGGGAAGATCGTCAGGCTTGACATCTTTGGCGACGATGCCTTCCGCTTCACCATAGCGGAGCACGCTAACGTCATGGGCTACCTCAGCGACAAGACGATGGAACCGACATCAGCCTATATTGCCTTTACGGCCAAGGGCAAGAGCGCCCTCAAGCAGTATGCGCTCTTCGACGGCAAGACCGCCATCGGCGACGCCCTGTTGGGCACCTGCCAGGACTGGAACTTCACCAACAGCAACGGCGAAACCGTTTATGGCCGCCTGTACCTGCCCCGCGACTTCGACCAGACGAAGAAGTACCCGATGATTGTCTACTACTACGGCGGCTGCTCACCCGTCACGCGCAACTTCGAGTCGCGCTATCCCGCTCAGTACTACACCTCCTTGGGCTACGTCGTCTACATCCTGCAGCCCAGCGGAGCCACCGGCTTCGGCCAGGAATGGGCCTCGCGCCACGTCAACACCGCCGGCGGCACGCCCCGTGAGGACGGCACCGTGCCCGCCGGTACTCCGGCGGGTGACATCATCGAGGGCGTCAGGAGGGTCTGTGCCGAGCATCCGTTCATCGACCCATCGAAGATTGGCTGCATGGGTGCCAGCTATGGCGGCTTCATGACCATGTACCTGCAGACCGTCACCGACATCTTCGCCGCCGCCGTCAGCCACGCCGGCATCGCCAACCACACCAGCTACTGGGGCGAGGGCTACTGGGGCTACAACTACAGCGAGGTATCGATGGCGGGCAGCTATCCCTGGAGTCACCGCCAGCTCTACGTCGACCAGTCGCCGCTGTTCCGCGCCGACAAGATTCACACGCCGCTACTGCTGCTCCACGGCAATGCCGACACCAACGTGCCGCTCATTGAGAGTCTCCAGATGTTTACGGCACTGAAGCTGCTGGGCCGCGAGGTGGCCTTGGTCGAGGTGGCAGGCGAGAACCATCACATTCTCGACTACGCGAAGCGCACCCGTTGGATGCAGACCCAGATGGCCTGGTTCCAGAAATGGCTAAAGGGCGACTCCACGTGGTGGGACGCCCTCTATCCGAAGAAGCATCTGTAAGCCTACTTCACCCGGCGGATGCGGATGCAGTAGTAGATAAGGACGGCCAGCATCAGACCGACTGCGCCCAGGATGAGCCAGGGCGAGGGCGACTCAAACAGCAGCAACGTGCCGGGGATGGACAGTGTCAGCAGCAATAACGTCAGAGCGGCGATGCGTGTCGAGCGGATGGCCAGCTCATACTGCCGTGGGGTCTTCATCTCCACAGGCATATTGATAAGGTGGGGGTGATAGGCCACCACCAGCAGACCAGCACCTGCCACCGTCGTGATGACACAGGGCACCAGCAGTCCCCACGGTGAGCCGTAGCTGTTGGGCCGGCCGTGGGCATCGAAGTGGGTGGCGATGACGTCGGGTGCCTTGCTGAGCATCCAGATGACGAGAGCCCAGACAATGACGGCGAGGATGAGGAATGCCACCTCAAAAATGGTGCCTTCGGTGGTGCGGTGTACTTCAATCTTCTGTTTCTCTTTCTGTTTCATTGGTGCTTCCTTTCTTTTTCTTCGGCAGACGCTTCGCCTTCCGCAGTGCCTCGGTGATGATCCACTGCAGCTGGCCGTTGGTGCTGCGGAACTCGTCAGCAGCCCAGGCCTCTATAGCGTCCATCGTCTCCGCGTCAATGCGCAGGATGAAACTTTTCGTTTTCTTTTCTGCCATCAGTAACGTTCAATGTTCAATGTCCAACGTTCACTGTTCAATGGTTAAGCGTGCCGGTGTTGACCACGGGCTGCGCCGAGTCGTCGCCGCAGAGCACGACAAGCAGGTTCGAGACCATGGCAGCCTTCTTATCGTCGTCCAGCTCAACAATCTCCTCGTTCGACAGTTTGTCGAGCGCCATCTTCACCATCGAGACGGCTCCCTCCACAATCTTCTCGCGGGCGGTGATGATGGCCGATGCCTGCTGGCGGCGCAGCATGACGGCAGCAATCTCCGGAGCGTAGGCCAGGTAGTTGATGCGAGCTTCTACAACCTCGATGCCGGCCAGAGTCAGCCGTTCGTTGAGTTTCTGCTCCAGCTGCTGGTTGATCTCGTCGCCACCGTCGCGCAGCGTCAGTTCGTCGCTCTTGTCGTCCACGTCGTCGTAGGCATACTGGCCAGCCACCTGGCGCAGGGCGGCGTCGCTCTGCACCTTGACGAAGTTCTCCAGGGCATTCATCAGTCCCTTCGTGTCCGAACCGATGCTGTTGGGGGTGGCGGCCATCGTCTGCGAGTCAATCTCGAACAGGGCCTTGTACGTGTCCTTCAGCTTCCACACCAGCACCAGGCCGATCATCACCGGGTTGCCCACCTTGTCGTTCACCTTGATTGGCTCGGCGTCGAGGTTGCGGGCGCGCAGGCTCACCTTCTTTGTCGTGTAGAACGGGTTGATCCAGTAGAAGCCCGTCTTGGTGAAGGTGCCGCTGTACTCGCCGAACCATGTTGTCACCCGTGCCTCGTTAGGCTCCAGCATCAGGAAGCCGCACCATAGAATGATGTTCACCACTAAGAGCAGGATACTGCCGCCCAACAGCCAGCCCCCCTGTGCACCATTGCTGTCATTGAGCAGAATGATGCTGCACACAATCAAGTAGATTGCCAAGACCAGCACGGCCAGGTTGACGAACAACATCAGGAAGCCGTTCAGCACCGTGCCATTGAATTGATACTCTTTTTTCTCCATAATCGTAAAGTTAAATGTGATATCATTTTGATAGCGCAAAGATATAAACAATTTTCCATTCGACAATGGGAGAGAGCAAAACATTAACGACAATTAACAGTAAGAGGGCGACTCCCTCGGAAGGAGCGCCCTCTTGCTGTTGACAAGTGTCAGGGTATTACTTCACCAGAATCTTCTTCACGGTGCCATTCTCCTGACGGACGATGTTCAGGCCCTTCTGTGGCTTTGCCGTGCGCCGGCCGTCGAGGCGGTAGTAGACTTTTGCGGAATTGTCAGTTGTCAACTGTGAATTGTCAATTGGCTGAATGCCCACGATGTTGTCGATGACCTTGTAGCGGAACTCGGCCACGTCACTCTCGGCCATGCCGTTGGCAACGGCCATCGCCTTGATGTGCAGCTCGGTGCCGTTGGCGGCGATGGGGCCGCGGTAGGTCAGCACGGCGGGGTTGTTCTCGTCGCAGGGGCAGGTGCCGTCGAGGGTGTAGAGGATGGTGGCGCCGGCGGTCTGCGTGGTCAACTTGATCTCCGCGCCGCGGTAGACCTCGGTGCCGCTCATGCGCGAGGCTCGCGGGGCGTAGACGTACATTGACGCGGTGTCGCGAACGTGGACGAGGGTGGTGACGGTCAGCTCGTCGTCATCCGTCAGGGAGAACCTGACGGCGCTGGAACCGAGGCTGCGGGCAGTTAAAACCCACCCCAACCCATCCCCAAGGGAGGGGCTTACGGTTACCACGCCCTCGTCTAAGGAGACAGCTTTGAGCTGCTTGCCCTTGGCGGCCTCGGCGGGCTCTATGCGGACGGTGAGCGTCTGCTCCGTGCCCTCGGCCATGTAGAGGATGGAGTCTACGACGATGGCCTCTATGCGCTGCTCCACATCGAACTCCTGCTGGAAGTCCTGCTCCATCTGCAGGCCGGCGTAGCTCTCCACGGCTTTCTTCACCGTCAGCATCACCTTGTCGTTAAGGTTAAGGTCAGCGTTAACGTTAAACCGCACCTTCGAGGCGTAGACGGAGTCGGGCGTCTCGTAGCCGCTGTCGGCATTGAGCAGTTCTATCCTGCCAGGCACCACCTTACCGTCCTTCGTCACAATAATGGTGGCCTCAGTACCCTCCCCCTCGGGGGAGATGGAGAGGGGTCTCATGTACTTGTCGAAGGTGATCTCTATGCCGTCGGTATATGCCTTCACCTTCTTCACGGCGGGCTGGCGCAGCTGCGTCATGCCGACGTTCACCTCAAGCTGCGGCGGGGGCACGGGGAGCCACTCCGAGCGTTTAGGCTCGTAGCCGTCCTTCTCGTAGCGCACCTGCCAGAGGCCCTGCGGCACATCCCAGCGGTACTTACCCTCAGCGTCGGTGAAGAGCGGGTTCTCCTGTGCGTACTCCTCAGCATTCCACACCACCTCGCGCTCGTAGAGGTCGCCGTACATGTCCTCACCCGTCTCCTTATAGTAGCACGTAGCGCGCACGCCCTCTAAGCGGTTGCTGCTGACGGCCTCGTAGACGTAGCCCGACGGGTCGTGGTAGAAGTCGATGCCGAAGAAGGGCGACCAGCGTATCCTGAAGATGAATGGCCTGGTTCCTTCCTCTTCCTCCGGGTCGGGCTTCTTCTTTTCGCACTTTAGGTCGTTGATGAGTTTGTTGAGCCTCTTACGCTCCTTCTCCGACCTACTGAACAGTTGCTTTGTTTCGTTATAGTAAAAATTCAACATATTACTCTGATCACACTTGAAGAGGAAGGCTTCCCAATCCTTATAGAAAGGGCTGTCTTTAAGATTATAATCATGGCCTGCGAGATACCAGGAGAGGGGCATTCGCTGTTCTGGAGTGAAGTCTTCCATAAACTTACTGTAGATAATTTTACTGCTTCCCGACATACTCCATGAATCTGTAATCTCTTCCCCTCCGTATCCTACGATGGCATCTAAGGTCCTCGTCATCAGCTCTATAGCTGCCTCTTCGTTCCCCTCACAAGGAATCTTCGCCCTGATGTTGTTGTATGTCTTTTGCCATTCGCCCAGGTCGTCATAGGTGTTTCTGGCAGTGTAGAAGCAAATCTGTAGGTAATAGAGCATTCCTATGGGACTGTTCTCATATTTACATCCCAAATTCACACGGTACGAATTGGTGGTAATCAGATCCTTAGGCAACTTCCACACGATGTTCCTGCAAATGCGATTATAATCGCTCTCGTTCTTCTTAAGCTGGTCATTATAGTATTTTATATCCCCATCGTAATTAGTTATACTATGATTACATTCATTTACAATATTTACAAGCTCGGTGTAATACTTTGGATTATTTGTTTTAAGACCAGGATTCTTTCTCATAATTTCGTTACAGTTATCTCTCCTTGTTCTCCATTTTTTTAAATTCCATTTCAAATCTATTTTTGCATTGTATTCATCTCTGTTGTTCCAATAGATATGATTCAACTGTGTGTTAATGTTTTCGAGTCCACCTTTATAGAGCTTGTTGGCACTGATGTACAACTCTTTGCACAATGCCCTTCCTTGACCCAAGTAGGCCTGCGTCAAAGCATTAGGTGATTGCGAAGGATTTCGGTATAATAATTCCCACAGCTTGTGATCAATGCTCTTCAAGTTCTCCATCTCCGCCTGGTCGAAGAGTTCGCGGATGTCCATTTCGTCCCATTTTGACGAACTCTTCCTCGGTCTGTCTGAGCGGGCAGCTGCCGTTGCTCCCTCTTCCCATTCCAAGATGATGTGCATCATGTCGCGTGAGTCGAGGTATGCCTCCTTGGTGCCGGTGTTCAGGTAGTAGATGCTGTTGCCGTCGGTCAGTTCCGACTTGTCGTAGCCCTCGCTGAGCAGGGCCTGCTCGTTGATGCTGGTCACTCTCTTTGCCGTGTAGTGAATAACGCCGTTAGCCAGCTGGATGTCCTTCTGCATTTCGGCTTCGCCCAACTCTGTGGAGATGGTGTCGGTGCTCATAGCGGCAGAAAGCAGGCTGAGCATGCGGTTGAGGTTGCCCTCTCTCTCTTCCTGTGTGATGGGAACGTATTCTGGCAGATCTTCCAGGTCTACAGGGTCTTCCACTGTCTCGATGCCGTCGGGGTACAACAGTTCCATCAGTTCGTTGATGCGTGCCAGCGTAGCCTCGTCAGGATTCTCGATGTCAAACAGCTGCATCAGCTCTTCCTGTAGGGCACTTTCCGGATCTTCTACCGGCACTATTTCTTCGTAGGCCAGGTCGTATGCTTCCTTCAGCATCTGCTGATGCTCGGTGATGGTCTGTATAAAATCATCCTTCTGGTCGTCCATCTGCTGGCGGTCGGACAGGATAGTCTCGTTCTGCAGGAAGTCCACGCAGATGTTCTTCGGCGAGGCGTCGATGTCGAAGTCGCACTGGGCAATCCACTTGTGGCTCTCCTTGTTGTAGGGGGCGTTCAGCGTGACGTAGCGGTCGTCGCTGCGCAGCACATAGAGCACGACGTCGGAGATGATGGTTGTGTCGTTCACCATCACGTTGTCCTCGTTGTAAAAGTCCACCTTGAAGGTGAAGGGCAGCGTGCCGGGACCGAGGGGCCAGGCGTTGTGCTTCGGCGTGACGGTGAAGTCGCGGAAGTCCCATTTGATGATGCCCGTGGTGACGCCGTTGGATGCGTAGACCACGGGGGTGACGGTGCCGTGGCTCACGGTGACCGTCTCGACATCGGTCTGCAGGGTGAGGCCGTCGGGGGTGGTGATGACGGCATAGACATAGTGCTGGCTGAGGTTGTAGGGGCGGACGAGACTGCAGCGCATCGACCAGCTGCCCTCGGGGCCTGCCTCGGTATGTCCGATGAGCTGGTCGCCCTCGAAGATCTGCACGTCGGAGCCGGCGATGGCCGTTCCGCTGACCATCACCCTGCCGTTGGACACGCGCTCCTGCGCAGTGATACTCAGTGCCTCGGCGGTGAAGCCGGCGGAGCCGAGGGGCTGGAAGCCCCTCCCAGTCCCCCCGAGGGGCGTAAAGGCGACGCTGGCCGTCGGTTCGTAGTATCCCTCCTTGGTGGGCATCACACAGAAGCGCACCACGTCGGATGCACGCTTGACGGGGACGGTCAGTCGGTTGCCGTCGGTCTCATACTCGGCCAGACTGTTGCCTGCCATCACGCTGCCTTCAACGAGCTGGCAGCCTTCGGGCAGGTCGAACAACAGGCTCAGTTCATCAGGGGTGACACCAGGCTTGAAGTCCACCTCCGCGCGCAGGGTGACATAGTTGCCCACGGTGAGGCTTGTCTTGTTGGCCGTGAAGTGGGTCTGGTCAGTGGTGTAGTAGAACACGGTCTCGTCCATCATTGGCACCAGTTGATTGTGCAGGCTGTCAATGCGTCCGGCCTGTATGTCGACGGTGTTCTTTAGGTAGTCGCGGCCCTCCTCTAAGTTCATCTCCGTGAGGGCGGCGAGGGTGTTCACGCCGTTGAAGAGCTGACTCTCACCCATGGTGACGAGGGTGTACTGTCCGTCGGGCAGACTGCCGAGCCAGAGCGTCGGTGCGGCTATCTCCCCCTCGACAGACGTGGCGTTGGCCGTGGTGTAGCGGCTACGAGAGAGCAGCTGTCCGTCAGCGTCGTAGAGCATGCCCACCACGGCCGGGTTGTCTGTCTGACTGAAGGTAGCTTTCAGCTGACCGAGCTGTACCAACGGTAGTGTAGCCGTGGCTGTGCCGTCAGCACTGACGGTGCAGGTGGCGGTGGCTGGTGCGATGTCTCCCGTCGGACTAGTAGCTGTGATGCGCAGTCGGGTGCCCTCGGCCAACTGCTGGTCCTGCAGGATGAGGCGGTCGCCCTGCTGCTGGATGTTGGTCAGTTCCTGCTGGTGGGTCTCGTCGTAGACGGCATAGGTCAGGTTTTGGTAGCCGTTATAGTCGGCGTTGACATCGGGAATTTCACCCTCACGCACGGCGGGGCGGTAGCTTAAGTCGAGGCTGATGGCGGTGCCCGCCAAATCCCTCAAAGCCCCCTCCAACCTCCCCCCAAGGGGGAGGCTTTCTAATGTGACCGTCTGCGGGATGTAGCCGGTGGCCTGCATGGTGACGGTGGTCGGGGCATCGTAGGCAGTGAGCGTCCATTGGCCGTCCTTGTCGGTGGTGGTAGTGAGGGTCACGGGGTAGAGGCCGTTGAGCTGCTGCGTCACGGCGATGTTCGCGCTGCGGATGGGCAGGCCGGTGGCGGCAGCGGTGACGGTGCCGCTGAGTTCGGTCTGTGGCAGCGGCGTCAGCCTAATGCCCATAGTGCCCATATTGCCCACTACAATCGTCGTGTCGGCGGGCTGCAAGTACTGCGTGCCCAGCTGCTCGCCGAGGCGAATCCTGGCGATGGTCTTTGCGCCTTCCATCTGGCCAGGCAGGGTTGCGCCCTTGGCGAGGAAGTTGCCGGCGAGGTCGGTCCAGGTGACGGCGAAGGCGTCGGTCCCGACGGGTGAACCGTCGGGCGCGAACAGCTGTAGGGTCAGGTCGCGGGGCTGCTTCAGGTCGGTGATGGGCACCTGCACGTCGGCCTTGGCAATCTCGACGTCCTTGACAGTGGCGAAGACATCGCCTCGCGCGTTCCTTATATATATATTATAGAGGGTGCCCTCGATGAGGTTGGTGAAGGTGTACTGCGTGCGGTTGGTGATGACGAGGCGCTGCGACTGGCCGGTCTTCACGTTGGCCAGTTCGAGGAACAGGTCCTTCAACTGCTGCATATTGGCACCGAAGGGGAGGTTGACCGTCAGCGCGTGTACGCCCTGCGTGATGGGCATGAGGTTCATGTCCTTCCAGCCGTCGGCCTCGGCGTAGAGGGGCAGGCTCTCGGCGGGCACGAAGACGGTGAGGCTCTCGTGACATTCGTTGAAGGCATATATGCCAGTCATTTTTGGTGGTGTGGTGGCGTAGCAGGTGACATTCTCAAGCCGGGGGCTGTTGCTGAAAGCACCGGATAGAATCCTCTCTATAGATGCGGGCAGCAGGAGGGTGTGCATGACGGTGTCCTGCTTGAAGAAAGCCTCATCCACCTGAGTGATGCCATCGGTGCGGCTGAGGTCGAGCAGACGCAAGTAGGGTTTCAAGCTGCTTAAACGTACCATGTCGGTGTTGTTGGCCTTGCCCGAGACGGTGAGCGAGCGTATTTTTTCGATGTGGCTATAGCCCTTCTCGTCGTTAGTAGCCCTCTGGATGGCACTGGCGAGCTGGCCGGGCGTGAACCAGGTGACGACGAGGGCACCCGTCGTGGGGTCCCATCCGCTCTGGCCGGGGTGGTCGGGCAGGTTGGGGTCGTAGTCGTTGCTCTGTGCGGTGGCCATGAGCTGGCATAGCAGCAGGAGGCCTATAGTGAATAGCTTCTTCATAGTTCTTGATTATTTGATGATGACTTTCTTGTTGTTTCTTATGTAGAGGCCGGGCTTCGGGGTGGCCACGGGGCGGCCCTGGAGGTCGTAGAGCTGTTCCGTTTGTTGCTGTAATACAGCAACAGACTGGACAGACTGGACAGAGGTGACGGCGGGGGCGCTAAGGCGGAGGAGGAAGCGGGCGTCGTGGGTGCCGGCCTCGGCCTGGAAGGATACCCCCCTGTCTCCCCCGAGGGGGAACTCCGTGCCTGTCTCGCGGTCGATGAGGGTTATCCCAGCGGGGGAACCGCCAGGCGCACTGAGGCTGAGGGTGTAGGTGCCGGCGGCGGGGACGGAGAGGCCGAGGGCGACGGTGCCGTCGGCCAGGGGACGCTCGTCGATGGCGTAGCGGATGCCGTCGCGGTGGGTGTAGAGCCCGGCGATGCCGTCGTCTAATGGTGAGAACTTGGCAGCGTCGCGGCCCGGCTCGTAGTCGAGCGAGGCGGCCTCGTTGATGACGAAGCGCGCTCGGTCGAGCATCAGCAGTCCATCCTGCCCAGAATGCCCATCTTGCCCATCAACCCCATCGCCCCTACTCAGCACCAGGTTCACCACCTGACGCTGCTCCTTGGCGGCTGCCAGGCGGCGGCTGCCGGCGGGGATGTAGTCACGAGGCACGAGGTCGTGCTGGCGGCCCTCGTGGTCGAAGACGACGGTCTCGCCGTCGAGCGGACGCTGGATGAAGAAGGCTTGGCCGGGATGCAGGATGTAGTCGTCGTCGAGGGGCGAGTAGGCCCAGTACTGGTTAGTGGTCTGGGTGTAGTCCCACACGATGATGGGTGCCGTGGTGTCCATCCAGCGTATGTCGAAGAACGACGGGTAGGGGTTGCCGATGAAGTTCCACGAGCGGTTGTGGGCAAACTCAGAGTAGATTTTCTGCAGCGGAATCTCCACGTTGTCGGTGCGGAAGAAGAGCGGCTTCGCGGCCGTCTGCAGAGCGTGGACGAAGAACTGGCTCTCGGGTATTTCCAACTGTGCGTGGTAGCCGTCGAGCGTGGTTTGCCAGATGTAGCCGCGTCCGGCGTGCAGGATGCTGTCGGCAGTCATGCGCACCCAGGCGTGGTCGAGGTCGCCGTCGGCGCGCTTCTGGGCGTCGTAGCCGTAGATGGCGAAGGGCACGTCGCTGAGCTGCTGGCGTACACCCTTGACAAAGACCTCGATGTCGCCGACGCGGGCGTCGAAGGGCAGGGCGATGTTCTCCCAGTAGTTGGGCATGAATCGCAGCTCGGCGGTGATGTCGTCGGCACGCATCGGCCCGTTGTTGATGACCGAGGTGAAGAACTGCATCCTGTCGGTATTGTAGTATGAGCGGCAGTTGTAGAAGTTATAGAACTGGCGCATCTCGCCGAGCGAGAGCATCTGGCGGCCGTCGTTGGTCAGCATGGCACGTCCGAGGGCTCCGCTGACGTGGCCACCCCAGTAGCTGACCGTCATGCCCATGTCCATGTCGGGATGGTAGTCGGCGGGCCATGTGGCCGAGGCGTCGAAGGTCAGCGGGCTGTAGATGCCGAGCGTGAGCGGCAGCTGGTCGGTGCCGACGACGTCGAACTCATTCCACAGGTTGGCGGCCTGATAGTCGTCGACCGCCTGCTGTGGCACACGCAGCGTGCAGCCCTTGTCGCCGATGTCGCCGCGGATGTGGGCATCGGCGGGATAGGGCGGCGCGATGGTGAGGCAGGTGATTTCCTTCAGGTTGCGGCAGTTGAAGAAAGGCCTGTAGGCATACTTGAGCATGCCGGGCAGGGTGACGCTGGTCAGGCCGCTGCAGTCGCCGAAACTGCTGCTCATCATCCACTGCACACTCTCGGGCAGGTTGAGCTCGGTGAGGGCCGTACAGCCCTCGAAGGCACTCTGGTCGATGACCACCTGGCCGTTGAACCGAATGTCGGTGAGTTCGCTGCAATTGGCGCAGAGGCCGGCGGGCACAGTACGCATTGTGGCGGGCAGCGTGATGTAGCGGATGCCCGAGTAGCGGTAGGCCCAAGTGCCGACGGTCAGGTTCTCACCTATTACGGGGGTATCGAGGCTGATGCAGTAGTTGAACGCGTATGCGCCGATACTCTTCAGGGTGGCGGGTTTCACCATGTCGCGCAGGCTGTAGCAGTTGTAGAAGGCGTTGTCAGCGATGGTCTCCAACTGTCGGGGCAGCGTCACCCACGTCAGCAGGCGCAGGTCCTGGAACTGGCTCTTGGGCAGTTCGGTGAGCGTGGCGTCGCTGAGGTCCAGCTCTGTGAGGTTCTTCAGCGTCTTCAGCGTGGCGAGGTCGTCGGCGGCGGGTGTGCCGTTGAGCTTCAGGGCGAGGGTGTCGGTGGGCTGGATGCCTGCAGCGGCAAGCTTCACCGACAATTCCGACTCGTCGCCGGCCGCTGCACCGCTGAGCGACAGCTCGTAGAAGGGGAGCTGCAGGCGCTCAAGCAGGTGCTCGGCGTGGAGCTGGGCGTCGATGATGGCGGGGAGGTCCGACGCATCAGCGTCGGACACGGCGGCGAGCAGGGCGTTGGCCTCGTTGACGGCCTGCGGGGCGTGGGCGCGCTTGGCTTCCAGCTCCGTCTTCAGGGCCTGCAGCCTGTCGGTGAGCTGTTCGCGCTGGTGCTGGGTGCGCAGGGCGGCCTCGTCGAACTGGGCATTCGTATCGTCGGAGAGATAGACGAGGCGGGCATGGTCGTAGGTGACGCGCGTGCTGCGGTTGCCGGTCTTCGTCCAGCCAAAAGAGGCCTGGCCGTTAGTGACGGCGGCCACGATGCAGTTCTCGTACAGATGCTCCGCCATGGTCAGGGCCTCGTTCCAGTTCAAACCGTGGGTGGGCACAAAGCGGCCGTCGGCGGTGCGACGGTAGTTGTTGTTGGTCGTGCCGGCATACCAGCGGTAGAGGTTGCGGTAGCCCACGGCCTCGTCGAAGGCTGTCTTCATCGGCACCTGGCGTTCGTTCAGGAAGACGTAGGTGTCGGGCTCGACGCTGGGGTCGTTATAACTGTCGTAGGCACCGAGGCAGAACATATAGACGCCGTCGGGCAGGTTGTAGACGGTCTGCTGCAGCTGGCCCGTGCCTTGGTTATAGTGCTTCACATAGCAGCTGTTGCCAAACGTCGTGTACAGGGTGTTGGCCTGTCCGCCGCCGGTGAGTGCCCAGCCATTCATGCCGTCGTCGAACTCCGGGTTCAAGATGTCCACCTCGTCGCCGGGCTGCAGCCGTCCCGGCACTCGGAAGGCGAGGCCGTTGAGCGTGGCCGACGCCCAGTTGGTGTTCTGCAGCTGGCGGAAGGTGAGGGTCAGCGTGTAGCGTCCACGCTTCATCGCGGGCGTACGCATAGAATAGGTGTAGCGGCCCGTCTGGTCGATGGCGAAGGTGGTGTCGGCGAGGGCCTGGCCGTCCTCAGCCGTCAGGCTGAGGTCGACGGTCTGCGTGCCGCTGCCCTTCGTGGCCTCCAGATAGAAGTTGTAGAAGTCGGCGTCGTCGCGGTTCTGGAGTGTGTAGACCAGCTGGTCGCCGTTGTACATCTGCTCCACGCCGTTCTCCGTGAATCGGAAGCGCGGTCTGTCGCTGGTCACTTCGCCCAGCGTCAGGTCGAAGGGGTGGTCGCTGTCCGTGGGGATGCTGATGTCGTCAGCCAGTGCCGTGGTGGTCAGGCTGAAGACCGCGACGGCCAGCATGAGCCGTCGCAGCAAGTTGGTAGTTCTGAGGTCTTTCATACTTATGTGTTGTTTTAGGTTTTCATTTCAAAATGATGTCGACGATGGCCTTCGCGTCGTTGATGTCGATGGAGCCGTTGCCGTCCATGTCGGCGGCCTCCTTGTCGAAGGGCACTGTCTGTGGGTCGAGGATGTAGCTGATGACAGCGGCCACGTCGGCGATGTCAACTTTTCCGCTGCCGTCAGCGTCGCCCTTGGTGCCAGTGGCGGGCAGCGGCACGATGCTTTCGCAGTTCCGGCTCCATCTATCATCTGCGTTGTAGGCGTCTATTGCCGTTGCCGGCACATGGAGCGTGATGCCCTCGATGCCATCCTCGCCAAACGACTCGGAGTCGAGGCTGGGCGGGGTCTCGGCATACAGGTAGATGTCGGTCAAGGCTCTGCAGCCCGAGAAGGCACCCTCGTCGATGCCTTCGGCCAGACTGCCCAGGATGGTGACTGTCGTCAGCTTCTCGCAGCCCGAAAAGACATCTTCGCCGATGGACACCACCGACTTGGGTATGACAATCGTCTCCAGGCTGGTGCCACCAAGGGCACCGTCGGCGAAGTAGATGATGCCCTCGGGTATGACCGTGTTCGTGCAGCCGGCGACCAGCTTGTTCTCCCGCGTCTCGATGATGGCATTGCAGCCGCCGCGTGAGTCGTAGGTGGGGTTGCCCTCGGCCACGGTGATGCTCTCCAATGAGTTCTTCCAGATGAAGTTGTTGCTGGCTATGTAGGTGACGGTAGCCGGCAGGCTCAGCTTGGTCACCATGCTGATGTCCAGGAGAGCCCGACTATCAATGCCTGTCACGGTGTAGGTCTCGCCTTCGTAGGTGACGGTTGGGGGAATGATGAGCTCTCCACTGTAAGAAACATTGTAATCCTGTTTCACTGCAGCGGTGTTGCCCGTCTGGTTTTTACTCAGTCTGTAGCTGATGCCGTCGATCACCTCGGCCGTTGCCGCCGTTGCGCACAGCAGTGCGGCAAACATGGTAAGAATTGCTTTTTTCATCTTTCTATTGTATTATTTAAGTTGGCATTAAGACGTGACAAAGATATAAAAAAAATGTGAAACGGCAATGATGCCGGGGGGCGGTTTTGGACGAGACCCCCGTTTTTTTGGACGAAGCAAAGATTTTGTTTACCAAAGGTGTCGGTTTCCAAGGAAAATGTGTAACTTTGCACCGTTATGAGACCAAGATGCGCCATCTTTCTTGCCGCCGTTCTGGCGTTGTGCAGCCTGCGGACGGCAGCCCAGGTGGAGAGCCGGCTGGCCTACCGCCGCTACACCACCCAGGACGGACTGCCACAGATGCTGACCGAGAAACTGTTCCAGGACAGTCGCGGCTATATCTACGTGGGCACGCTGTCGGGCTTCGTCCGCTACGACGGGCGCAAGCTGACCCCCTTTCTGCGCGGGCACCGCTGGAACGTCGTAGGCTTCATGGAGACCGCCCGTGGCGTCAGGGCGCTGAGCTTCCGCCAGCAGTGGGACATCGGCTATGACGAGGTGCAGCTGCAACCCTTAGACCCCGAGGGCCGCTGGCTGCTGAACAACTTCAACGCCACCGACCTGCCCAACGGCTACGTGCTCTTCGAGGACGAGCAGGAACGGCACCGCTGGCTGGCCAGGACGGACGGGGAGCACGGCTTTGAGCACGTCTTCGCCGACACGCTGATGGACGCGATGACCCCCGACCGCCACCTGTACGTCGACTCCGCAGGGGGTGTGCTCATCCCGCAGGGCGACGTCTACTGCTACCACCGCAGCGGGGGCGTGCTGCGCGCCTTTGCCAAGGACGGTATCTACCGCGCCGAGGGCGACAGCCTCGTCATGGAGACCGCCTTCAGCGACTGGACACCCGACTACGGCCTGCTTGTGCGCCCGGCGAAGGACGGCACGCTGATCGTTGCCGACAGTCACAGCCTGTACAGCTACGACGGCTCGACGCTGACCAAGCTGGCCGGGGGCTTCAACCTTGTCAAGGATGTGCTCGTCGACCGCTGGGACCGCCTCTGGGTGGCCACCTATCAGGGCCTTTACTGCTTCTTCGGCCGGCAATTCACCAACCACCGCCTGACCGACGGCGACGACATCGTGCGCGCCGTGACGCCCACGGTGCAGGGTACGCTCAACGGCAAGATCATCAGCGACGGGCGCATCGTCTACGACAGTCCCGAAGACTTCTTCCAGCCGTCGGCCGCCGTCATCGGCGACACCGTCTACATGGCCGGGCGCAGCGACGTGGCTGCCGTCAGCGGCACCACCGTCAAGTGGCTCCACCTGCCCTTCGACCGCTACCAGTTCGTTGCCGCCGCCGAGGGGCGGCTCATCCTCGGACTGCGTCAACTCATAGTCGCCTACGACCCCGCCACGGGGCGCACCGACACGCTCTCGACCGATATTGCCCACCCCTGGTGCGCCGCTGCCGACGGCGACGGCCACCTCTACGTAGGCAGCACCTTCGGCCTGTTCCGTCTGTCGCCATACTATGGCGACAAACCAAACACCTGCCGCACCGAGCCAGTGGCCTACGGCGACCAGAAGCTCATCGTCTCGGCCATGGAGGCCGACGCCCGCGGAGCCGTCTTCTTTGCCAGCTGCGACTCGCTCTTCGTCATCCGCCACGGCGAGCTGCAGCCGCTCAACGGCCAGCTGCCGCAGCTCAGCGGCCACGAGGTGCGCTCGCTGCACGTCTCGCCGCGCGGCTACTTGGTGGTGGCCCTGACCGACGGCCTCCTGGTGGCCCGCATCGACAGCAGCTACACCATCGGCGAGGCCCGCTTCATCGACCACCTCGACGGCTTCACCCTCGTAGAACCGCTGAAGGCCACGATGGCCGAACGGGACGACGGCACCGTGTGGCTCTGCGGCATCGAGGAGATGACGACCTTCAAGCCCGCCGAACTGCTGACCCTCAGCGAGGAAGACACCTACGTGGCGCCGCCCCTGAAGTGGTACGAGCACTGGTGGGCATGGCTCGCCGGCCTGCTGCTGCTCACAGCCGTCATCTGGCTCATAGCCTACGGCTACGTGCGCCGCCGCCATGCCAAGGAGATGCTGCGGCTGAAGCGCGAGAAGAAGCAGCACGAGCTGCAGCTCAGCGCCATCCGCCTGAAGACCATTCCCCACTTCCACGCCAACGTGCTGGCCGCCATCGAGTACTTCGTGCTGAACAACTCGACCGACGAGGCCGCCCGATACCTGAAGCTCTACTCCGACTTCACCAACCAGACGCTGCAGGACATCGACCGCCCGGCACGCACCGTCGCCGAGGAGGTGGACTACGTGACGAAGTACCTGGAACTGCAGAAGCTGCGCTACGACGAGCGCCTCACCTACAGCGTGATGGTGGCCGACAACGTAGACCGCAAGGCCCTGCTGCCCACCATGCTGCTGCACACCTACGTCGAGAACGCCATCAAGCACGGCATCAGCCCCAAGCCCGAGGGCGGACACATCGACGTCATCATCACCAACTACGAGGACACGACGGTGGTCACCGTCGAGGACAACGGCATTGGCCGCCGCAAGGCCGCCCAGCTGAACAAGGGCACCACGAAGATGGGGCTGCGCATACTGAACGAGCAGATACAACTCTACAACAAGAGCAACAAGCACCACATACGCCATCACGCGCGCAACCTGAAGGATGCCGAAGGCAAGACCTGCGGCACGCACTTCGACATGACGGTGCCAAAGGACTACGTGTATGAATAGGAGACTGAGAACCATCGTCGTCGAGGACGAACGGCTGCCACGCCTCACGCTGCTCGCCAAGCTCCAGGCACTGGCCGACGACGTCGAGGTGGTGGCCGACTGCGACAGCTACGAGACGGCCCGCGACAGCATACGCACGCTCAAGCCCGACCTGCTGCTGATGGACATCCAGCTGCAGGGGCGCGACAGCATCACCCTGCTCCACAAGCTGCAGGACGAGATGCCGCTGCCCAGCGTCATCTTCACCACGGCCTACGACGACCGCAGCTACCTGATGAACGCCATCAAGCTGCAGGCCGCCGACTACCTGCTGAAGCCCGTCAGTCCCGCCGAGCTGCGCCAGGCCGTCGAGAAGGTGAAGCGCCGTCAGCCCGACGCCCTTCACCCTTCACCTGTCACCCTGCACCCTTCACAGGCAAAGCTCGCCTTCAGGACATCAGCAGGACGGGTGTGGGTGGTTCCCGACAGCATCGCCTACGTCAAGGCGGCGCGCAACTATGCGGTGCTCGTCTGCTTCGACCATGAGGAGCTGCTGCTCGACAGCCTGCACGCCATTGAGGCCGTGCTCGACCCGCAGCAGTTCGTCCGCGTAGACCGCAGCACCATCGTCAACCGACGGACCGTCGTCCAGCTGAACACGCGCAGCATGGTCTGCCGCCTCCGTTCTGCCGACGGCGTGGAGCTGAAACTCGAACTGAGCAAGGTGGCCATCGACCACCTGAAGAACATATAAACGACTGAAACGATGATCAATACAGAGGAATTACAGGACAAGCGCATCGCCGTGCTGCTCTCAGGCGGCGTCGACTCGTCGGTGGTGGTCTACGAGCTGGCACGCCAGGGGCTCCACCCCGACTGCTTCTATATCAAGATTGGCCCCGAGGAGCAGGAAGAGTGGGACTGCTCAAGCGAGGAGGACCTCGAGATGGCTACCGCCGTGGCTGCGAAGTACGGCTGCCCGTTGGAGGTGGTCGACTGTCACCGCGAGTACTGGGACCAGGTGACGCGCTACACGATGGACAAGGTACGCGCGGGACTGACCCCCAACCCCGACGTGATGTGCAACCGGCTCATCAAGTTCGGCGCGTTCCACGAGAAGCGCGGCCACGACTACGACCTCATCGCCACGGGGCACTATGCGCAGAAGGAAGTGACCCCCCTTTCGTCCCCCGAGGGGGATACGAGTGTAGGCCAATTCTTCCTACAAGGTAATGAAGCCCCCTCGGGGGCTGTAGGGAGGGTCTTCTGGCTCTGCACCAGCCCCGACCCCGTGAAGGACCAGACCGACTTCCTGGCCCAGATCTACGACTGGCAGTTAGAGAAGGCGCTGTTCCCCATCGGCCACTACATGAAGGACGAGGTGCGCCAGATTGCCGAGCGCGAGCACCTGGTCAGCGCCCACCGCCGCGACTCGCAGGGCATCTGCTTCCTCGGCAAGATCAACTACAACGACTACATCCGCCGCTACCTCGGCGAGCAGCCCGGCGACGTCGTCGAGTTAGAGACCGGGCGCCGCATCGGCGAGCACCGCGGACTGTGGTTCCACACCATCGGCCAGCGCAAGGGCATGGGCTTCGGCGGCGGGCCCTGGTTCGTCGTGAAGAAGGACGTCGGTCAGAACATCCTCTACGTCAGCCACGGCTACGACCCGCAGACGGCTTACAAGCAGGAGTTCCCCATCCGCGACTTCCACAGCATCAACGGCCAGCTGCCCCCGGAGCGCATCACCATCAAGATACGCCACACACCGCAGTACCTGCCCGCCCGGCTCACGCCGCAGGGCGACGGCTGCTACACCGTCCGCGCCGATGACCCCATCCACGGTGTCGCCCCCGGCCAGTTCTGCGTCGTCTACGACGAATGGCACCATCGGTGCTACGGCTCGGGCGAGATTACGGTTTTCAGTGGCTCGCGATGATGCTGCCCAGACTGTTACTGTTAGTAAAAAGATAGTGGATTATTTCCTCAAAACCCGGCGCCTTTTGCCCAAAACCCGGCGCCTTTTGCCCAAAAGGCGGCAGTCTACGTCAAGGTGTCGGTTCAGGTGTCGGTTCCTGCCTCCGAAAGCCGTAAAAGAGCATGGTCTTGTCGGTCATTCCGGCCATTTCTGCTATTATAATTGTCATTCGCACTTTATATCCTACACTTCCTACACTCCCTACACCTAAAAAAGTCGGGCAGGTGTAGGAAGTGTAGGAAGTGTAGGGTAAGTCCTGCGATTTATAATCTATGCGCGCAAAGCAATTAGTTATCGAGGTCAAAGAATCTGCGCGTAGCCGCCTCTTGGGCATCCATGTCTCTCTCAATTCCGCCAAGCGTGCCCAGCAGGGCATCTTCGTCTAAGAATGCGTCGCTGCCGCCGAGCACGGGCGACGGCATGACCGTCGCGACGTCGACGGTGGGTCTTACGTAAGTTCTTCTCATGGCTCAGGCTATTTGACGAGGGTAAGTTTTCCGTTGACGATGTAGAGGCCGTGGCGGCTGTTCTCCACGCGCTGTCCCTTCAGGTCGTAGGTTGCCTGTGGCATGGCTTCTACAGACTGTGCCAGATTGCTGATGGCTGTCGTCTCGCCGTCGTCCATCATCAGACGGGCACCCGACGGATTGAAGTCCGTCGGCACGACGATGTAAGCCCGCAGCCCATTCATCGTGTTCGTGCCCACTCCAGGCGAGGCCAGCGTGTTACGTGTAGTGATAAAGAGGTTCGTGCCGTCGGTCGCGAGGGCTATAGGGCTGTAGGTTCCGACGAAGCTGACTCCACCGTGCTCGACGGTCTTCGCCGGCACGTCGCTGACGGTCACGCCGTGGAACGTCGGGTTCTTGACCGTTGTGTTCAGCTTGATGAGGAAGGGCGTGCCGGCCTCGACGGTCGTTGCCTCGCTGAACGCCATCACCTTGTCGGCATAGCCGGTGAACGTCCGCATCTGTATGTCCTGACCGTCGCCCAGTGCCAGCTCCATATCAGCCATCGTCACGTCGAACGGCAGGCACAGCGTGTTCCAAATGCCGCCGGTGAGGGTGCGGG
>CAJOLE010000040.1 GCA_905235325.1 uncultured Prevotella sp. | reverse complement strand
CGACAAGTTCCAGACCATCTGCTCGCTGAAGGGTGGCAACTACAAGAACTTCGCACAGGCTGACATGACAGACCACTTCGGCGGCTCGGACGTGACGACGCCTGCCACCAGTCTGTTCGGCGGCTTCGACGGCGGTGCGCCTCCGCAGGGCGAATACCTCTACCAGCGCAACGGCATGGCGACGCTCAACGGCATCCATAAACTCGACTCGGCAACGACCATAAAGGTGAATGCCGACTACAGCTACCACCGTGCCACGCACGACATCAGCCAGAGCAGCACGTATCTGGCTGGCACGGGCAACTACGTGACCGTGAGCGAACAGACCTCGCCGCTCACGAAGGTGCATCTGCCCAAGCTGACGGTGAACTACCTGAAGAATGCCGACCGCGTGTATCTCAGCGAAACGTTCGTTGTAAAGGGGAAGTTTGAGCAGAATGAGGGGGATGTTCAGTCTGTTGCGATGGTATCGCAACAAACGGAGCAGAGACGACGGGCAAGCTCATTTGAGGCGGGCAACGACCTGTTCTGGATGGGCAGGACGGAGAAGGGCACGCGCCGACATGTCAATGCGTCGGTGTCGTTCAGGAGGACACCGACATTGAGGCTAACATTTAACCCCCTCCAAACCTCCCCGGGGGGAGGCTTTTCTGCGGCAGAAGTCCCCACTCGGGGGGATTTAGAGGGGGTTGTGCAAACGGCGCAGTCATCGACACTCTCGATGAACGTCGGCTCGTCGTTCAACATCCCCATCGGGAAGGTGTTCCGGCTCAGTCTGCCTGTCAGCGTGAGTGCGATGTATGATGATGTGGAAACCAACCGAACGCCCCACCCTTCGTCCCCCGAGAGTAACGTGTCACCCTCGGGGGACGAAAGGGAGGTTGTACGCGGCTGGTCATTCACCCCCAGCGTCAATCCCGGCTTCGAGATTCACTCGCGCAACCGCCGCTTCTACCTCAGTGCCGGACTGGGTGCTGCATTGAAAGGACTGTATTACAACAAGCTCAACTACACCAAGCCCGTGCTCAATCCTTCGATGGGCATCAACTACACCTTCTCTGCCAACAGCAAGCTACAGTTCTCGACGGGCTACACGACGCAGATTGGCGACATGATGACACTGTTGACGGAGCCGATGCAGGTGGACTACCGCACGGTGCGCACCTCGTCGGGCATCATCGGCGAGTCGAACTCGTGGCACACGTCGGGCGACTGGAAGTGGCAACTGCCCATGCAGTACTTCACGCTGAGCCTCGCCGCTATCCACAGCGAGGACAAGCGCAACACGCTCTACTCGCAAAGGCTACGGGTAGGCGAGCAAGGCTCGGGAATGAGCGTCAGCGGCATAGATATCAGCAGCTCTGCCCTGCAACGCGACACCCGCAGCCGCTCCACCAACTTCTCCGTCAGCAGCACGAAGAACTTTCCGTCTATCTTTACCAAGCTCGGGGCAGACGCCTCGTATGGTTTCGGTGGCAGTGAGCAGGCCATTTCCTCCCCTATGGGGGGAGGTCAGGAGGGGGCTAACATCATCAAGGTGCGCTCCACCAACTACAACCTCCACGGCAATGCCTCCGTCACCCCCATCCAGTGGCTTGAAGTGCGCTACGACATCCGCTACGGCTGGTCGTGCTCCCGCTACTCCGAGGAGAGTCATACCGTGACCTCCCTCACCCATAGCGGTGCCGTCCACGTATTCCCCATCGCCACCCTCGACCTCTCCTTAGACTATGATTATGTGCGCCGCCAGATCACCACCGACAAATACAAGCGAACGTCACTCTTCAACGCTTCGGCGCAGTACAAGTGGAAGCAGTGGGTCCTCCGACTGGAACTCACCAACCTCCTGAACCAGCGCAGCTACGCCTACACCGTCTTCGACGGCATCAACACCTACACCTACGACTACGGTCTCTGCGGTCGCACTATCATGTTAAGGGCCACGTTCAAACTATGAACATCACTTGATTTCAATAAACGTTCCCGTAACTTTCGTTTTCGTTGAACAGGGTGTCAGGGTGACACAATGCCGATGTACACTGGGCGTACACCCTGTTTGAGTGGGTGACACGGGTGACACGAGGGTGACACAAGAGTTGCAAATTCTCGAGAGAATCTAACTGAAAACCAGCTTCTGACCGACGGTATCTCACTGCCTTACGGACAAATTCTCGAGAGAATTTGCAAGTCGCGTGTCACCCTCGTGTCACCCTGTGACACCCTTTTGCGAGGGTGACACGCGCCTCAATCGCCTGTCAGCCTGTGCGTTATGTCATGATGTGACACCGTGACACCCTGTTGAACGGAAATTTTTTCGTTACGCCTGTAAGGAGTGCCGGATAGTTACCTCCTTTCACCCTTCACCAAGCTTCACCCTTCACTACTCTTCAACTCCTCTATCATCTTGTCGATTGTCAGCAGTTCGCGGGGAATCTTGATGCCCTGCGGACAGTGGGGCTCGCACTGCCCGCACTGTATGCAGTGGTCAGGCTGGCGGTCGCGGGGCACCACGCGGTCGAGCGAGATGAGGTACTGGCGGCGGTGCTTGCGGTACTCTGGGTCGCCCACGCCCATAGGCAGCGAGCCCTCGTTCTTGCACTTGTTGTAGTGAACGAAGATGGCTGGTATGTCGATGCCGTAGGGACAGGGCATACAGTACTTGCAGTCGTTGCAGGGAATGTTTTTCAGACCTACAATCTTGCGAGCCACATTGTCGTGCAGGTATTCCGTCTCCGCTTCATCCAGCGGTTCCAGCGGACTGTAAGTCAGCAGGTTATCCTTCAGGTGCTCCATATACGTCATGCCGCTGAGCACGGTGAGCACCCCCTCGGGCGTTCCCGCGTAGCGGAAAGCCCACGAGGCCACCGACCGTTCGGGGTTCTTCTGCTTCAGCTCCGTCATCAGGTACTGAGGCAGCTTCACCAAGCGCCCGCCGAGCAGCGGCTCCATGATGACCGCCGGTATGCTGCGCTTCTGCAGTTCGGCGTAGAGGTAGCTCGCATCGACGTTGCCGTTGTTAATCTCGTCGGCGAAGTTCCAGTCCAGATAGTTCAGCTCTATCTGCACGAAGTCCCATTGGTACTCCGCGTGGCGCGATATCATCTCGTCGAACACCGACTTATAGCCGTGGAACGAGAAACCGAGGTTGCGTATGCGGCCTGCCTTGCGCTCCGCCTGCAGGAAGTCCATGATGCCGTTGTCAATGTAGCGCCCGTTGAACTCGTCCATACTGCCACCGACGGCGTGCAGCAGGTAGTAGTCGATGTAGTCTACCTGCAACTGCTTCATCGAGTTACGGTACATCTCTATCGACTTCTCCTTCGTCCAATAGTCGCGGTTGAAGTTCGACAGCTTCGTAGCCACAAAAAACTCCGACCGTTTGTGACGGCTCAGGGCGATGCCCGTGCAGCGCTCCGACTGTCCCTGACAGTAGACGGGACTGGTGTCGAAGTAGTTCACGCCGTGCTCGATGGCGTAGTCCACCTGGCGGTTGATCATCTCCTGGTCGAACTCCTGGTCGTTGTCAACCTTCATCGGCAGGCGCATCATGCCGAAGCCCAAGAGCGACACGTTCTCCTTCGTCTTAGGGTTCTCGCGGTAGGTCATCTTGCCCACCGGCGGCTCCACCTGATTCTTATACTCGTCGGCCACTTCCTGGCTCACCTTATCCTTACAGCCGGCCATGACGGCAGCCGTGCCCACGGCACCAGCCCCGAACAGCTTCAGGAAATTCCTCCTCGATATATTCTTACTTTCCACGTCTTCAACCTTTCAATTTTTCAACTTTTCAAATTTTCTTATGCACCTCGTGCCCCTCAACCATAATCGCCGAGTACGGACGGGCCGGGCACACATACTCGCAAGCACCGCAGCCAATGCAGGCCTCCTCGTTGACGGCAGGCACCCAGGGCGAATTCTCGTCATCCTCATTCAGCGCCACCATCTCGATGGCACCCACCGGACAGTGACGTTCACAGTTGCCGCAGTCCACGCCGTCGGTCACCACCACGCAATTCTTCTGTACAAACACGGCATGCCCAATCTGTGTAGACGACTTCTCGGCCTTGTCAATCAGCCTGATAGCTCCGGCCGGGCATACCTCCGAGCAGCGCGTACACTCCGGGCGGCAGTAGCCCCGCTCATACGACATCGTGGGCAGCATCAGGTGCATAAGGTCAGCCGTCGGCCGCAGCACGCCGTTGGGGCACTCCGACACGCAGAGCTGGCATCCCGTACACCGCCGGGCATAATGGTCGAACGACAGCGACCCCGGCGGTGTCAGCGGTGTCTGCCGTTCCGGTGCCACCTTGTCTTCCAGCTCGGCCAGTCCGCCGTCCATCAGTTTCTCCTTCTTCTGCGCCATCGCCGCCGTCGTGACAAGTGCGGCACCCACGAGGAACGAGCGACGCTCAGAAGAAACTTCCTTGCCTTTCGCTTCTCGCTTTTCACTTCCACATTTATATTTCAGCGCCCCGAACTTACAGCTATCGATGCAGTTGCCGCAGACCACGCAGCGCGAGTAGTCAACCGAGTGCGACTTATAGTCGATGCACGCCGCCTTACAGTTCCTCGAGCACATCGAGCAGTTACGGCACTTCCCCTCGTCGAACCGGATCTTCAGCCACGAGAAGCGCGCCAAGAACGACAGCACCGTTCCCACCGGACAGATTGTATTACAGTACGTGCGCCCGCCGCGCCAAGCCAGGACCAACAGCACGATCAGCGTCGCCAAGGCCACGATGAGCACCGGCAGCGACTTCATCCACACGTCAACCGTGTAGAAGGCGTAGCTGTCAGCCCGCTCGGCCAGGAAGCCCAGCACGTTGTTGCCCAGCATCCACAGTGGCTGCAGCACCATCGTCGCGATGCGCCCGAAAGCACTGTAGGGTGCCAGCAGCTGCACCAGCGAGCCGATGCCCGCCGCAAAGGCCACGACGAACACCGCCAGCACCGGGTAGCGCAGCCAGCGCACCTCTGGGGAGTAGTCATACTTGTTCTTCTTACGGCGCAGCCGCGCCAGCACGTCCTGGAGAATGCCCAGCGGACAGACGACCGAGCAATAGATGCGGCCGAACACCAGCGTCAGCACCGCCAGCACGACGATGACGGCCACGTTCAGAGCCATCACCGCCGGCAGCAGCTGGATCTTTGCCATCCAGCCAAGCCAATGGTGCAACAACCCCGTAAAGTCAACAAACAGCAGCGTGATGCCAATCATCATCACGCCAGCCAGCAGAGTCCTGATTTTTCTTAGCATAAAAGAATCGGTTTCTTGATATTGCCTGCAAAGTTAAGAAAAATTCCCAAAAGCGCAAAGGAATTTCAGAATATTTTCTTTCCAGGCTATATCAGCGAAATCAGCGAAATGCCTTTCATTTCCGCCAGAAGCGGGCGGTGATGTCCTCAAACGTGCCCTCATCCGTCTGTCGGTACATACGCTGGTTGGTGGTCTGATGCTTCAACGGCCCCAGATGCCGGATGTAGGGGCCGACCTTGATATAGTCGAAGTCGAGCTTGTTGACGATGGCGGGCACACGGATGCGCCCCGTGTACCACGCCACCTTCAGCAGAGGGTATTCTTCATGTATATACTGTGCCAGCATATTCACCGCCTTCGGGTCGGCGTCGCCGCCCATAAAGGCGATGCACGTGATGTTGCGGCCTTCCCTGATGACGAAGTAGTCGATGGCTCCGGTGTCTAAGGGCAGTCCGATGTCGTTCCACAGATAGTGGCTGTGACAGCCCGGACAGCGGCACGGGCAGTTCGAGATGTTGACAGCCAGTGTCACTTCGTCGGGTATCTCCTGGAATACGACGTCTGTGTTTACGTACTTGAGCACGGGTCCGGGGTAGTCGCTTCTCGCGCCTTATTTGTCCATACTGGCATAGTAGCGGCGGGCGGCCTCCTCCTGACGGGGCTGGGAGAAGTTCGAGACGCGCTTCAGGTAGCCGATGATGCGGGTCATGTAGTCGATGTTCTTGGAGTGGCACTTCGGGCACTCGTGGAGGTAGCGCTTGTCGATGGCGCCACACTCGTTGCAGACGGTGTTGGGGATGTTGAACGTGAAGTAGTTGCAACCCTCCCTGGCAGCCACCTTGAGCAGCTGCAGGTACTGCTGCTGCGACAGGTGCTCGTCGAGGTTCATGTGGAGCGCCGAGCCGCCGGTGAGGTGCTCGATGTAGGGTGCGCCGTGCAGCTTGAACTTGTCGATGATGGTCAGCGAGTCGTCCTCGACGACGTAGAAGTAGGAGTTGTAGCAGTCGCGTGGCACGAGGTAGCCGTCCTCACGGTCCCACTTGGCATGCTTCACCCCGACATTCTCGGCGGGAATCATCTCGCAGTTGAACATCACGTCCTTCGAGCGGTACTGGCGGTTGTACTTCTCAATCAGCCCGAGGATGCTCTGTACGAAATGCAGGTAGTCGTCGTTGGGCGTAATCTTCAGCCCCATGAACTCGGCGGCCTCGACCAGTCCGTTGATGCCGATGGTGAGATACTGGCGGCCGATGTTGATGTAGCCGGCATCGAACAAGGGAAGCATACCATGCGACTGGAGCTCCTTAAGATTCTCGTTATAAGCCAGCTGGACCTTGTGGCAGAGGTCGATGATGCTGCTCAGATACTCCAGATAGTCCAGCCCGTGGTTTACGGCATACTGGATGCAGCGGTTCAGGTTGATGGTGAGCACCGACTTCGAACCGGTGGAGACGCCACCGGCTCCGAGCGTGTAGGAGAAGCCGTTGTCGGTAATCTCGTTGCGCAGACGGCAGCACGACGACAGCGAGTCGGCATTGTTGCTCATATACGTGAAGAAGGAGTGACCCTCGGAGTACATCTCGGCGGTAAAGTTGCCCCACTCCGGGTCCTTGCATTCGCCGTTCTCGTCAGTCAGCAGTGCCATCGTCTCGACCGGGAAGGTGAGGAGGGTCTTGGTGCGCTCCTTGTTGAACCATTTCATGAAGCGCTTCTGCAGCCAGGAGAGGCCGTCCCAGTCGGGCTTCGACCCGTCGGGGAAGTAGAAGTCGCCGAAGATCGACTCAAAATAGTAGCGGTCGTAATAGGCGACGTTCCAGAACACGGCCTGATAGTTGCGCGCTCCAGTGGGCTGGTTCAGCGTGTAGACAATCTGCTCGAAGTAGTCGGTGATGATCTTGTCGATGGTGCGCTTCTTCAGGCTCAGGTCGCCCTGCTCGTGGGAGCGCTTCCAATAGTCAATGCCATATTCCTTGCCAATGAAGTAGTTCATATACATCAGGAACTCGGGCGTGGCGCAGGCACCGCTGAGCATCGACGAGACCATGAACACCATATTGACGAAACCGCCGCAGAACGACTTCAGGTTAGTGGGGGCCGTCGAGTTGCCGCCGATGGAGGTGGTGCCGCCGATGAGCCAGGGGTACATGGTTATCGAAGCGCAGTAGTTGGCAAGCGACGTCTCGTCGTTCTTATATATAAAATGGTGGACGAGCTTGTCGATATACTCGTCGGCCAACTGCTTGCCGTACATCTTCTTGATGCGGTCGGTCAGCAGTCGACGGTTCAGGCGGATGAAGTTCGATTTGGGCAACTCGCCAATCAGCGTGGCAATATTTTTGTGCTCGACGTTTGCATTTGCGTCATACTTTGAACCTGTCGCAGCATTCACCGAGTCGCAGTATTCTGACAAGAACTGCAACTTCTGCAGTGTCTCGCGGTCCTCGGTGTGAGCCTGGCGATAGAGCATGAACGACTTGGCCACCTTATAGTATCCCTCACGCATCAGAGCCTCCTCTACCTGATTCTGGATATCCTCCACCTTGATATCGTCCTTAATATCCAAGTGGCTGATAATCTTTGAGATAGAACCCAAATCAGCCGGCTGTTCCACACTCTCGAATGCCTTGACAATGGCATTCATAATCTTGTCTAACGAGAAACGGTCCTTCGAACCGTCGCGCTTGGTAATTGTAAAATTCTTAATTTCCATTATTATAGTTCCGTTTTGCTATTGTCGCTCACCTACAACGGGCGAAACTCTCCGTTTCGGAAAACTTTCCCGTAAAGATTTTTGAAAAAGTTTCCCGTTTTGGAGAACTTTGACCTCTGCAAAGGTACAAAAAATAATCATAAGCGGAAACTTTTTGCTTGTTTTTTTTCAAAAAAAATGTCCGCAGCAAGATTATGCCGCACTTTTGCGAAGATTATTCTACATTCTGGCACACTCAAGACGGGAAGAACCGCGGTATTCGTCCGGCAATTTCTTCTCTTCGCATATCTCACTGTAAACCTAAATTGATGCGGAACCGTTTCGTACTGCATAAAGTACGCTTCTGCTTTCGGAACGCGCCGCCTTACCCGTCGTCTGGCGGCACCAAACGATTTGCCGGCCAACGTCAGCAAATTTGCTGATGTTGGCCGGCAACATTGCTGACGAAGGTCGGCAATTCGGAAAGTGCCGCCAGACGACGGGGGGGAACGGCGCGTCAGGACGGTATTATCGCTTAAACCTCCTGGTTCTCGGGGCGCAGCTTGCGGACGGTCTCGCCGGCACGCCACATCTCCTGGTTGCGCATGGCCTCAAGCTCCTTCTCCAGACCGGCGCGGTAGTCGGGCTTCGAGTTGGCGTCGATGGTAATCTGGGCTTCGTTGCCAGTCTTCACTGAGTAGTAGAGCCACTCCATGACGGGCTTGATGGCATCGTGGAAACGGGGTGCCCAGTCGAGGGCTCCGCGCTGGGCAGTGGTTGAGCAGTTGGCGTACATCCAGTCCATTCCCTTGGCACCAAAGAGCGGGCCAAGGCTCTGGGTGAGCTCCTCAACGGTCTCGTTGAAGGCTTCCGAGGGTGAGTGGCCGTTCTCGCGCAGCACTTCGTACTGAGCCAGCAGCAGTCCCTGGATGGCACCCATCAGCGAGCCGCGCTCGCCTGTAAGGTCAGAGGTAGCCTCGCGCTGGAACGTTGTCTCGAACATATAACCTGCGCCGATGCCGATGCCGAAGGCCAGCGTCTTGTCTTTAGCCTTGCCGGTGGCGTCCTGATAGATGGCATACGAGCAGTTCAGTCCGCGACCCTCGCAGAACATCGTGCGGAGGCTGGTGCCGCTGCCCTTGGGGGCCACCATGATAACGTCGACGTCCTTCGGGGGGACAACACCCGTGCGGTCGCTCCAGTTGATGGCGAAGCCGTGGCTGTAGTACAGCGTCTTGCCGGGCTTCAGGTATTTCTTGATGGTGGGCCACTGCTGTATCTGTCCGGCGTCGGAGAGCAGCATGCAGAGGATAGTACCCTTCTCGGCGGCCTCCTCGATAGAGAAGAGGGTCTTGCCGGGCACCCAGCCGTCGGCAACAGCCTTGTCGTAGGTCTTGCCCTGACGCTGTCCGACGATGACGTTGAATCCGTTGTCGCGCAGGTTGCAGGCCTGGCCGGGTCCCTGTACGCCATAGCCGATGACGGCTATCACTTCGTCCTTCAATACTTCACGTGCTTTCTCAAGTGAGAACTCTTTGCTGGTGACTACAGTCTCGATAACGCCACCAAAATTCATTTCTGCCATAATGCGGTATTGTTTTTAATGTTGTACTTGTCCCTGTGTACCATGCCAGCCCTAACCCGAGAGCCGTCGTCTTGCCAGCACACTCCCACCCTGCCCGAGGGCGCGACGAGGGGTTAACTTAGAAATCGGATGCAAAATTAGCAATAAGTGGCGACACTACAAAATAAATTAGGATTTATTTGCATCCTGACGGGGTGAACACCACCCTGCAGCGGCAGCACTCGGTGCCGTCGGTGCGGACGATGCGGATGCTGCTGTCGCCGTCGGTGCCGTCCTCACGATAGAACGAGAGGCGGTCGCCGGCATGAGCCTCGGCCACGTATGCTATCTCGAAGCGGCTGATCTGGTGGTCGCGATACCAGTCCATCGGCCAAAGGTCGAGGACGTGCTCGATGTATTTCACTGAGTTGATGTGGCCGTTGATGTCGACGTCGTTGTAGTAGGTGTCGATGGTGCGCACGAGACGGGCATCGTCCGACATCCTGACGCGGCCGCCCTTGTCGATGGGGCACGGGCGGTCGGCGACGATCCAGTTGCTGATGGCTCCGTCGTCGATGCTGTAGATGTCGGTCGGCTGGCGCGTCACGGTGTCGATCATCGCCCAGATGCTGCGGCCGTAGCCGTAAGTGCGGCCGTCGGCTCCGACGACGGCGAAGTTGCGGCTGGTGAAGAAGCGCATGGCCGACTCCACCCATGTCTCGACGCTGAAGCGGGTGTACATCGGGGGCATCTCCGCCATCTCGATGGCCAGGCGCGAGAGCACCCACGAGCGCTCGATGCCCAGCAGCCGCTTCATGCCGAAGGCGCGCTCCGTGGAGTGGAAGTCGGCTGCATTGAGCAGGTGGTTGCCCAGATGCCCCATGAAGAGACGGCCCGAGAAGTCGCAGTGGAACGGCTCGGCCATGAACTCGTAGTGTCCCGTCTTATCCATCTTTTTCTCTTTCTTCAAGGAATGCGCTGACCTGCTCCTGCTTGCCCCGGGTAACGGCGATGCGGCCCGAGCGGGTGTACTGAAGCACGCAGCCGAAGGCGTCGAGGGCGCGGAAGAGCTCGATGACCTGCTCCGTCACGCCATACATCATCACGATGGTGTACGTGGGGTTTACCTCGATGATGCCGGCACCGAAGCGGCGGATGGTGCGCGAGATTTCTGGGTTCTCGAGCACTTTCTCCGTCAACAGCTTGTAGAGTCCCGTCTCGCGGAGGAACAGCTGTTCGTCGGTGAAGTAGTTGGCCTTCACCACGTCGATTTTCTTCTCTATCTGCCGCGTTATCTTGATAATCTGGTCCTCGTTGCTCCAGGCGGTGATGGTGTACTTGTGTACGCCGGGAATGCTCGATGCCGACACGTTCAGGCTCTCGATGTTTACCTGACGGCGCGTAAACACGGCCGTGATTTGGTTCAGGATACCGGCCACGTTCTCAGAGTAGACCAGCAAGGTAAAAAGCTTCTTATCTTCCATAAATTATATCTCCAACATCATGTCATCGACATTCATGCCCGGCGGCGTCATCGGCAGCACGTTGTCCTCCTCCTTGATGGCACACTCCAAGATAAACGGCCCGTCGGTCGTCAGCATACGCCGGACGGCATCGGCAAGGTCACTGCGGTCAGTGACGGCCACGTAGGGTATGCCGTAGCCTTGAGCAATCAGTTCGTAGCAGGGATTCATCATCTTCGTAAACGACTTGCGGCGCAACCAGAACATATCCTGCCACTGGCGCACGTTGCCCAGGTAGTGGTTGTTCATCAGAATCATCTTCACCGGCGACTTCTGCTCCATGATGGTGCCCAACTCCTGGATGCACATCTGGAAACCGCCGTCGCCCATGAAGCAGCACACCTGTCGGCCGGGGGCGGCAAAGGTGGCACCGATGGCTGCCGGCATACCGTAGCCCATCGTTCCCAAGCCGCCACTGGTGCAGATGCTGCGCTTATGGCGATACTTGAAGTAGCGGGTTGCAAACAGCTGGTTCTGACCGACATCCGTCACCAAGACGGCATCGTCCTGAGCCTGTTCGGCAACGGCATTGACCACCTCGCCCATCAGCAGTGGCCCCTCCGCAGGATGGATGGCCGGCTCAATCACCTTCGTGCGCTCTTTCTCGTCAAGCGGCCTGAACGACTCCCGCCATTCCGTATGCCTGTTTGCGTTGAGCAGAGCTGTCAGTGCGGGCAGCGACTCCTTGCAGTCGGCCACCACGGCGACGTCGGTCTTCACGTTCTTGTCAATCTCAGAGCGGTCGATGTCTAAGTGGACAATCTTAGCCTGCTTAGCGTAAGTATTCACGTTGCCCGTCACGCGGTCAGAGAAGCGCATACCAATGGCAATGAGCACGTCGCACTCCTGCTCCTTCAGGTTGACGGCGTAGTTGCCGTGCATACCCAGCATACCGACGTTCAGCGGATGGTCGGACGGCAGTGCCGAGAGCCCCAGCATGGTCCGGCCGGCGGGGATGTCGGCCTTTTCAAGAAAAGCCTTCAGCTCCTCCTGGGCATTGCCCAGCTCTACGCCCTGCCCTACGAGGGCGAGCGGCCGCTTGGCGTTGTTGATCAGCTCGGCAGCCTCGCGGACAGCCGCCTCGTTGAGTTTAGGATAAGGTACGTACGAGCGCACGAAGTTCACCTTGCACGGTTCCCAATCAATCTCCTCCACCTGCGCATTCTTGGTGAAGTCGAGCACGACGGGGCCGGGGCGCCCTGTCCTGGCAATGTAGAACGCGCGGCTGACGGCCCACGCCACATCCTCGGCCCGCCTTATCTGGTACGACCACTTCGAGATGGGCTGAGCCAGGCCGACGAGGTCTACCTCCTGGAAGGCATCCGTACCCAGGGCCGTGATGGGCACCTGTCCGGCAATCACCACGATGGGTGTCGAGTCGAGCATGGCGTCGGCAATGCCCGTCAGCGTGTTGGTGACGCCGGGGCCGCTGGTGACGAGTGTCACGCCGACCTCGCCGCTGACTCGGGCATAGCCCTCGGCGGCGTGTGTAGCTCCCTGCTCATGGCGCACCAGAATGTGGTCAAAGCATTTCTTCTCACCACGTGTGTAGTCGAACAGCGCATCGTAGACGGGCATGATGGAGCCGCCCGGGTAGCCGAAGATGGTCTTTACGCCCTCGTCCTTCAGAGCCCTCATCAGCGCTTTCGATCCTGTTATTCTGTCTCTCATATATCGACTAGTAACAATCTGTAACGAAAAAACGCTGCAAAGTTACGAAATTTCAATCAAACAAGCGCAGAAAAAACACTTTTTTTGCTTTCAGCGGGCATTTAGCCCCATTTCCATTCCCGTTTGGGCGGAGCGACGAGTGTCACCTTCTGAGGATGGCGACGATGAGCAGCAGATAGCCGGCCAGGCACAGTATCGGGGCGACGACTATCCTGCGTGCCGCGAAGATGTCGGGGTTGAAGGACTGCGCCGTACTGCCCGGGCCTGCCATCAGGATGTAGCCAAGTACAATCAACGCGAAGGCAGCGACCACTGTGCAGCGGCTGGCGGTGCGGAAGATGAAGGGGCGCCTACCCTTGTCTGATGAAGCGTTCATATTGTTCGGTGTAAAGGTTTGACAATGCTGTTCTCTCAAATAGCCCGGCGACGTGGAGTGCCTGCTCCATGGTCTGCAACCAGACGTGCCGTGAGTAGAGCGACCCGCCTCGGCGCGCGGGTTTGACGGTTTCAATCCACGAGAGCCACTCTGAGGAGCGGCGCAGCAGGTCGCTGACGATGTCGTCGCCCCGTTCCGGCTGACGGGCCGTGTAATAGCAGCGGGCCATGGCCAGCGCGTGCTCCGTATAGGGCACATTCTCGCGGGGCATCTCCTGCTGCCACTTCGTGCATACCGACAGGGCCCGCCCGATGTCGCCCTGCTCGAGGAGCGCGTCGATGAGCACGCCCATGATGAGCTGGTGGTAGTAAGCCATGCGCTTCACGTCCTCATCGACATAGATGCCCTTCTTGCTGAGGCCACCGTAGCGGAAGCGGTGCATGATGTTGTCGTAAAGGCGCTCTACGTCAATCTGCTTCCCCGTTGCCGTCGGGCTGATGCGATAGGCCAGCCCTTCGAGCACCAGGTGGTCGCGCAGGAAAGACATCAAGTCGGTGCCCATGCTGATGGAGACATATATGGGACGTTCCCAGTTGGCCTGCGACAGCATTTCGAGCACCATCAGCTCGTTCTTGTACAGGCCCTGTACGTCTTTCAACGAGATGACCGTCTGGCCGATGGTGAGGCTGTCAGCCGTCACGGGCACATACTCCAACCGTCCCTCCTTGTAGTCTTCGTGCTCCATGCTGATGGGCAGTGCCGGCGAGTCGTAGGCCGGGCGCTTCATCTGGTCGATATACCAGTCGGTCTGCAGGTACTCCAGGTTGCAGTCGCGTGTGTCGGTGCGCGTGCCCTCCACCTCGTGGTTATACCAGAGCGGGAACGTGTCGTTGTCGCCGTTGGTCAGGATGACGGGCTTTCCCTCACGCGGCATACTCTCCAGGTAGTTGGCACCGAAGTCGCGACAGGTGTAGCGGCCCGAGCGGTCGTGGTCGTCCCACGTCTGCGAGGCCATCTGGATGGGAACCAAGAGACTGCCGACACAGACGGCGTAAGACAGTCTCCCACTTTTCGCCTTCATCTTCTCACTGAGGCCTGCCACGCCCAAGCCAATCCAAACGGCAAAGGCGTAGAACGACCCGGCGTAGGCATAGTCGCGCTCGCGGGGCTGGAGCGGTGTCTGGTTGAGGTAGACCACGATGGCCAGTCCCGTCATTACAAACAGCAGTGCGACCACGAGCAGCTGCTGCCGCCCCTCACGCCCCCGTCGCCACTGCCAGAGAATGCCCAGCAGGCCGAGCAGCAACGGCATGGCGTAGAACACGTTGCGCCCTTTGTTCTGCGCCAGGTCCGACGGCAGCTTCGACGTGTCGCAGCCTAAGAGCCGGTCGTCAATCCAGCTGAAGCCCGTTATCCAATTGCCATGTTCTGCCTCGCCGTGCCCCTGAATGTTGTTCTGGCGGCCGACGAAATTCCACAGGAAGTAGCGCCAGTACATGAAGTTCACCTGATAGGTCAGGAAGAAGCGCAGGTTCTCGGCCATCGTGGGCACGCCGTTCCGTTTCTCGACGCCTTGGAGCCAGTCCTCGTATGCCTTGGCGTGGCGGGCAGAGTGCATACGGGGGAAGAGCATATTGTTCTGGTACACATAGTCAACATCGTGGCGCACCACCTCATACGCCTGCTTCGTCGGGTCGGCCACGGGGCGGTAGATGGCCCTGCCCTCCTTCTGCCGCGGCACCAGGTAGTCGCCTTCCACCGTTCGTTCCACCTCGCTGCAGTACGCCGGCCCGTAGAGCAGCGGTGTCTTGCCGTACTGCTCGCGGTTCAGGTAGCTGCCTAATGAAAAAATGTTGTCGGGGGCATTCTCGCACATCGGCGGACGGGCATTGGCCCGGATGAAGATGACACCGTAGCTGCTGTAGCCGGCCAGCACCATCAGCAGACAGGCTACCGACAGTCTGACCATCCTCCGCTGTATTATATAATATAAGGTGACAAGCCCGGCCGTCAGCAGGACGACGTAGCAGGCGAGGCCCGTGTTGTAGGGACAGCCCAGCCCGTTGGTGAACAGCAGTTCGAACCAGCCACCCATCATCACCACGCCGGGAATAACGCCATAGAGGATGACGGCCACCAGCAGGCCGCCGGCCACCAGCGTTGCCAGCATTCCCTGCCACGTCACCCTGCGTGCCCGTCGGAAATAGGCCACGAACGACATGGCAGGCAGGCAGAGCAGACAGAGCAGGTGGACACCAATGGAGAGGCCCGTGATATAGGCAATCAGGATGAGCCACCGGTCGCTTCTGGGGCTGTCAGCCTCGTCGCTCCACTTCAGAATCAGCCAGAACATCAGGGCCGTCAGGAAGCTGGAGAAGGCATAGACTTCAGCCTCGACGGCCGAGAACCAGAACGTGTCGCTGAACGTATAGGCTAAGGCGCCCACCACGCCGCAGGCCTCGACCGTGACTATCTGGCGAAGGGTGAATACAGTCGCAGCTCGACAGACGAGCCTCCGTGCCAGATGGGTGATGGTGAGAAACAGGAAGAAGATGCAGCCCGCACTGAGCAGTGCCGACAGCAGGTTGACCATCAAGGCCACGTGAGACGTGTCGCCGGCCAACTGCGCGAACAGGTTGGCCGCCAGCATAAAGACAGGCGCCCCGGGCGGATGGCCTATCTCCAACTTGTAACCACACGCAATAAACTCCGGGCAGTCCCAGAAACTGGCCGTCGGCTCGACCGTCATACCATACACCGCAGCGGCAATGGCAAAGACAAGCCACGCCACGCGGGTGTTCAGTTTCTTAAATGTTGTTGCTTTCATCATACGTTTGCTGTCGTTTTTACGGACGCAAAGGTATGAAGAGAATCAACGACCGCCAAAAATAAAGCCTGACATTTGTCTGACAATTCGCTGACAGTAGGCTAACTACCTGACTCTCAACTCGTAGGCCCGCCCTCGGTCGGACTCGATTTCCAGGTTGGAATGTTCTTCGATGACGGGCTTCAGCCGCCTGATCAGCGTGTAGAGCGTGTCGTTGGCATCGTCCTTCTTGGGCCAGAGGGCGTCGCAGATTTCAGTTTTCGTCAGCCGGTGCGACTCGCTGCGGAAGAACATCTCCATCAGTTGCTGCTGCATCGGGGTGAGCCTCACCTGCTTGCCCAGCTTATTATAGAACCGCCCCTCGCACTCGGCATAGGCCAGGCCGCCGAACGTCATGAGCGGCACATCGCGCCTGAAGCGCCAGAAGCAATAGAGTGCCCAGAGTATCGCCATCGTCCACAACACCGAAGCCGGCCGCTGGTCGGACATCGAGAAGATGGTGGCTGCCGAGCACCTGGCCTCGCAGCGCAGCCCGTCCTGACGGGTGGCAACGGCCAATACGGCATGGCCGCGCAACTGCTCCGTCTTCAGATAGCTGTTGAACGTGCGGATGGTGTCGGCGGTGATGGCGTCGCTCTGCTGTTCGGCCAGCGCCTTCGTCAGCGCGCACTCCATATCCTCGGCCACAATCCTCTCCGTCGCCTGATAACAGCCAATACTCGTCAGCCCCGATGCCACGATCAGGGCAAACAGGATGGTGAGTGCATACTTCTGTTTCATAGTCGTTTATCCTTAATCGATGATGCGCACGCCGCCCTTGTCGGCCGAGCTGACGCTCTGGGCATAGGCGCGCAGAGCCTTGCTGACCACGCGGTTGCGCTTCAGCGGCTGCTGCGGGCGGGCGGCCAGCTCCTCGTCGCTGAGCTTCACGCTGATGGAGCGCGAGGGGATGTCGATGACGATGATGTCGCCGTCCTTGATCTTGCCGATGTTACCGCCGTTGGCAGCCTCGGGCGAGATGTGGCCGATGCTCAGGCCCGATGTGCCGCCCGAGAAGCGGCCGTCGGTAATCAGGGCACACTCCTTGCCCAAGTGCATCGACTTAATATAAGAGGTGGGATAGAGCATCTCCTGCATACCCGGGCCACCCTTCGGCCCCTCATGGGTGATGACCACGCAGTCGCCACTCTTCACCCTGCCGCCGAGAATGCCCTCGCAGGCGTCCTCCTGAGAGTCGAAGCAGACAGCCGGACCCTCGAAGTGCCACAGGCTCTCGTCGACGCCGGCCGTCTTCACCACGCAGCCGTCCTGGGCAATGTTGCCGAAGAGCACGGCCAGTCCGCCGTCCTTCGTATAGGCGTGGCTGATGTCGCGGATGCAGCCGTTCTCGCGGTCGGTGTCGAACGAGGGGTAAAGTTCGCTCTGGCTTCCCATCTTGGTCGAGAAGCGTCCACCGGGAGCCGACAGGTATATACGCCCCTCTCCCATCGGAGAGGGGTTGGGGGTGAGGCTAAACTTCTCCATCGCCTCGCTGAGCGTCATGCCGTCCACACGCTTGGCCGAGCCGTCGACCAGCCCGCCCTTGTCGAGCTCGCGCAGGATGCCGAGGATGCCGCCGGCGCGGTTGCACTCCTGCACGCTGTATTTCTGCGTATTCGGAGCCAGCTTGCAGGCAGGGCGTCTTGCGGCTCAGCTGGTCGATGTCCTTCATCGTGAAGTCGACGCCGGCCTCCTGGGCCACGGCCAGCAGGTGGAGCACGGTGTTTGTAGAGCCGCCCATGGCAATGTCGAGCGTCATGGCGTTGAGGAAGGCCTGGCGTGTGGCTATCGAGCGCGGCAGCACGCTCTCGTCGCCGTCCTCATAGTAGGCCAGCGCGTTCTTCACAATCTGGCGTGCCGCCTTGCGGAACAGCTCAACGCGGTTCGTATGTGTGGCCAGAATGGTGCCGTTGCCGGGCAGGCTGAGGCCGATGGCCTCGGTCAGCGAGTTCATGGAGTTGGCCGTGAACATACCCGAGCAGGAGCCGCAGCCGGGGCAGGCGCACTGCTCAATCTCGCGCATCTCCTCGTCGGTGACGCTGGGGTCAGCACCCTTCACCATCGCCGTTATCAGGTCGGCGTTCTCGCCGCGCCAGCGTCCGGCTTCCATCGGGCCGCCGCTGCAGAAGACGGCGGGGATGTTCAGTCGCATGGCAGCCATCAGCATGCCCGGCGTCACCTTGTCGCAGTTCGAGATGCAGATCATGGCGTCGGCCTTGTGGGCGTTGACCATATACTCCACGGAGTCAGCAATGATGTCGCGCGAGGGCAGCGAGTAGAGCATACCGTCGTGGCCCATGGCGATGCCGTCGTCGATGGCGATGGTGTTGAACTCTGCGGCGTAGCAGCCCATCTTCTCTATCTCCTCGCGCACAATCTGACCAATCTCGTGCAGGTGGGTATGGCCCGGCACGAACTGGGTAAACGAATTGACAACGGCAATAATGGGCTTGCCAAACTGCTCCTGCTTCATGCCCGTAGCCACCCAGAGGGCGCGGGCTCCCGCCATGCGGCGGCCGTCTGTGCACACGGCACTGCGTAACTGGTGTTTCATGCTTTCTTGAGTTTTATGGGCACAAAGGTACACTTTTTCCACCTAACCGCCAAACAAAACGCCCGTATTTTTACATCATTTTAACCGCGTTCCTCCGTGTTCTTCCGTGCCAAGAAGAACTGAGGCATAGCCATTCATTTTGTATCAAGTAAGTATTGTTTCATCTTCCTACCAACTTTCTACAGTCCTTCCGTGATAATCGTGATTTCTCAGGCTGTCGGTATCGACATCACTCCAATCGCCCTTGAAACATGTGGGGCGCAAGCGTTTTTTGTCAGCACCGTCACGCATGGAATTTGACAATTTGGATATCAGGTCGAGCTTGTCGCTATTGCTAAGCGACGATAAGACCACCATATACATATCAGCAATACTTCGTGTTCCTACCATATCTGTCTGTTTTCGGTTTCTGGCTGCAAAATTACATAAAAATACCCGAACCTCCAAGCAATTCTGGGATTGTTTTTATCATATAGTCCCATTAGCTGACCCTGGACGAGAGCGCAAATTTGCACCTTTCTTTTTTAGGCACGAAAGAACTGAGGAACGTTCAGACCCTGATTGTGAATCGCAGGAAACACCCTGCACTTCCTACACTTCCTGCACCTGCCCGACTTTCTTAGGTGTAGGAAGTGTAGGGAGTGTAGGATATAAAGTGCAAATGACAACTATAATAGCAGAAACGGCCGGAACAATCGGCAAAACCACGCTCCTTACCGGCCTTCGAAGGCTGAAACCGACACCTGAACCGACACCCGACCAAAAGGCAGGGGTTTACAGGCAAAAGGCGC
>CAJOLE010000039.1 GCA_905235325.1 uncultured Prevotella sp. | reverse complement strand
GCTGCGCGTCACGCAGCTGTAGCTGCGCTCAGTGAAGAGCGTGCTGTTGACCACGGCAATAAGTCCGGACTTGTCGACATATTCACTGTTTCGAGCCCGCTGAAAGCCAGCATTACCTATATTTATATATATACCCATAACCTATGAACTTTTAGACCAAGAGCGGTTCTGCTTGCAAAGTTACGAAATTATCTTCAATAATGGCATCATCACGGCGAAGAAATAGACGAAAAAAATCCCAGAAGCGTTTAACCGCCTCTGGGATTCTTCTTTATTTGTCAGCGTTGAGCGGAGAGAAATTGCTCAACGTTCACTTGTCACTTGTCAATTACACGAGGTCGGCACGTCCCTTCACCTCCTCGAGCACGGCCTTGGCAATCGAGCTGCTGAGCGGTGCGTGGTGGCTGTACTCCATCGAGCTGGTGGCACGGCCTGAGGTGATGGTGCGCAGGGCGGTGACATAGCCGAACATCTCGCTGAGGGGCACCTTGGCCTTGACGACGCGGGCACCGGAGCGAGCCTCGTCCATACCCTCGACCTGACCGCGACGCTTGTTGAGGTCGCCGATGACGTCGCCCATGTTCTCCTCGGGTGTAACGACCTCGAGCTTCATGATGGGCTCCATCAGCACGGGCTTGGCCTGTGCGCAGACAGCCTTGTAGGCCATCTGGGCAGCAATCTCGAACGAGAGCTGGTCGGAGTCGACGGGGTGGAACGAACCGTCGACCACCACCACCTTCAGCGAGTCCATCGGATAGCCGCCGAGGATACCGTTCTTCATGGCAGCCTCGAAGCCCTTCTGGATTGAGGGGATGAACTCCTTGGGGATGTTACCACCCTTCACCTCGTTGACGAACTGCAGTCCGCCGTCCTTCTGGATATCCCAGTCGTCGTCCACGGGTCCGACGTTGACAATGATGTCAGCGAACTTACCGCGACCACCCGACTGCTTCTTGTAGACCTCACGATAGTTCATGACGGTCTTGGTGATGGCCTCCTTGTAGTTCACCTGGGGCTTGCCCTGGTTGCACTCCACCTTGAACTCGCGCTTCAGACGGTCGATAATGATGTCGAGGTGGAGCTCACCCATACCCGAGATGATGGTCTGTCCTGACTGCTCGTCGGTACGGACGGTGAACGTCGGGTCTTCCTCGGCCAGCTTGGCCAGTCCGTTGTCGAGCTTGGCCACGTCGGCCTGCGACTTCGGTTCGACGGCGATAGAGATCACCGTGTCGGGGAAGGTCATCGACTCGAGCACGATGGGCTTTTCCTCGTCGCAGAGTGTGTCGCCCGTGCGGATGTCCTTGAAGCCTACGCCGGCACCGATGTCGCCGGCATCGATCGACTCCATGGGAATCTCCTTGTTGGAGTTCATCTGGAACAGGCGGCTGATGCGCTCCTTCTTGCCCGAGCGGGGGTTGAAGACGTAGGAGCCGGCCTTCACCGAACCGGAGTAGACGCGGAAGAACACCAGTCGGCCCATGTAGGGGTCGGTGGCAATCTTGAACGCCAGTGCAGCCGTCGGCTCGTCCTCAGAGGGCTTGCGTCCCTCCTCCTCCTCGGTGTTGGGGTTGGTACCCATCACGATGTCGGTGTCGACAGGAGCAGGCAGGAAAGCGCAGACGTAGTCGAGCAGAGGCTGTACGCCCTTGTTCTTGTACGAAGAGCCGCAGAGCATGGGCGTGCAAGCCAGCGAGATGGTACCCTTACGGATAGCTGCGATAATCTCATCCTCGGTGATGGAAGCGGGATCGTCGAAGTATTTCTCCATCAGTGCCTCGTCATACTCGGCAGCGGCCTCGAGCAGCTTGTTGCGCCACTCGTCGCACTCTGCCTTCAGGTTGGCGGGAATGTCCTCGAGGTCGTACTCAGCACCCATCGTCTCGTCATGCCACAGGATGGCCTTCATCTTGATGAGGTCAACCAAGCCCTTGAAGTTCTCCTCGGCACCGATGGGCACCTGGATGACTACGGGGTTGGCTCCGAGGATGTCCTTCATCTGCTGGACGGTCTCGAAGAAGTCGGCACCCGAACGGTCCATCTTGTTGACATAGCCGATGCGGGGCACGTTGTATTTGTCAGCCTGGCGCCACACCGTCTCTGACTGGGGCTGCACGCCGTCGGCAGCCGAGTAGGTGGCCACGGCACCGTCGAGCACACGCAGTGAGCGCTCCACCTCGGCGGTGAAGTCGACGTGTCCCGGAGTGTCGATCAGGTTGATCTTGTACTTATGCTTGTTCCACTCCCAATAGCAGGTGGTGGCGGCACTCGTGATGGTGATACCACGCTCCTGCTCCTGAGCCATCCAGTCCATGGTGGCAGCACCGTCGTGCACCTCGCCAATCTTGTGGGTCTTACCCGTGTAGAACAGGATGCGCTCCGAAGTGGTTGTCTTACCGGCATCGATGTGAGCCATGATGCCGATATTGCGCGTCAAATGCAAATCTTGTTTTGCCATTTCTTTCTTTATTTTCCTTTTTACCCTTTTACCTTTTTACCTCTTCGCTTGTTCACCTTCTTAATTAAAAGCGGAAGTGAGCGAAAGCACGGTTGGCCTCTGCCATGCGGTGCATATCTTCCTTACGCTTGAAGGCGCCACCCTGATTGTTGAAGGCATCCATAATCTCGGCAGCCAGCTTGTCGGCCATCGACTTGCCGCTGCGCTTGCGTGCGAACGCGATCATGTTCTTCATCGAGACGCTCTCCTTGCGGTCGGGACGTATCTCGGTAGGAACCTGGAACGTGGCACCACCGATACGACGGCTCTTCACCTCGACCTGCGGGGTGATGTTGTCGAGTGCCTGCTTCCATATCTCGAGGGCAGACTTCTCGTTGTCCTTCATCTTAGCCTTGACGGCATCAAGGGCGTTGTAGAAAATCTCGTACGACTTCGACTTCTTTCCGTCGTACATCAGGTGGTTCACGAACTTCGACACCTTCTTGTCGTTGAACACGGGATCCGGCAGGATCACGCGCTTCTTGGGTTTTGCTTTTCTCATTTTGTTTTTTAATAAATGATTTTTGTCTGCTTGGGGGCTGTTCTTGCACGTTCTTCAACACTCGCTCCTGAGTATTTACTCAACCTTTATAACATTTCTCCAGCAAAACGGGATTCTTTTTAAAGTTTCTGAGTTTCCAAGTTTCTAAGTTTCCGAGTTTCTGAGTTCTTCTCTTTCTTGGAGTTTTTGGTTTTGAGTGCCGCTCCTCACCGAGCCAACTCACAAACTCAAAAACTCACAAACCCATCAAACTCTGCATCCTACTTCTTCTGCTTCGGACGCTTGGCACCGTACTTCGAACGGCGCTGTGTACGATTGGCCACGCCGGCGGTATCGAGCGTGCCGCGGACGATGTGATAGCGTACACCGGGGAGGTCCTTCACACGACCGCCGCGAACCAGCACGATGCTGTGCTCCTGCAGGTTGTGACCCTCGCCGGGAATGTAACTGTTGACTTCCTTCTGGTTAGTCAAACGAACACGGGCTACTTTACGCATAGCCGAATTAGGCTTCTTCGGGGTTGTCGTGTAGACACGTACACAGACGCCGCGACGCTGGGGACAGTTGTCCAGAGCGGGCGACTTTGACTTGTCTACGATTACCCTTCTGCCTTTTCTTACCAATTGTGAAATTGTAGGCATAATACTTTACTTTTAATTATTTGTTATATATTATTTTGTTTATATTCAGCTATTTACGCAATGCGCCTTACGCAGAAAACGCAATTCGGGCTGCAAAGGTATAACTTTTTTCCGTTTCTACCTAATTTATAAGAAAGAAAATAAACGGTTTAGGCAGAATTTAATAATATATAACTTATTTAACAAACTTTCACCACACAAATGGCGTAAGTGTGTAAACGTTCAGAGAGGCTGTTCCAAGACAGCCTCTCTGTCAGTCTAAGCCTCGCCCTTGTTCGGGCCGAAGGGTGAGATGGTGCGCGGTTCCTGATTGGGAATCTTGATGGGCCCGTACTCACGCTCATAGCGCATGATATTCTCCTGAAGTGCGGCGAGCAGGCGCTTGGCGTGCTCGGGAGCCAGGATGACGCGGCTCTTGACGGCGGCCTTGGGCACGCCGGGCAGCACGCGGGCAAAGTCGAGGACGAAGTCGCTCGACGAGTGGGTAATGATGGCAAAGTTGGCATACTCTCCCTGGGCCACGTCGGGCGTCAGTTCTATCTGCAGTCCCTGCTGCTTCTGGTCTTTTTCGTTCATTGTCGTATTGTATTTAATCGGTTTCGCGTGCAAAAGTAAGGAAAAAAGGCGGAACCTGCAAAACTTTTGCCCGTTTTTTCATCGCAGAGAGCAAACAAAAGGGTATTTCCACGCCACTAAGCTAAAATAACAAGGAGTAAGAATGGTCAAGATGTTGCACCAAACAAGCCGGCTGGATTGGAGTTACTGCCCCTACCCCCGCCCCTACCCTGCCTGGGAGGGGCAGGGGGTGGGGGCAGTATCTAACAAACAAGTGCATCAAATCGAACGACCGAATATAGAAATTTTAAGAACAAAGATTGGTAAAACCCGCCGCCTTTTGCGCAAAACCCGCCGCCTTTTCAGCAAAACCCGCCGCTTTTTCTCCAAAACCCGCCGCATTTTCACAAAAACCCACCGCCTTTTGAAAATTCCTCACCGTGATATGCTTCCGTTTTCGTTCTTGCTCCGCTACGCTCTGCAAGCGCACCTTCAGGCCGAGCGATCGTTTTAGTCTTCTTTCCGCCAGTTCCCAAGGTGTAGGGTCAGGTGTCGGTTCAGGTGTCGGTTCGGCGTTGCTGACCGGCCGATTGGCCTCCCTGGCGGCGTTTCTCTTTTCGCTTTGTCTATATATATATTGTAATATGTACTTTTTATCCTACACTTCCTACACTTCCTACACCTAAAAAAGTCTGTCAGGTGTAGGAAGTGTAGGAAGTGTAGGATATATCCCGCTATTCGTAATCAGGTTGTTCGATATGTCGAAACCTACAAACAGGTACATCAAAAGAACAACCTGCCGGCAAGTCGGCAGTCCTAACATTTTCGTCGATTTCCTTGGCAGTTTCATAAATACTTTGTATTTTTGCCGCGGTTTTCATGAAGAATGTACAGAAGCTATGAAGAAACTTATATTACTGACATTGTCAGTCAGCCTGGCACTGACGGGATGCCGCAACAGCAAAGGCGATACCGACGTCAGGGAAGCAGAAACGTTCTATAACAGCAACGCTACAGAGACGACGCGCAGCAAGGTGACGGAATACGAGCGCCCGGCAGCACTCACCGACCGGCCCGAGCAGATTCTCAAGCGCACGGGCTACACCGCCTCGTACAACAAGGAGACGAAGAATCCGAACTGGGTGGCGTGGCACCTGACGAAGAGCCACACCTACGGCAACAACCAGCGCTCGGAGGAGGTGTTCACGGAGGACACGGAGGTGAGCCCCCGGGCTACGGACAACGACTACTACTCGTCGCGCTACGACCGCGGCCATATGTGTCCGGCGGGCGACAACAAGTGGGACGCCACGGCGATGACGGAGTCGTTCCTCTTCACGAACATCTGTCCGCAGAACCACGCCCTGAACAAGTACGAGTGGAACGACCTGGAGAAGCGCTGCCGCGACTGGGCCCGCAAGTACGGTGCCGTCGACATTGTCTGCGGTCCCGTCTACGACTCCCCCACCCCGACGCGCACCATCGGGCGCGGCCGCGTCTGGGTGCCCGACGGTTTCTTCAAGGTGGTGATGCTGCGCACGGGCGAGGCCAAGGCCATCGGCTTCCTGTTCCGCAACGACGGCAAGAAGGTGAGCCTTGAGAGCGTCGTGCGCTCCGTCGACGAGATAGAGCGCCTGACGGGCATCGACTTCTTCCCCGCCCTCGACGACAAGGTCGAGAACCGCATAGAAGCCCAGGCCGACCTGAAGGAGTGGTAAGCAGCGCCTCGCCAGGATGCTGCGGTAGCGGGCCTCGGCCTGCTCCTTGCTGTCGGCCACGCAATCATAGACGGTGGGCGTGGCGGCCTCGAGGGTCTTTCCCTCAGTCGTCCGCACCTCTGATGCCGAAGTGGCTCAGGTCTGTCGTAGATATGGATTTTATAGCTGCGGACGTCAGGTTAACAGAAATCGCCGTTTCCCGGCCTTGCGACAGCGGGAAACGGCGATTGTATAGGGATGATAACGCGCAGGTTCGCGCAGGTTACTTCACGTCCTCAAGAACGGTCTCCTCGGCGAAGTCGATGACGTTCTTGCGGTTGGCCTGCATACGCTCGTACTCCTCCTTGGAGCCGACGATGATCTTCTCGAACTCGCGCAGGCCGGTGCCGGCGGGGATGAGGTGTCCGCAGATGACGTTCTCCTTCATGCCCTCGAGGAAGTCCTGCTTGCCACGGATGGCGGCCTCGTTGAGCACCTTCGTGGTCTCCTGGAACGAAGCGGCCGACATGAACGACTTGGTCTGCAGAGCGGCACGGGTGATACCCTGCAGGATCTGTGTCGACGTAGCGGGCACGGCATCGCGCACCTGAACGAGCTTCAGGTCGCGGCGCTTCAGCATGGAGTTCTCGTCGCGCAGCTTGCGGGCGGTGACGATCTGGCCGGGCTTCATGTTCTCAGAGGCACCGGCGTCGGTGACCACCTTCTTGCCCCAGATGCGGTCGTTCTCCTCGGCGAAGTCGAGCTTGTCGACGATTTCCTGCTCAAGGAACGACGTGTCGCCCGGGTCGTTGATCTGCACCTTGCGCATCATCTGACGGACAATAATCTCGAAGTGCTTGTCGTTGATCTTGATACCCTGCAGACGGTAGACGTCCTGCACCTCGTTGACGATGTACTCCTGAACGGCGGTCGGGCCCTTGATGGCAAGGATGTCGCTCGGGGTGATGGCACCGTCGGAGAGCGGCGTGCCGGCACGCACGGCGTCGTGCTCCTGCACGAGGATCTGCTTCGACAGCGACACGAGGTACTTGCGCTGCTCGCCCGTCTTCGAGGTGACGATGATTTCGCGGTTGCCGCGCCTCACCCTGCCCATGGTGACCTCGCCGTCGATTTCGCTGACGATGGCAGGGTTCGACGGGTTGCGGGCCTCGAAGAGCTCGGTGACACGGGGCAGACCGGCGGTGATGTCGCCACCCTTGGCGGCGGCGCGCGGAATCTTGACGAGCGTCTCGCCAGTCTTGACGGTCTGGCCGTCCTCGGCGACGACGTGACCACCCACGGGGAAGTTATAGGTTCCGATCTTCTCGCCGTCGGCACCGATGACGTCGCAGGTGGGCACCTTGGTCTTGTCCTTCGACTCGGTGACGATCTTCTCGGTAAGTCCGGTGGTCTCGTCGGTCTCGGCACGGTAGGTGACGTTCTCGATGACGTCGTTGAACTTCAGCGTACCGGCATACTCGGTAACGATGACGGCGTTGAACGGATCCCACTGGGCAATCTTCTCGCCCTTCTTCACCACGTCGCCGTTCTTGAAGTAGAGCGACGAACCGTAAGGCACGTTAACGCTGGAAAGTACAATCTTGGTGTGGGGCTCGACGAAGCGCATTTCGCCCAGTCGGCTGACCACCATCTCGCACTCGCGGCCGTCCTCGTCGAACGGCACGGTGCGCACCTCCTCCATCTCAATCCTGGCCTGCTCGTACTTGCAGACGATGCTGGCGTTGGCAGCGGCATTGGCGGCCACACCGCCGGCGTGGAACGTACGGAGCGTGAGCTGCGTACCCGGCTCACCGATGGCCTGTGCGGCGATGACGCCGACGGCCTCACCCTTCTGCACCATGCAACGGGTGGCGAGGTTACGTCCATAGCACTTGCGGCAGACGCCCTTCCTCGACTCACAGGTGAGCACCGAGCGAATCTCGACGCTCTCAATCTCTGCCTTCTCGATGGCCTCGGCTATAGGCTCGGTGATTTCCTCGCCCGCCTCGACAATGACTTCGCCGGTCTTGGGGTTCACCACGTCGTGGACGCTGACACGGCCGAGGATGCGCTCGGCAAGGCTCGAGATGATTTCGTCGCCGTTCTTCAGAGCGGTGCAGACGAGTCCGCGGAGCGTGCCGCAGTCCTCCTCGTTGATGATGACGTCGTGCGAGACGTCGACGAGTCGGCGTGTCAGATAACCGGCGTCGGCCGTCTTCATGGCGGTGTCGGCCAGACCCTTACGGGCACCGTGGGTAGAGATGAAGTACTCAAGCACGGACATACCCTCCTTGAAGTTCGACAGGATGGGGTTCTCAATGATCTGGTGTCCCTCGGCACCGGCCTTCTGGGGCTTGGCCATCAGGCCGCGGATGCCGGAGAGCTGCTTGATCTGGTCCTTCGAACCACGGGCACCGGAGTCGAGCATCATGAACACGGCGTTGAAGCCCTGGTCGGCCTCGGTCATCTGCTTCAGCAGGATGTTGCCGATGTCGTTGTTGACGTGGGTCCAGGTGTCGATCACCTGGTTATAGCGCTCGTTGTCGGTGATGAAGCCCATGTTATAGTTGTCGGTAATCTGGCGAACGTCCTCGTTGCCCTTGGCAATCAGCTCTGCCTTCTCCTTCGGGATGATGATATCGTCGAGGTTGAACGACAGGCCGGCCTCGTAGGCCATGCGGTAGCCGAGGTTCTTGATGCCGTCGAGGAACTCGCAGGCTTCGGCGAAGCCGACGTGGTTGATGACGACGCCGATAACGTCGCGCAGCGACTTCTTGTTGATGACCTCGTTGACGAAGCCAACCTCCTTGGGAACGATGCCGTTGACGATGACGCGGCCCACCGAGGTCTCCACGGTATGACGGATGGGGTTCCCCTGTTCATCGATGTCGTCGACCACCACCTTCACCTGGGCGTGCAGGTCGCAGCGCCCCTCGTTATGGGCGATGATAGCCTCCTCGGGGCCGTAGAACGAGAGTCCCTCGCCCAAAGCGCCGGGACGAATCTTCGTGATGTAATAGAGTCCGAGCACCATGTCCTGCGAAGGCACGGTGATAGGCGCGCCGTTGGCGGGGTTCAGGATGTTGTGGCTCTGGAGCATGAGCAGCTGTGCCTCGAGGATGGCCTCGTTGGAGAGCGGGAGGTGGACAGCCATCTGGTCGCCGTCGAAGTCGGCATTGAAAGCCGTACATGCCAGCGGGTGGAGCTGGATGGCCTTACCCTCGATGAGCTTGGGCTGGAAGGCCTGGATGCCCAGACGGTGCAGCGTCGGTGCACGGTTCAGGAGCACGGGGTGGCCCTTCATGACATTCTCGAGGATGTCGTAGATGACGGGCTCACGGCGGTCGACAATCTTCTTGGCCGACTTGACGGTCTTGACGATGCCGCGCTCGATGAGCTTGCGGATGATGAACGGCTTGTAGAGCTCGGCTGCCATCAGCTTGGGCAGGCCGCACTCGCCCATCTTCAGCTCAGGGCCGACGACGATGACCGAGCGGGCAGAGTAGTCGACGCGCTTACCGAGCAGGTTCTGGCGGAAGCGGCCCTGCTTGCCCTTCAGCGAGTCGCTCAGTGACTTCAGCGGGCGGTTGCTGTCGCTCTTCACGGCGCTCGACTTGCGGCTGTTGTCGAACAGCGAATCGACGGCCTCCTGCAGCATACGCTTCTCGTTGCGCAGGATTACCTCGGGAGCATGTATCTCCATGAGGCGCTTCAGGCGGTTGTTGCGGATGATGACACGACGGTAGAGGTCGTTGAGGTCGGAGGTGGCAAAGCGGCCACCGTCCAAGGGCACCAGCGGGCGCAGCTCAGGCGGCGTCACGGGGATGATCTTCATAATCATCCACTCCGGGCGGTTGATGCCCTTTTCCACGCTCTGGCGGAACGACTCGACCACCTGCAGGCGCTTCAGGGCCTCGTTCTTGCGCTGCACCGACGAGTCGGTGTTGGCGCGGTCGCGCAGCTCATAGCTGAGCGAGTCAAGGTCAAGCTCGGCCAGCAGCTGATAGATAGCCTCTGCGCCCATCTTGGCAATGAACTTGTTGGGGTCGGAGTCTTCGAGATAGTCGTTGTTCTCGCCGACGACATTGTCGATGATATCGTTGTACTCCTCCTCCGAGAGCAGGTCAAACTTATTGGCACCCAAGGCATCGTTGCCCTCACCGTCCTTCTTGCCAGCCATAGCACCGGGCTGGATGACGATATACCGCTCATAGTAGATGACGGCGTCGAGCTTCTTGGTGGGCAGGCCCAGCAGGTAGCCTATCTTATTGGGCAGCGAGCGGAAGTACCAGATGTGGGCCACGGGAACCACCAGCTCGATGTGTCCGGCACGCTCGCGGCGCACCTTCTTCTCAGTGACCTCGACACCACAGCGGTCGCAGACGATGCCCTTGTAACGGATTCGCTTGTACTTGCCGCAGGCGCACTCATAGTCCTTCGTAGGACCGAAGATGCGCTCGCAGAACAGGCCGTCGCGCTCTGGCTTGTAGGTACGGTAGTTGATGGTCTCGGGTTTGGTAACCTCGCCGAAGCTGCTCTCGAGGATGTCTTCGGGTGAAGCAAGTCCGATGGTAATCTTGGTGAAATTACTCTTTGTCTTTGTATCTTTCTTTAAAGCCATATTTCAATTTACCTTTTTACTTTTTTACCTTTTTACCTTTCTCTTAGTCCATCGTGATGCTCAGGCCGAGACCACGGAGCTCGTGCAACAGCACATTGAGCGACTCGGGAATACCCGGCGTAGGCATGGGCTCGCCCTTGACGATGGCCTCGTAGGCCTTGGCACGGCCCACGGTATCATCAGACTTGATAGTAAGAATCTCCTGAAGCACATGGCTGGCTCCGAAGGCCTCCAGTGCCCAGACTTCCATCTCACCGAAACGCTGGCCGCCGAACTGCGCCTTACCGCCAAGGGGCTGCTGCGTGATGAGAGAGTACGGACCGATGGAGCGGGCGTGCATCTTGTCCTCGACCATGTGGCCGAGCTTGAGGAAGTAGGTGATACCCACGGTAGCAGGCTGGTCGAAGCGCTCGCCTGTCTCACCGTCATAGAGATAGGTGGAGCAGAGGCGGGGCAGGCCGGCCTTGTCGGTCCACTCGGCAAGGTCGTCGAGCTTGGCACCGTCGAAGATGGGCGTTGCGAACTTCACGCCGAGACGCTTGCCGGCAGCACCGAGGATGGCCTCGAAGATCTGTCCGAGGTTCATGCGCGAGGGCACACCCAGCGGGTTGAGCACGAGGTCGACGGGACGGCCGTCCTCAAGGAACGGCATATCCTCCTGGCGTACGACCTTCGAGACGATACCCTTGTTACCGTGACGGCCGGCCAGCTTGTCGCCGACGCCGATCTTGCGCTTCTTGGCCACGTAGACCTTGGCCATCTGCAGGATGCCGGTGGGCAGCTCGTCGCCGATGGAGATGGCAAACTTCTTGCGCTTCATCTCGGCATCAAGCAGCTTGTACTTCTTCATGAAGTTGATGATGAGCTGGGCAATAAGCACGTTCTTGTGCTCGTCGTTCGTCCAGTTGCTGATCTGAACGTCGCCATACTCAAGGTTCTTCAGTGCCGAGACGGTGAACTTTGAACCTTTGGTGATAATCTCTGCACCGGTATAGTCTTTCACGCCCATCGAGGTCTTGCCCTTGGTCAGGGTGACGAGCTTGTCGATGAGGATATCCTTCAGGTCGTCAACCTTTGCCTCGTACTCCTCGTCAATCTTCTCAAGCAGCTTCTTGTCCTGCAGCTTCGTCTGACGGGTCTTGATGGCCTTGGCAAAGAGCTTCTTGTCGATGATGACGCCCGAGAGCGACGGGTTGGCCTTCAGCGACGAGTCCTTCACGTCGCCGGCCTTGTCGCCGAAGATGGCCTTCAGCAGCTTCTCCTCCGGTGAGGGGTCGCTCTCGCCCTTCGGCGAGATCTTGCCTATGAGGATGTCGCCGGGCTCAACGCGGGCACCGACGCGGACGATACCGTTCTCGTCGAGGTCCTTGGTAGCCTCCTCGGAGACATTGGGAATGTCGGCGGTGAACTCCTCCATACCGCGCTTGGTCTCGCGCACGTCGAGCGAATATTCGTCGACATGGACAGAGGTCAGGATGTCGTCACGGACAATGCGCTCGTTGAGCACAATGGCGTCCTCGTAGTTGTAACCCTTCCACGGCATATAGGCCACGAGGAGGTTACGACCCAGGGCGAGCTCGCCGTTCTCGGTGGCGTAGCCCTCGGTCAGGATGTCACCGGCCTTCACGCGCTGTCCCTTATTGCAGATGGGGCGCAGGTCGATGGTCATGTTCTGGTTGGTACGGCGGAACTTCGATATGCGGTATTCCTTCAAGGCCGGCTCGAAGCTGACGAACTCCTCGTCGTCGGTGCGGTCGTAAAGGATGCGGATGGTCGTGGCATCGACATACTCGATGACGCCGTCACCCTCGGCGGTGACCATCGTACGGGAGTCCTCGCACACCTGCTTCTCGATACCTGTTCCGACGATAGGAGCCTCGTTATGGAGCAGAGGCACGGCCTGGCGCATCATGTTAGAGCCCATGAGTGCACGGTGGGCATCGTCATGCTCCAGGAACGGAATGAGCGAAGCAGCGATAGAGGCTATCTGCTGCGGCGAGACGTCCATCAGGTCGACGTCCGTAGGCGGAACGACGGGGAAGTCGGCATCCTGGCGGCACTTCACCACGTCGCGGATGAACGTGCCGTCGTCGTTGAGCGGGGCATTGCCCTGACCGATGATGTGCTCGGTCTCCTCCTCGGCTGTCAGATAGACGATCTCATCGTTGTTGAGGTTGGCAATGCCGCCCTCCACCTTGCGGTAAGGAGTCTGGATGAAGCCCAGCTCGTTGATCTTGGCATAGACGCAGAGCGACGAGATCAGACCGATGTTCGGGCCTTCAGGGCTCTCAATCGGGCAGAGGCGGCCGTAGTGGGTATAGTGTACGTCGCGCACCTCGAAACCGGCACGCTCACGCGACAGGCCGCCGGGGCCGAGAGCCGAGAGGCGGCGCTTGTGGGTCACCTCGGCCAGCGGGTTGGTCTGGTCCATGAACTGGCTGAGCGGGTTGGTGCCGAAGAACGAGTTGATGACGCTCGAGATGGTCTTGGCGTTAATCAGGTCGGTCGGCGTGAACACTTCATTGTCGCGGACGTTCATGCGCTCACGGATGGTACGGCTCATACGGGCCAGACCGATAGAGAACTGATTCGACAACTGCTCGCCGACGGTGCGCACGCGGCGGTTCGACAGGTGGTCGATGTCGTCGACAGTTGCCTTCGAGTTAATCAGCTGGATGAGATACTTGATAATCTCTATGATATCTTCTTTGGTCAGCACGCGGACGTTCATGTCGGTGTCGAGACCTAACTTCTTGTTTATACGGTAGCGGCCCACGTCGCCCAGGTCGTAACGCTTGTCCGAGAAGAACAGGTTCTGGATGACCTCACGTGCCGAGGCATCATCGGCAGGGTCGGCATTACGCAGCTGGCGGTAGATGTAGAGCACGGCCTCCTTCTCTGAGTTCGACGGGTCCTTGGCCAGCGTGTTGAAGATGATGCTGTAGTCCTGGGCCACCTGCTCGTCCTTGTGAACGAGGATGGTCTGAGCACCGCTCTCGAGGATATCCAGCATATTCTCTTCAGTAATCTCGGTCTCACGCTCCATGATGACCTCATTACGCTCGATGGAGACAACCTCGCCCGTATCCTCATCGACGAAGTCCTCATTCCAGCTCTTCAGCACACGGGCAGCGAGCTTGGAACCCACGACGGCTTTCAGGGCCTTCTTGTTGACCTTCACCTCTTCTGCAAGGTTGAAGATCTCGAGGATGTCCTTATCGGCCTCGAAACCGATGGCACGCAGCAGGGTCGTAACAGGCAACTTCTTCTTACGGTCGATGTAGGCATACATCACGTTGCTGATGTCGGTGGCAAACTCTATCCACGACCCCTTGAACGGGATGATGCGGGCCGAATAGAGCAGCGTGCCGTTGGCATGGACGTTCTGGCCGAAGAACACGCCCGGCGAACGGTGCAACTGTGACACGACGACGCGCTCAGCGCCGTTGATGACAAACGTTCCGTTGGCCGTCATATAGGGGATGGGGCCGAGGAACACGTCCTGAATCACCGTGCCGAAATCCTCATGCTCAGGGTCTGTGCAATACAGCTTCAGCTTAGCCTTCAAGGGTACGCTATAGGTCAGCCCGCGCTCCAGACACTCGTCGATGGTGTAGCGGGGCGGGTCGATATAGTAGTCCAGGAACTCAAGGACGAAATTGTTACGTGTGTCGGTGATAGGGAAGTTCTCGGCGAACACCTTATACAAACCGTCGTTCTTGCGTTCCTCAGGCGGAGTGTCCAACTGCAGGAAGTCTTTGAAAGACTTTAATTGCACGTCAAGGAAATCGGGGAATGGCAATGGATTCTTGACGCTGCCAAAGTTTACTCTGTTGTCTATTACTTTTGATGCCATACTTATATTATTAAGACAAGAAAAGGTTAGGGACCACCGACTGGGAAGTCCCTAACCAAATGTTATTGATGTGTAACTGATTACTTCAGCTCAACCTCGGCACCGGCGGCCTCGATGGTCTTCTTTAGGTTCTCAGCCTCTTCCTTAGACAGGCCTTCCTTCACGGTAGCGGGAGCACCGTCAACCAGGTCCTTAGCCTCCTTCAGGCCCAGACCGCAAGCTTCCTTCACTGCCTTCACAACCTGGAGCTTAGCAGCACCGGCTGACTTCAGGACAACGTCGAACGAAGTCTTCTCCTCAGCAGCAGCGGCCTCGCCAGCTGCGGGAGCGGCAGCCACTGCAACAGCTGCAGCAGCGGGCTCAATTCCATACTCATCCTTCAGGATAGTTGCCAACTCGTTTACTTCTTTTACAGTAAGGTTTACCAACTCTTCTGCAATAGCTTTAATATCTGCCATTTTATTTAAAAATTTTAATTGTTTTTACTTTGTTACCTTTTTTTCTTTTTTTACCTTTACAGGCCGCTTATTGGTTACGCTCAGCGATAGCGTCAAGCAGACCGTGAATCTTGCCACCGGCATTCAGGCCAGAGACAACATTCTTGATAGGCGACTGCAGCAGAGCCACAACGTCGGCTATCAGTTCGTTCTTGCTCTTGATAGCAACCAGCTGGTCAAGCTTGTCGGCACCGACGAAGATGCTTTCCTCGGCGTAGGCACCCTTCAGAGCGGGAATGCCTTCCTTCTTGTAATCCTTGAGCAGCTTTGCAGGAACATTGGCCGTCTCAGTGAACATGACGGCCGTATTGCCCTTCAGGCAATCATACAGCGGAGAGTAGTCAATCTCTGAAGCCTCAAAAGCCTTGTGGAGAAGCGAGTTCTTCACCATCAGAAGCTTGATGTTGCTCTTGAAGCAGTTACGGCGCAGGGCAGAGGTCTTCTCAGCATTCAGGCCGGTCAGGTCGACCAGGTAGAAATGAGGATAAGCCTTCAGCTGCTCGCCGAGTTCTACGATAATAGTATCTTTTACTTCCTTTTTCATTTGTCTAATCTTTTAACGAGTTATTCAACTGATTTAGGATCTACCTTGATACCCTTACTCATAGTGCTTGAAACAAAGATACTCTTGATGTATGTACCCTTGGCTGCAGCAGGCTTCAGCTTGATAATGGTGGAGATGAACTCCTTGGCATTCTCAAAAATCTGGTCGGGGGTAAAGGTCACCTTACCGATTGACGTGTGCACGATACCGGCCTTGTCAACCTTAAAGTCAATCTTACCCTGCTTCACTTCCTTCACAGCCTTAGCAACGTCCATAGTCACAGTACCGCTCTTCGGGTTCGGCATCAGGCCGCGAGGACCGAGAATACGACCGAGAGGGCCCAGCTTACCCATGCAAGACGGCATCGTGATGATAACATCAACATCAGTCCAACCCTGCTTGATCTTGTCGATATACTCGTCAAGACCAACATAGTCGGCACCGGCCTCCTTGGCAGCAGCTTCCTGATCGGGTGTACAGAGAGCGAGCACGCGCGTCACCTTACCAGTACCGTTCGGCAGCGACACGACGCCACGAACCATCTGGTTGGCCTTACGCGGGTCAACGCCCAAGCGTACATCAATATCAACTGAAGCCTCAAACTTGGTGGTGGTGATTTCCTTCACCAGCGCTGCGGCTTCCTTCAACGTGTAGGCTTTCCCTGCTTCAACCTTATCAGCTACCAACTTTTGATTTTTTGTCAGTTTACTCATTGTCTTAATTGAAGTTATTTGTTATTTACCAGGGAAGTCCCCTTTGACAGTGATACCCATGCTACGTGCCGTACCGGCAATCAGCTTCATGGCAGACTCCACGGTAAAGCAGTTCAAGTCGGCCATCTTGTCCTCAGCGATGGTACGCACCTGATCCCAGGTAACGCTGGCCACCTTCTTACGGTTAGGCTCGGCAGAACCACCCTTCACCTTGGCGGCTTCCATCAGTTGGACAGCTGCGGGCGGGGTCTTGACTACAAAACTGAATGACTTGTCGGCATAGTAGGTGATAACGACAGGAAGAATCTTGCCTGCCTTATCCTGGGTTCTGGCGTTGAACTCCTTGCAGAATCCCATAATGTTGATACCCTTCGAACCGAGAGCCGGGCCGACGGGGGGAGAGGGATTTGCAGCGCCACCTTTAATCTGTAATTTGATTAATCCAGCAACTTCTTTAGCCATTTCTGTTTCTTAATAATTATTATTTGTCATATAAGCCACAGGAGTGGAAGCCTCCCGGACCGTATATAGAGAATCGGGCGTACCGTAACAAATTACACCCTATTCTTTTTCTACCTGATTGAAAGAGAGTTCGAGCGGAGTCTTGCGACCGAAAATCTTCACATTCACCTTCAGCTTGTGCTTCTCGGTGTTCACCTCCTCGATGATGCCGGTGAAGCCGCTGAAAGGACCATCAGTAACCTTGACAGACTCATCGACGTTGAAGGGGATGACAATCTCCTCGGAACGGATAGCCGTCTCTTCGGCAGTGCCGAGGATTCGGTTGATGTCTGCATGGCGCACTGGCGTGGGATTATCCATGCCACCCAAGAAACCAAGAACATTGGGCGTGAACCGCAGAGTATGCGCCACCTCGCCCTGAAGATTTGCCTCAACCAGCACATATCCGGGAAGGAACAGCTTCTCCTTGACTACGCGCTTGCCGTTACGCAGCTGGGCATATTTCTCGGTAGGGAGCAGAATCTGAGCGACATTGGCATCCAATACCGGGTCGTGCTTCATCAAAGCCTCCAGATACTCCTTGACCTTTGCCTCCTTGCCACTGACGGCGCGAAGCACGTACCACTTCATTCCTGTCTCTGCCATTTCTCTTTCTTATTCCTACTTGATTACATTCCAAGCGAATAGATTCCCGTCATTACAAACCTGAACAAACTGTCCATAGCCCATACCACCAAGGCAATGACCAGGGAGGCAGACAATACAACAACGGCGCTGTGAGTAAGCTCAGAGCGCGTCGGCCATGTCGTCTTATGGGCAAGCTCATCATAGCAAAGCTTGCAGTAATTGATAAACTTCTTTAACATCTTTCTTCAATCTTTTTCAGCACGGGAAGGAGGACTCGAACCCACGACCCTCGGTTTTGGAGACCGATGCTCTACCAACTGAGCTATTCCCGTAATTAAGCCCCCGCCCGAGAGACGGGGGCTTTGTTTATTCTGTTTCCATATACTGCAACACGGTTGCAGCACAGAAGGACATTAATCCTCGAAGACCTCAGTGATCTGGCCAGAACCGACGGTGCGGCCACCTTCACGGATAGCGAAGCGCAGACCCTGATTCAGAGCAACAGCGTAAATCAGCTCAACGTTGATCTCGACGTTATCGCCAGGCATCACCATCTCAACGCCAGCGGGCAGAGAAATCTCACCCGTGCAGTCCATGGTGCGGAGGTAGAACTGGGGACGATACTTGTTGCCGAACGGAGTGTGACGGCCACCCTCTTCCTTCTTCAGC
>CAJOLE010000038.1 GCA_905235325.1 uncultured Prevotella sp. | reverse complement strand
CGTCATCCATGAGTTAAATACTGGCACTCCCAGGGAGAACTCTTGTGCTATCTTCTTTCGAATCTGGTTGCTCCTGATGTTATCGTATATCCTTGTCAGTACACCCAAAGGAAGTATTTCGGCCAACATCCAAGAAGGTGGATATGGGTCAGAATAAGCGTTGCGGAAATGCTCAATGAAATCTTCACGCGACTTAGCCAGTTCCACATCTATGAGCTGCTTTGTCTTCGTAATTTGTCTTCGTAAAGGTGCTGGTATCATAGAAGCACGTCGGGTCGGTCATCCAAAAGGGATTCCCTGTTTCACGGCTCGTTATGTTGACAATGGCACTACGGACAGCTATCTCAATCTTCTCAATCTCGTTGAACATCAGCAGGCGAAGATGCCTGTCGAAGCGATACATGTCCAAAGCTTGATTGAAAGTAGCTCCTGGTTTGAAAAAATGATTCTCCTTCGGTGTTGTCAAAAGAGGATAGAGATAAGCACTGAATCTGTAATAACCGATGTGGCGGAGATAATTCTCCGTACGTGCGACATTCTCAATGTGGAGTCCACGAGATTGCAGCAAAGTCACCAGCTGAGCTGGTGATGAGTTTGTATAATGTGCCATAATAAAACAAAACGACCCGCCGATTTAAGCATTGTGAAGAGGCTTGGCGGGTTCTCGTGGCGCAAAGGTACTGCTTTTATTTGGAATAGCCAAACTTTTTTGAAGAAAAAGAATAAAGTCAGCCTAAGAAATCGTCATTTTGTCTCAATGTACTACCTCAATCTTTCTTTTCCCTATCTCTTTGAATCAATTTGAACCAAAGACTATCCGTTTGGCGACACATAAACATTGGTACGATTGACCATCAACTGTCAGCGTCCATCGTTGACTTTGAATTATTAACCGCCATTGAATCCCAGATACTTAGAGCATCCGAGATACAACGGTGGTACAAGAACCCTGGTTTTAGCCAATTTTCGAGCTATCGGTAAAGCCTTAAAATGACCTTCTATGTCAGCTGGACTTGACAAACGGCAAAAATGCCTCAAAATTAAAAGTTAAATAACCTTAATTAATTATTAAATCTTGCTCACTCTTGAAGGCTGGTTTTGCTCTGCAAAACTCAACGTGCCCTTCTTCGCAATTGCACTTTTTTGTACCGTTCAATTTTGGAAGCATCGTATTTCTGTCTGTGTTTCAGTTACTTGCAAAAGTCTAAGTCAATCCCTTATGAACGAAAACCAAAACAAGAAGTTCAACCTCTCGTTTTGGTTTTCGTTTTTTTTTGTTCTGCGAGATTTCGTGTGGGTGATACCGCCAGTGTAGGGGCAGGCCTCACCCACACAAATTCTTGTAGAACCCGTTTTCCTTTTCTTTCCCGTTCCTTTACACCAGATGCTTGATCAGGTCTTCGCGCTCGCCGGGCAGCATGTCGATGACGGGAATCTCAATCATCGTGTAGCAGCCGGGCTGCAGGCGCATCGAGGCGCGGGCCACGTTGACCAGCACCTGACCGGTCAGAGCCGGGTTGTTGATGCTCATGTTGAACTCCAGACGCTGGTTCTGCGTCTTGCCGCTGACACCCTTGCGCACGAGGTGAACACCGTGACCCATGTCGCGGACGTCGTCCACCGACTCCACCTGGAACACGTGCGTCTCGTCGTTAGCGAAGTAGGGGTCTGCCTTGATGGCAGCCGTCACCTCGTCGAGCTTAGCACCGTCCTCCAGCTCGACGTACACCATGCGGCGGTGGATACCCTCGCCGAGGGGAATGGTCATCGAGAGGGCGTTCTTCACGCCGGCCTTCGAGCGGACGCAGACCGAGTGGCCCATCGACATACCAGGGCCGAAGTTGGTGTAGCTCAAGCCCTTCGGGGCGAGGCTCTGCATCAGCGTGCGCACTACGGAGTCGCTGCCCGGATCCCATCCGGCAGCAATCACGCTCACCGTCTTCGTCTCTTTATTGATGGGCGTCAGGGCTGCGCGGTAGTCGAGGATGCTGGTGTGGATGTCGAACGAGTCGACGGTGTTGATGCCCAGGGGCAGGATCTGCCGGGCATACGCCTCACACGAGCGGGTGGGGGTGGCGAGGATGGCCACGTCCACGTCCTTCAGTTCGCGGATGTCCTTCACGACGTCATACTGTGCCAGTTCCTGGGGCTTGTCCTCGGCACCATTGCGGCGCACGATGCCAGCCACCTCAAAGTCGGGTGCTGCCTCTAAGGCCTGTTTCCGATGTTGCCGTAACCAACGACGGCTGCTCTGATTTTCTTCATACTTCCTTACTGTTTTTTATGCGTTTGTGTTCGTATTTGTTCCTCTATGTTCCCCCTTCCTGCTGTTTTCGCCTGCAAAATTACACATATTTTGGGAAAACCGTAACAAAATGGTGGAAAAATTTAGCAATAAATGTCACTTCTCTGCGTTAATAGTAGAAAAGGTAACGATTATGTTTGTTGTAATGATAACCCTCTTGGCCCTTGTCGTCGTAGGTTTCGTGGCGGGCAAGTTAGGGTATTTCGGAGGCGACTTCGGCCGCCGGCTCTCGCGGCTGGTCATCAATATCACGTGCCCGGCTCTCATCCTCTCGTCGGCGATGACGGGCCAGCTGCCCGACCGCCGCTATATCCTGCCCCTGCTCGCTGTCAGCGTCGTCACCTACGTCGTGCTCACGGCGGTGGCATTCCTCTTGCCCCGCTACCTGACGCGGCAGAAGCAGGACGAGGGCATCGTGGGCTTCGCGCTGATGTTCGGCAACGTCGGCTTTATGGGCTATCCCGTCGTCGCATCCATCTTCGGCCACGAGGCCGTCTTCTATGCCGCCGTCCTCAACGTCGTCAACACGTTTGCCGTCTTCACCGTGGGCACGGTGCTTGTCACGGGGCGCAACGAGGTGGGCAGTGAGCGGTTCCAGAAGAAGGTGCTCTACTCGACGCCGATGATCGCCGCCTACCTCACGATGGCCATCGTGGCCCTCGAGCTCGACAGCATCCCCGCATTCGTCAGCCAGCCGCTCACCATGCTCGGCAACATCACCGTGCCGGCGGCCCTGCTCATCATCGGCTCGTCGATGTCGCAGCTCCCTCTGCGCTCGATGCTCGGCAACCGCACCGTCTACCTGACGTCGCTCTTCAGGCTCGTCCTCCTGCCTGTCGCCGTCTATTACCTGACGTTGCTGTTGGGCTTCTCGTCCTTCGTGGTCAACATCAACACGCTGGTCATCGCCATGCCCGTGGCCACCTACGGCACCATACTCTGCCTGAAGTACGGCCGCGACACCGCGATGATTACCGAGGTCACGTTTGTCACCACGCTGCTGTCGATGCTCACCATACCCCTGCTGGTCACGCTCTTTAAAACTTAAAACCTTAAAAACTTAAAAACCTTAATACCTCGCCTATCCGCGGCTTACGGGTTGTGCACGATGTCCTGCACAACCAGTCCTGCCAGCATGAAGCCGAAGATAGCGGTGACGTGAGCCAGGGTGCCGTTGATCTGGGCTTTCGACGAACACCACTCATGGTTCAGAAGACTCTGCGCACCCGGCCCGTTTTTTGCCTTGGGGCACAGGCACTGCTCGGTGCCGCAGGTTGAGTTCTGGCCACGGTTCTCTAACAGCTCGTCGCTGTACACGCACTGGAACTTACGCTTAGGCATCTGTTTCCGGCTCTTGAACCTCTTTCGAAGCGCACGGGCCAGTGGGTCGCCCTGCACCTTCCAGAACTCTGTCACCCGTATGCGCGTGGGGTCCAGCTTCAGGGCAGCACCCATCGATGAGTAGAGCTTCGCCTTCGTCTGGCACGCCATCAGGATGAGGGCCGCCTTGTCCTTCAGCGAGTCGATGGCGTCTATAATATAGTCGTATGTGTCAAGCCCGAAACCTTCTGCCGTCTCTTCCGAGAATATCTGCTGCAGCGCAGTGATCTCGGCCTTGGGATTGATGCTCAGCAGCCGCTCCTTCAGGGCCTCCACCTTCACCTGGCCTACGGTCTTCGTCGTTGCCATCAGCTGGCGGTTGATGTTCGTGATGCACACGCGGTCCGAGTCGACGATCGTCAGCTCCCGTATGCCGCTCCTCACCAGACTCTCTGCGCACCAAGAGCCTACGCCGCCCACACCGAATATAATTACGCGCTTCCCGGCGATCCTATCCATCGCCTCATTGCCTAACAGCAACTCGTTCCTCCGGAATATTGCACTGTCAATAGCCATTTTCTTTGTCCTTATCTATTTTTTTACTATCCACTAACCACTATGATTACTCAAAGCAGAACGGCATTGCCGCCGCCCCCGTCTCTGACCTCCAAGTCCGCGTCAGTCCGTAAAGTCCGATGCTCTCGATGGCTCCAAGTCCGCTTCCGTCCGTAAAGTCCGATGCCCCCTCCAACGATAGAGTCCGCGTCCGTCCGTAAAGTCCGATGCTCGCAATGACTCCAAGTCCGCTTCCGTCCGTAAAGTCCGATGCTCTCGATGGCTCCAAGTCCGCTTCCGTCCGTAAAGTCCGATGCTCTCGATGGCTCCAAGTCCGCTTCCGTCCGTAAAGTCCGATGCCCCAAAAAGCCGCTGCAAATTTACAAACTTTTTCCGAAATAACAGGCCACCCTGCCCAAAAAACAACCAAGATGTCTCCGCAACTGCCATCTACGGCTCGCGCGGCGCCAATGGAGTCATCATCATCACCACCAAGAAAGGCAACAACGACCGGACACTCGTGCGCTACAAGACCACTCTCACCGTCAGCACACCCGCCAAGAAACTCGAAATGCTCAATGCCACCGAATGGGCACGCATGGAGAAAGACTACTTCGGCAACCGTGGCGGCTACACCGACGACGAGGTTCCTACTCTCCGCTAACTATACCGACCAGCAGGGTGTCGTCATCAACTCCGACTTCCAACGCTACAACCTCAGAGCCAACATCGACCACCGGCTCTCCGAGATGTTTCACGTCGCCCTCTCATCCACGCCCTCTTCATGCCACCCGTCGTACCCGTTTACAAAACCTCAAAACCTCAAAACCTTAAAACCTCAAAAACTTAAAAACTTAAAAACTTAAAAACTTAAATGCAATAAAACGGGGACCGCCGACGTTATTCTGTATGTATTAATACAAAAAGGAAAACAGAATGATTGAATACGTCAAAGGCGAGCTCACCGAGCTGACGCCTGCATACGCTACGGTGGAAGCCGCCGGAGTGGGCTATGGACTGAACATCTCCCTGAACACGTTCACCGCCATTCAGGGGCGCAAAGAGGTGAAACTCTACGTCTATGAGGCCATCAGAGAGGATGCCTACCTGCTCTACGGCTTCAAGGACAAGAAGGAGCGCGAGATGTTCCAACTGCTCATCACCGTGAGTGGCGTGGGAGCCAACACGGCGCGGATGATGCTCTCGGGCATGAGCGTCGCCGAGTTATGCAACGCCATCTCGACCGGCAACGCCAAGCTCATTCAGGGCGTGAAAGGCGTGGGCAAGATGACGGCACAGCGCATCATCGTCGACCTGCGTGACAAGATCGTCGACCTGGGCATAACTGCCGAGATTCCCGCAGGAGGCACGATATCGGCCCCCGTCAACAATGCCGTGCGCGACGAGGCCGTCGCCGCCCTGACCATGCTCGGCTTCTCGCCCGCACCGACCCACAAGGTGGTGACGCAGATCCTGCAGGAGCAGCCGCAGCTGCCCGTGGAGCAGGTGGTGAAGCTCGCACTGAAGCAGATTAAGTAGGGCCTACACCCGCACCAATCGAGGGAAGGAGATATTGAAGCGCATGAAGAGGAACAATATATATAAGGTGATAAGGAAGTACACGTCACAGGGAGGTGTGCTCTATCTTGTTTTGTTCCTCTTCATTGCCGTCTCCCTCTTTGCAACCCCGCCACAGGACGACAACCGCAGGCGACAGCAACAGCGTAGCCAACCACAGCGCAACCAGCCGCAGCAAGGTAACCAAACTCCCCTCCCTCAACAGGGAGGGGTCGGGGTGGGGGCCGTCAAGGCTCAGCCCAAGCTGGAGGTCGAGGATGAGACCATCCCCGACTCCCTGCTCCACGCCCGATGGAAGATTAAGCGCACGGCACCGGTGGAAAACGCTGACCTCGACTCCACGGTCATCGACCTCCGGATGCCTGAGAACATCAAGCAGCAGGCAGAGTACAACGACTCGCTGAACCTCTATTTCGTCGGCTCGAAGATGGGCGACGGCTACCTGAACGCCCCTGTCCTCATGACCCCTGAGGAGTATCTGAAGTGGAGCGAGCGACAGAGCCGACAGACTTTCTTCAAAAGCAAGAACGCCGAGGCCGTCAAGACGCAGGGCAAGGAGAAGTTCTCCTTCGCCGACATGCACTTCGACCTGGGACCCGCCGAGAAAATCTTCGGCCCCGGCGGCGTGCGCGTCAAGACGCAGGGAACGGCTGAACTGAAGCTCGGAGCCACGCTGAAGAACATCGACAACCCCTCCCTGCCCATCCGCAACCGCAAGACTACCAACTTCGACTTCGACGAGAAAATCAACATCTCCGCCAACGCGAAGGTGGGCGACAAGATGAACTTCAACTTCAACTACAACACCGACGCTACCTTCGACTTCGACACGCAGAACCTGAAGCTGAAGTACGACGGCAAGGAGGACGAGATCATCAAACTGGTCGAGGGAGGCAACATCTCGTTCCCCACCAACAACTCGCTGGTGAAGGGGGCCAGCAGCCTCTTCGGCATACGCACCGACATGCAGTTCGGCAAGCTGAAGATGCAGACGGTCGTGTCGCAGAAGAAGTCGACCACGAAGAGCGTCTCATCGAGGGGCGGCACCCAGACCACACCGTTCGAGATCGACGTCGCCGACTACGAGGAGAACCGACACTTCTTCCTGGCCCACTACTTCCGCCAGATCTATGACCAGGCGATGTCGACCCTCCCCAACCTGACCACCGGCGTGAAGATCAACCGCGTGGAGGTGTGGGTGACCAACAAGACTTCAAATACCAACAACACCCGCAACATCGTGGCATTCACCGACCTGGGCGAGAGCCAGCAACTGTCGAACCCCCGATGGACGGGGGGCGGCGAGACCGTGCCCAGCAATATGTCGAACGATGTCTATACCACCCTGCTGAACCGCGTAGACTCCGCCGCCCGCAGCGTCGATGCCGTCAGCACTGCCCTCGAGGGCATCGACGGCATCAGGGGCGGCGTCGACTACGAGAAGCTGGCTTCGGCACGGCTGCTGTCGTCGTCGGAATACACCGTGAACGACGCTCTGGGCTACATCACGCTGAAGACCGGACTGCAGACCGACCAGGTGCTCGCCGTGGCCTTCGAGTACACTTACTCCGGACGGACGTTCCAGGTGGGTGAGTTCTCCAGCGACCTCACCGACACGAAGAAGTGCCTGTTCGTCAAGTCGCTGAAGAACACGTCGAACAGTCCCGCACAGGGCAACTGGAACCTGATGATGAAGAACGTCTACTACCTCGCCACGAACATTGAGAAGGAGAAGTTCCGACTCGACATCAAGTACCAGAGCGACACGGCAGGCGTCTACCTGACCTACCTGCCCGAGGAGAAACTGAAGTCGCAGACACTGCTGAAGATGCTCGGCTGCGACCGCTTAGACAATAATATGAAGACCCACGCCAACGGACAGTTCGACTTCGTCAGCGGCTACACCGTGCAGAACGGCCGCGTCTTCCTGCCTGCCGCCGAACCCTTCGGCGACTACCTGAGGAAGAAAATGGAGGAGGCCGGCTTGGGCGACATCGCCGACAGGTACGTCTTCGACCAGCTGTACGACTCGACGAAGACCATTGCCAAGCAGACGGCCGAGAAGGATAAGTTCCTCCTCACGGGTCAGTTCAAGGGCTCGAGTGCCAACGTCATCTCGCTCGGTGCCTACAACGTGCCCCAAGGCTCGGTGAAGGTGACCGCCGGCGGCGTTGACTTGATTGAAGGCTCCGACTACACCGTCGACTACTCAGCCGGCGAGGTCACGATCATCAACCAGAGCATCCTCGACGCCAAGACCGACGTGAAGGCTTCCTTCGAGTCGAACACTGACTACGGTATGCAGCGCAAGACTATGTACGGCATCAACTGGGAGTACGACTTCTCGAAGAACTTCGTCCTCGGCGGTACGCTGATGCACCTCTCCGAGCAGGCCCTGACCACGAAGGTGACCATGGGCGAGGAGCCGCTGAACAACACCATCTGGGGCCTGAACCTCAACTGGAAGAAGGAGTCGCAGTGGCTCACCAACGTGCTCAACAAGATACCGTTCCTACACGTGACGCAGCCCTCGCAGATACAGCTGTCGGGCGAGTTCGCACAGCTCATCGCAGGGCGGGCCAGCGGCACGCAGGACAACGCCTCCTATCTTGACGACTTCGAGAATACGAAGAACCTCATCTCGGTGAAGGACCCGAAGGCGTGGTCGCTCTCGAGCGTGCCCTCGATGATGCCCGAAGTCGCCGACAAGACTGGGGTGAGCTCCGGCTACGGCCGCGCCCTGCTGTCGTGGTACTATGTCGACCAGCTCTTCACCAACCGCTCGTCGAGCCTCACGCCCGGCCACATCAAGAGCGACCTCGAGCAGCTCTCCGACCACCGCGTGCGCGAGGTCTACATCAAGGAGCTCTACCCCAACCGCGACCAGTCGAACTACAACGGAGCCACCTCGAAGCTCGACGTGCTCAACCTGGCCTACTACCCCCAGGAGCGCGGCCCCTACAACCTCACCACCCAGCTCAACCCCGACGGCTCGCTGATCAACCCTTCGGCAAAGTGGGGCGGCATGATGCGACGGCTGGAGACCACCGACTTCGAGCAGGCTAATATTGAATATGTGGAGTTCTGGCTGATGGACCCCTTCATCTACCAGCGCCGCGACGGCACCGCCTCCCAGTACTCGGGCGACCTCTACATCAACCTCGGCGAGGTCAGCGAGGACGTGCTGCGCGACGGCAAGAAGTTCTACGAAAGCGGAATGCCCGTCGACGGCACTACGTCGTTCAGCACGACGCAGTGGGGCAGAATACCCGACCAGCCCTCGCAGATTTACGCCTTTGTCAACACATCAGGCTCGCGCGCCCTGCAGGATGTCGGTCTGAACGGTCTCAACGACGACGAGGAACGCCAGTACGGTGCCTACAAGGAGTGGCTCGACCAGGTGGCAACCATCGTCAACAACGACTCACTGCTCCAGGCCTGGCGCGACGACCCCGCCGGCGACGACTACCACTACTTCCGCGGTTCGGACTTCGACCAGGCGCAGACCAGCATCCTCGACCGCTACAAGCGCATCAACAACCCGCAGGGCAACTCACCCGACACCGAAAACCGCACGGAGAGCTACGACACGAGCTACAAGACCGGCCCCGACGTGGAGGACCTCAACCAGGACTACACACTCAACGAGTATGAGCGCTACTTCCAGTACCGCGTGCGCATCAGCGACGACGAGCTGCAGGCTTACAACAACGGCACCGCCACCGATAGCTATATTACCGACCGCCGCGACAGCTACGTGAAGCTGCGCAACGGCGACTCCATCACCGTGCGCTGGTATCAGTTCCGCATACCGCTCGCTGAGTGCCGCGACCGTGTGGGCGCCATCAGCGACTTCACCTCCATCCGCTTCATGCGTATGTTCCTCACTGGCTTCGAGAAGCCCATCGTGCTGCGATTCGGCAGCCTCGACCTCGTGCGCGGCGAGTGGCGACAGTACAAGCAGAGCCTCCAGACCGCCGCCGGCGCCGAGACGGGAACGATGGAGATGAGTGCCGTCAACATTGAGGAGAACACCGACCGCCAGCCCGTGGCCTACACACTGCCGCCGGGCATCAGCCGCGCCACCGACCCCAACGAGCCACAGCTCGTCGAGAACAATGAGCAGGCGCTCTGCCTGACGGTACACAACTTGAGTCAGGGCGAGTCGAAGGCCGTCTATAAGAACCTGAACTACGACCTGCGCCAATATAAGCGCCTGCAGATGTTCGTCCACGCCAACCACCTGCTGCCCAACACCACCAACCTGCAGGACGACCAGCTGGCCGTCTTCATCCGACTGGGAAGCGACTACAAGAACAACTACTACGAGTACGAGATTCCGCTGAAGCTCACCCCCGAGGGCCGCTATTCGTGGTTGTCGGCCAGCGACCGCTCGAAGGTGTGGCCCAACGAGAATATGCTCGACGTCGACATCAGCGTCTTCACACGCATCAAGAAGGCACGCAACAAGCTCAAGAGCGAGGGCGGCATCGGCTACAACGACCTCTTCTCGCAGTACGACGAGGAGCGGCCCAACAATAAGGTGAGCGTGATGGGTAACCCCAGCCTGGGACAGGTGAAGACAATGGTCATCGGCGTGCGCAACCTGTCGAGCACGGCAAAGTCGGGCGAGGTATGGGTCAACGAGCTGCGCCTCAGGGAGTTTAACAACGAGGGTGGATGGGCTGCGTCCGGCAACCTCAACGTCCAGCTCTCCGACTTCGGCAGCGTCAGCATGACGGGCCGCTACATGACCGACGGATTCGGCGGGCTCGAGGAGAGCGTGCTGCAGCGCTCGAACGAGAACCAGATGTCGTACTCCGTGACCGCCAACCTCGAACTGGGCAAGTTCTTCCCCGACAAGGCTCAGGTGAACATGCCCTTATACTACAGCGTGACCAAGGACGAGGTGAGGCCGAAGTACAACCCCCTCGACACCGACATGGAACTGGAGGAGGCTCTCGACGCGATGACTCCCCGTGAGCGCGACTCCGTGGAGTCGATTTCCGTCAGCAAGCGTCTGTCGCGCAACTTCTCGCTCTCCAACGTCCGCGTGGGCATCAAGAACAAGCGGCACCCCATGCCCTACGACCCCGCCAACTTCTCGTTCTCATACAGCCACAGCCATAACCACACCACTGGCGAGACTACCATCTATGAGAACGAAGACCACTGGCGCGGCGGACTGTCGTACAACTACTCGCCCGTCTACAAGACGTGGGAGCCTTTCAAGAAGCTGAAGGGCAAGTCGAAATGGCTCAACTTCCCAAAAGCCCTCGGACTGAACTACCTGCCGCAGACCATCGCCTTCAACAGCGAGCTGACACGCGACTACAGCGAACTGCAGGAGCGCGACCTCGAGAACACCGAGAACCCCAACCTGCCGCTGACGTTCAATGAGCAGTTCCTCTGGAACCGCGACTTCCAGCTACGCTGGGACCTGACGAAGAACCTGCACATGAACTTCCAGTCGGCCACCCGCGCACAGATTGAGGAACCTTACACGCCCATCAACAAGGACCTCTACCCCGAGCGATACACGGCCTGGAAGGACTCCGTCAAGCAGAGCATCCTGCACTGGGGACAGCCACTCGACTACAACCAGACGTTCACGGCCTCCTACCAGCTGCCGCTGAACAAGCTGCCCATTTTCGACTGGGTGAACAGCGACGCTTCCTTCAACTCTACCTACACCTGGACGCGCGGTACCGAGATGGACGACGGCCGCTCGCTCGGCAACATCATCACGTCGAACCGCAACGTGAACCTGAACGGAGCCCTGAACCTTGAAACTCTCTACAACCACTCGCCCTTCCTCAAGAAGGTGAACGACCGCTTCAAGAAAGCCCCCGCCAAGAAGACTGAGAAGAAGACCCAGAAGACCTCAAAGACGCAGACCCCCCAATCTCCCCAGTCAGCCCAAAACGCCCAGAATGCCCAGAATGCCCAAAATGCCCAAAAGGACGACGCCAAGGAAGAAAAGTCCCTGCCCAAGAACAAGAACACCTTCCAGAAGGAAATCACCCTGACCCCCGACACCACCCTCGCCGTCCAGCACGGCAAGAAGTCGAAGCGACTGCTCATCTCGGCCAAAGGGTCTGACGGTAAGCAGGTGAAACTGAAGTGGAAGGTGAAGGACGACAACAACATCACCGTCCGTCTGCCGAAGGACCTGGCCGCCAAGCTGCGCGCCAAGGATTCCACCGACAAGGACTCGTCGCTCAGCCTCAAGCTCAGCGTGCTGCCCAAGGAGCCGCTCGACAAACAGTGGTGGTATGAGCCTGCCCAGCAGGTGAGCCGACTGCTGATGATGGTGCGAACGGTGAACATCAGCTACCGCAACCAGCGCTCGATGACGCTGCCGGGATTCATGCCCAACGTGGGCGATGCCTTCGGACAGAACACAGGCAGCGTGCTCGCGCCGGGACTCGACTTCGCCTTCGGCTTTGCCGGCGACGGCTATCTCGACAAGGCTGCCCGCAACGGATGGCTGATGAGCGAGTCCGTGGCCACGCCCTTCACGTCGTCAACCAACGAGGACCTGCAGCTGCGCGCCACCGTAGAGCCGATCCGCGACCTGAAGATCGACCTCAATGCCTCGCGCACGATGACCCGCGCACAGAGCGTACAGTATATGTATGAGGGGTCGCCCACCACGCGCAGTGGTACGTTTAACATGACTACCATCTCTATCGGGTCGGCCTTCGAGAGGACTGGCGATGCCACCTCGGGATACTCGTCGAAGACCTTCGACAAGTTCTGCCGACTCATTCCTGAATACCAGGCCCGCGTGCAGGCACAGTATGCCGGCGTGCCTGAGTCGGTGGGGCCGGTCGGCCAGTATTCTGCCGACGTGCTGGTGCCCGCCTTCCTCGCAGCCTACACCAGCGGCTCGGGCGGCTCGCTCGACCTCTTCCCCTCGCTCTCGCGTATGCTGCCCAACTGGACCGTGCGCTACAGCGGCCTGTCGAAGATTCCCTGGCTGGCCGAGCGCTTCAAGAGCGTCAACATCAACCACGGCTATAAGTCGGTGTTCGCCATCGGCTCGTATGCCAGCTACTCGTCGTGGCTCGAGTATATGGGCGACCTCGGCTTCGTCAGCGGTGCCGACGGCTCGCTCTCGGCTTCCTCGATGTATAACATCTCGACCGTCAGCATCAACGAGGCTTTCTCGCCCCTGCTCGGCATGGACGTGACGCTGCAGAATAACATGACCGTGAAGCTGGAGTACCGCACCACCCGCGTGCTGAACCTCTCGATGACCAGTGTGCAGCTGAACGAGCAGCGCTCCAACGACTGGGTCATCGGTCTCGGCTATAAGATCAGCGACTTCAAGCTGAACCTCTTCGGGGCCAAGGGTAGTCGCAAGATCAAGAAGGCGCAGAACCGCAAGGGCACCCAGTCGAACGACAAGTCTAATGATTCAAGTAAATCTAACCAATCTAACCGCTCTAACTCCAAGGGCGTGAACCACGACCTGAATATGCGCGCCGACTTCTCGCTGCGCTCCCAGGCGGCCATCACCCGCGACATCGCCGCCGGTGTCTCAACGGCCAGCAGCGGCAACACGGCCCTGAAGCTCTCGTTCGCAGCCGACTACACCCTGAGCCGCCTGCTCACACTGACCTTCTACTACGACCGCCAGACCAACACGCCGCTGCTCTCGGCCAGCTCGTACCCGACGACCACCCGCGACTTCGGCCTGTCGCTGAAGTTCTCGCTGACGCGGTAAAAATTTACCCGGCAGGTAGAGCGTCTCTACCCGCCGGGTTCAGGCTCTCTACCCGCCGGGTAGCACCAAGAATGGAAAAGGGTATTCGGGCTCGGGCTGATGGCCCGTTTTTTTATTTGTCGTAGGCGTGCAGCGGGTAGTCGGTGGTGAAGTGCAGTCCGCGGCACTCCTTGCGCTCTAAGGCCCAGCGGGTGATGAGGTAGCCCACGTTGATCATGTTGCGCAGTTCGCAGATGTCCTTCGATGCCTTCACGCGCTTGAAGAGACGCTCGGTCTCTTCGTAGAGCATGTCGAGACGGTCCCAGGCACGGTGCAGGCGCAGGTCGCTGCGAACGATGCCCACGTAGTTGGCCATAATCTGGTTGACCTCGCGCACTGACTGCGTGATGAGCACCTTCTCCTCGTTGGTCATCGTGCCCTCGTCGTTCCACTCCGGCACGCGCTCGTTGAAGTCGTACAGGTCGACGTGCTGCAGCGAATCGCGGGCGGCGGCGTCGGCATAGACCACGGCCTCGATGAGCGAGTTGGAGGCCAGGCGGTTGCCGCCGTGAAGCCCCGTACACGAGCACTCGCCGAGGGCGTAGAGGCGCTCGATGGAGGACTGTCCGTTGAGGTCGACCTTGATGCCGCCGCACATATAGTGGGCGGCGGGCCTGACGGGAATGTAGTCCTGGGTGATGTCGATGCCTATCGACAGGCACTTCTGGTAGATGTTCGGGAAGTGGTGGCGCGTCTCGTCGGCGGGCTTGTGTGTCACGTCGAGACAGACGTGGTCGATGCCGTGAATCTTCATCTCCTTGTCGATGGCGCGGGCAACGATGTCGCGCGGTGCTAAGGAGAGACGCTCGTCGTACTTCTCCATGAACGTCTCGCCGTTGGGCAGCTTCAGTATGCCGCCGTAGCCACGCATGGCCTCGGTGATGAGGTAGGCGGGGTGGGTCTCCTTGGGGTTGTGGAGCACCGTGGGGTGGAACTGCACGAACTCCATGTCGGCCACCGTGCCCTTGGCGCGGTAGACCATGGCGATGCCGTCGCCGGTAGCGATGATGGGGTTCGACGTGGTCTGGTAGACGGCGCCGCAGCCGCCGGTACACATCACGGTCATCTTCGAGAGGTAGGTGTCTACCTTCCCGGTGTCGGGGTTCAGCACGTAGGCACCGTAGCACTGGATGTGGGGTGAGCGTCTGGTCACCCTCACGCCGAGGTGGTGCTGCGTGATGATTTCCACGGCGAAGTGGTTCTCCTTGACGGTGATGCCGGGGTTGCTGCGCACGGCCTCCATCAGTCCGCGCTGAATCTCGGCGCCGGTGTCGTCGGCGTGATGCAGGATGCGGAACTCAGAATGGCCGCCCTCGCGGTGCAGGTCGAACGTGCCGTCGTCCTTGCGGTCGAAGTTGACGCCCCAGTTCACCAGTTCCTGAATCTGCGACGGTGCCTGGCGCACCACCTGCTCGACGGCTGCGCGGTCTGAGATGTAGTCGCCGGCAATCATCGTGTCCTCAATGTGCTTGTCGAAGTTGTCGACGGCTAAGTTCGTCACGCTGGCAACGCCGCCCTGGGCGAACGAGGTGTTGGCCTCGTCGAGCGATGTCTTGCAGATCATACACACACTGCCCTTCTTAGCCCGGGCTACCTTCAGGGCGTAGCTCATACCGGCCACGCCGGCACCTATGATGAGAAAATCGTATTTGTAGACCATAAAATACTGGTTAGACGCTGCAAAGATAATAAATTTTTGTATCTTTGCAGTCGAAATGAAGAAATTTTTGTTAATAGTACTCTCTTTTTACCTGTGTACGGCAAAGGCTGCGGCGCAGTCGGAGCATATCGTGGCCGATTCGCTCGTTACCGACACACGGCCTTGGACTGTGCGCCTCAAGGCACGGATTGACTCAATTCTGACAACGCCCCTGCTCGAAACAACCCAGTTGGGACTGATGGTCTACGACCTGACCGCCGACTCGACGGTATATACCTACGGCCACCGGCAGCGGCTGCGCCCGGCATCGACGATGAAACTGCTGACGGCCATCACCGCCCTCGACAGGCTGGGAGCCGACTATCAGCTGCGCACGTCGCTCTATATCACCGGACGTATTGCGGGGCGCACGCTTATTGGCAACGTCATCTGTGTGGGCGGTATGGACCCGATGTTCGACCGCACCGATATGCAGGCTTTCGTCAACCTTCTGCGACAGTCGGGCATCGATGCCGTCCAGGGGCGCATCGTGGCCGACACATCGTTCAAGGATGCCGACCGGCTGGGCGAGGGCTGGTGCTGGGACGACGACAATCCCGTGCTGTCACCGCTGCTCTGCGACCGTAAGGATACGTTTGTCGAACAGTTTACCGCCGAGCTGAAGCGCGGCGGCATAACCGTCAGCGCACAGGGTGCAGCAGCAAACCAGCCCCGGGCTACCCGCCGACTCGTCGGCACCCGCAGCCACACCGTCGGTCAGGTGCTGGTGGATATGTTGAAGGAGAGCGACAACCTCTACGCAGAGTCGCTGTTCTACCAGTTGGCCACGCTCACCAATAACAAGACGGCCACGGCGAAGCTGGCCGCCTCGCAAGTGCGCCAGGCCATTCAGCGCGCTGGTCTCCAGCCGGGCGACTACCGCGTGGCCGACGGCTCCGGGCTGTCGCTCTACAACTACGTGTCGGCCGAGCTTGAAGTGGCCTTCCTCCGCTATGCCTGGCAGCACGAGTCGGTGTACTTAACGCTCTACGATGCCCTGCCCATTGCCGGGCTCGACGGTACGCTGAAGAGTCGTATGCAGAATGGCCACGCCGTCGACAACGTCCACGCCAAGACGGGGTCGGTGTCGGGCATCTCCAGTCTGGCGGGCTATTGCACGTCGGCCGAGGGTCACCAGTTGGCCTTCAGCATCATCAACCAGGGCGTCAGGCAGATGTCAGACGGCCGTAATCTGCAGGACAGCCTCTGCGAGGCCATGTGCCGGTAATCAATAAGGAAAGATGAACGACTTCGCCCTGACGCTGATAGAATGGTTCCGCGCGAACGGCCGCGACCTGCCCTGGCGGCAGACCCGCGACCCATACGCCATCTGGCTGTCAGAGATTATCCTGCAGCAGACGCAGGTCCGTCAGGGCTGGGAATACTGGGAGCGCTTCATGCGACGCTGGCCGACGGTAGCCGACCTTGCCGCCGCCACCGAGGATGAGGTGCTGCGCGAGTGGCAGGGGCTGGGCTATTACAGCCGCGCCCGCAACCTGCACGCCGCCGCCCGACAGATTGTGGCGCGGGGAGGCTTCCCCACCACGGTAGAGGGGCTGCGCGCCCTGAAGGGCATCGGCGACTACACCGCTGCCGCCGTCGGCTCCTTCGCCTTCGGACTGCCTGCCGCCGTCGTCGACGGAAATGTCTACCGCGTCCTCAGCCGCCACTACGGCATCGCCACACCTATCAACACCACCGAGGGCAAGAAGGAGTTCTCCGCCTTGGCCCAGTCCCTCCTCCCCGAAGGTTCGCTGTGCAGCGGCGCCGCCGCTGCCTACAACCAGGCCATCATGGACTTCGGCGCCACTTGGTGTACCCCCTCCGCCCCACGTTGCCCGCAATGCCCATTAGCAGTGACCTGCACCGCCCTGCGCGAGGGCAGGGTAGGGCAGCTCCCCGTCAAGCTCAAGACTACAAAGGTCAAGGAGCGCCACCTTATTTATATATATATGCGCTGCAACGGCTATACCGCCATCCGCCGCCGCCCCGCCGGCGACATCTGGCAGGGTCTCTACGAGCCGCTGCTCACCAGTGATGTCCCGTCTGGCGCAATATTATTGCGCCGTAACCAGAAGCACGTCCTTACCCACCGCGTCATCTACGCTGACTTCTACTTCTGGGAGACCGTCGAGCGCCCGCCGCTGCCCGACGGTTACATCTGGATTCCCGAACATGACATCGACCAGTATGGCGTGCCACGACTCATTGAAATACTTTTAGAACAACTGCCGCAATGAATAGAATCATGGAGTGCGTGCCCAACTTCAGCGAGGGCCGCGACAAGACCGTCATCAACCAGATTGCCGATGCCATTGGCAGCGTCGGCGGTGTCAAGGTGCTGAATGTTGACCCGGGAGCCGATGCCAACCGCACGGTCATCACCTTTGCAGGCGAACCGGAGGCCGTCAGCGAGGCTGCCTTCCGGGGCGCAAAGGCGGCCGGCGAACTGATTGACATGAGTCGCCACCACGGCACCCACCCCCGCATCGGGGCTACCGACGTGCTGCCTTTTGTGCCCGTCAGCGGTATCTCCCTCGACGAGTGCGCACAGATGGCCCGACTGTTGGGCCGCCGCATGGCCGACGAGTTGGGCATCCCCGTCTACCTCTACGAAGCCGCCGCCCTGCGTCCTGAGTTCCGCAACCTTGCCGTCTGTCGTGCCGGCGAGTATGAGGCCGTTGCCGAGAAACTGGCCGACCCCGCCCGCCGTCCCGACCTGATGCCGTCAGGCGTTTCCCGTCATGCGAGGAGTGGTTGCTCCGTTGTCGGTGCCCGCGACTTCCTCGTCGCCGTCAACTTCAACCTCGTCACCACGTCCGTGGAGACTGCCACCGCCATTGCCCGGCAGGTCCGCGAGCGCGGCTATCAAGGCCGTCCCGGCACGCTGAAGTGCGTCAAGGCCATCGGCTGGTACATCCCTGAGTACGGCTTTGCACAGGTCAGCTGCAACCTGACCAACTTCCGTGTCACGTCGCTGCGTCAGACCTTCGACGAGGTGAGCCGTGTGGCTCTGCTTCACGGCACCCGCGTCACCGGCACCGAGATTATCGGCCTCGTTCCCGAGCAGGTCCTCTTCCCCGATGCTGTCAGCTATCTGGGACTCGACCAGCTGCGCCCCTTCCGTCTGGAGGAGAAAGTGTTAGAATATGTATTGAACAAATAGAAGAATATGAAGAAAGTAAATATAGCCATCTTCGTGTCGGGAAGCGGCACGAACTGTGAGAACCTCATCCGTTACTTCGACGGTAGCGAGCGCGTCAGCTGCGCTCTCGTTGTCAGCAACAAGGCCGATGCCTTTGCCTTGGAGCGTGCTGCGCGCCTTGGCGTACCTACGGCTGTCACGCCGAAGGCTCAGCTGAACGACCCGCAGGTCATGCTGCCATTGCTCCGTGAGCACGCCGTTGACTTCATCGTGCTGGCGGGCTTCCTGCCATTGATACCCGACTTCCTGATCGATGCTTTCCCGCGCCGCATCATCAACCTGCACCCGGCTCTGCTGCCTAAGTTCGGCGGCAAGGGCATGTGGGGGCACCACGTCCACGAGGCCGTCAAGGCTGTCGGAGAAACAGAGACGGGCATGACCGTTCATTGGGTCACGCCCGTCTGCGATGGCGGTGAGATTATTGCTCAGTATCGCTGCGCCCTCAGTCCTGACGATACCGCCGACGACATTGCCGAGAAAGAGCATCAGCTTGAGATGGCTCACTTTCCGCAGGTTGTCGAACAGGTGCTGCAGGCTACTTTCTCAGAATAGCCGTAACGGCTTCAAGCAGCCGGACAGCCATTTCGCGATTGTCAGAGAGAACGTTCCAGATAGCGTCCTCTGACAGCACGCCGCGCCGCAACGAGGGAGGCAGTTCGCCGGCCTCGTCGGCGGCGAAGTCCTGCTTCCATTCGTCGCTGGTATAGTAGGCATCCAACTTGGTGATGTCGTCCTGCGCCTCGTTGTACTTCTCGAGGGCTGCCGAAAGCTCCATGACGGCACTCGACGCGCGGTCGAGGCGCAGTTCCATCTGTTTGATGCGTTCTGTCTGTTCCATTACTGGGCACGGAAACTGTCGAGGGCTTCTGCCTTGAACATTCTGATGTAGGTCGACTTGCCTGCGACGTCCTCTTCGGTCATGCGCACATAGACATGGGCGCTCTTCTCGAAGAGTTCAGGGGCAGCGGTGGCATCGCGGAGGATGAGGAGTGACATGACGAGTTCGGCGGTCATATCGTAGAGGCGACGGGCCAAGAAGTCTTGAGCTTCCTGGTTCTCCAGGGCCTTCACATAATTGAGAGTCTCCTCGTAAGCACCAATCAGTACACCAATGCGGTTCTTCAGTCTCTGCAGATTCTCGCTAACCTCCAGTGCCTCATACATCTCCTTCAGGTTGTTGAGCATCGTGCCGTTGGTGATGTAGCGGATGGCGGCAACGACCTGCAGCTGGGTGGTTCCCTCGTAGATGGAGAAGATGCGGGCGTCGCGGTAGAGGCGCTGGCTCTTATATTCCATGATGAAGCCCGAACCGCCGTGGATCGAGATGGCATCGTAGGCATTCTGGTTGGCATACTCTGAGTTCATACCCTTGGCCAGCGGCGTGAAGGCATCGGCCAGTCGCTGATATTTCTTCAGCTCCTGCTTCTCCTCGGGAGTCAGGGCACGCTCGCGTGAGATGTCGTCCAAACACTTGTAGATGTCGACGTAGGCGGCTGTCTCGTAGAGCAGCGAGCGACCGGCATCGAGTTTTGCCTTCATGCGGCTCAGCATATCGTAGACACCGGGGAAGTTGATGATTTTCTGTCCAAACTGGGCGCGCTCCTTGGCGTAGGCCAGACCCTCGTTGTAAGCCTCCTGCTCGACGCCTACCGACTGTGCGGCAATGCCGAGGCGGGCACCGTTCATCAGGGCCATCACATACTTGATCAGACCCAGACGGGTGCTTCCGCAGAGTTCTGCCTTCGCATTCTTATAGGTCAGCTCACAGGTGGGTGAGCCGTGGATGCCGAGCTTATGCTCAATGTGGCGCACGTTCACGCCGCCGTCGCGCTTGTCATAGATAAACATCGACAGGCCGCGGCCGTCCTTCGTGCCTTCCTCCGAGCGGGCCAGCACGAGGTGGATGTCAGAGTCGCCGTTGGTGATGAAGCGCTTCACGCCGTTCAGGCGCCATGTGCCGTCAGCATCCTGTGTAGCCTTCAGCATCACGCGCTGCAGGTCGGAGCCGGCATCAGGCTCCGTCAGGTCCATCGACATCGACTCACCGGCACATATGCGGGGAATGTACTTCTGGCGCTGCTCCTCAGAGCCGAACTCATGTCGATACACGACTGCAACGACCAGATGTTCTGGAAACCGGCATCAGCGGCAGAGATGACCTCGCTCAGCATCGAGAAGACGATGTTGGGCAGGTTCAGGCCGCCGTAGCGGCGGGGCATCGATACGCCATGCAGCCCGGCCTTGCGGGTGGCATCAAGGTTCTCGAAGGTCTTCGAGGCATAGATCATGCGTCCGTTCTCAAGGTGCGGCCCTTCCAGGTCGACGCTCTCTGAGTTGGGCGCAATGATATTGGCAGCCACGTCGCCATTGATGTCGAGAATCTGCTTGTAGTTCTCGATGGCATCGCCCAGGTCGACGGGGGCGTAGTCATATTCTTTCGCATCAGCGAAACCCTTTTCTTTCAGCTCGACGATACGAGCCATAAGGGGATGGTTCAAGTAGAACCCGATCTCAGGATGATCGCTATAATAATTCATGTCATAGAAACCCCCCTCTTATCCCCCGAGG
>CAJOLE010000037.1 GCA_905235325.1 uncultured Prevotella sp. | reverse complement strand
ACCACCACTTCCTTTCCCATGGTCATGGTCAGGTGTCCCATCTTCGTGATGGTCGCGTCGCTGGCATTCACAGACTCCGGCAAATTGCCGAAGTTGGTCTGTGCCCAAACTCCTTGCGCCGCTATCAGCAGGGCAAGTAATAATAGTTTCTTCATACTTAAAAAAATAATAGTCTCTTGTATTTAGGAAATGATTATTTATTCGGGTGCAAATTTAATAATAAAAATCATAAATATTACAATTTAGGACAAATAAATAGCATCAATGGGCGTAAAAATTAGTTAAAAACATAGCAATTACCTGTTGGTTGAATTAAAATCGTAGCTCGACGTGGGCCGTATGCTTTAACTTCGCATAGCGGTTGGCATCGGCATGGCGAGCCTGATCACGGGCTGTCAGCAGTCCGTATTTGTCAATGTTCTCGCTGATGCCGGTGTCCTTCAGCGAATAGAACTGGTAGCTGTCAGGCCATCCCAAGGCCTTACGCACCTTCGCCCACTCCTGCCGGAACCGGTTCACGGCCACCTGTTCCGTCGATGGCCTCAGGTCAGGACCGAAGATGTAATACTGAGAAGGCGAATTGAAGATACCGAGGTCTATCATCAGCTTCAGCACCTTCGTGGGCACCGTCACCTCCTGACGCTTGCGGTTCTTGGCGAACTTTCCGGGCAGTGTGACGATGCTGTTCTGAATGTCGATGTACCCGATTTTGAGATACCGCATTTCGTTTGGGCGAATATTCACATAGTATTCGATGTAGCAGGCAAGTAGGAAATGCGGATTCTGGGACGTTAGATGCTCCCTCATGGCGGCCAGTGCTGCCTTAGTCAGCGGCTCCCGCTTCTTTTCCTCCTCGCGCATCTGCTTGATGTCGGCCACTGGGTTGCAGTCTTTGCTGATGTAGTCCTTGTCTGTCAGCCACGAGGCAAAGGTGGAGAGCCAAGTGCGGTAGCCGTTGCGGGTGACCGCTGACACGTCCTTGTCGAAATAGAGGTAGTCCAGGAACTCAACACACAGTTGCCGGTCGAACTCATATTTATAAATAAGGTGTGTTTCTGTTTCGTCCAGAAACTGCACGAGGTTCTTGATGCAAAATTCACGATTTCGTCCCACTTGGAAACGAAAGACTGGGCAACTTGCTAGCTTGTTACCCAGTCGCAGTTGCGGAGGCAGGATTCGAACATGCGACCTCCAGGTTATGAGCCTGGCGAGCTACCAACTGCTCCACTCCGCGATATTTAGCTTCAAAATTGGGGTCATCCCCTCATTTGCGGGTGCAAAGTTACGCATTTTTTACGAACCTTGCAAATTTTTGCATGATTTTTTTGGCTATTTCAAATAAAAGGGGTAATTTTGCACACGATACAAGTAATGTGCAATAAATATGTCAGTATCCAAGACACGACAATTGCTGGTTGACGTAGCGCGCCAGCTCTTTGCCAAGAAGGGCTTAGAGAATACGACGATGAACGATATAGCAACTACATCGGGCAAGGGTCGGCGTACGCTCTATACCTACTTCAAATCAAAGGACGAAATCTATTATGCAGTCATCGAGTGCGAGCTTGAACGTCTCAGCGACAAGCTTGACGAGGTGGCCGCCAAGCGGATTCGTCCACAGGAAAAGGTCATCGAACTCATCTACACCCACCTAAGCATGATCCGCGAAACGGTGGTGCGCAACGGTAACCTGCGTGCCGAGTTCTTCCGCAACATCTGGATGGTAGAGAGAGTACGCAAGAACTTCGACGATGCAGAAATTGAGCTTTTCCGCAAGGTTTATGCCGAAGGGAAGGCCGACGGCGAGTTCGACATCGACAATGTCGACCTTGTAGCCGACATCACCCACTATTGTATCAAAGGTCTTGAAGTACCTTACATTTACGGCCGTATAGCCCACGGAATGACCGAGGAGGCCACAAGGCCCCAGGTTGCAAAAGTAGTCTACGGTGCGTTGGGTAAGCTGAACAAAAAGTAATCATATTATTACATTTACAAACATGGGATTATTAGAAGGAAAGACAGCACTCATCACGGGTGCCGCACGCGGTATCGGTAAAGCTATCGCGCTGAAATTTGCCGAGGAAGGCGCCAACATTGCTTTCACCGACCTCGCAGTGAACGAAGAGACAGAACAGGAAATTGCCGCCAAGGGCGTCAAAGCCAAGAGTTATGCGTCGGATGCCTCCGACTTTGCTCAGACCGAGGAAGTAGTCAAGGCAATAAAGGAAGAGTTTGGTTCAATAGACATTCTCGTGAACAACGCCGGCATCACGCAGGACGGCCTGATGCTCCGCATGACCGAACAGCAATGGGACCGCGTGATTGCCATCAACCTGAAGTCGGCTTTCAACTTCATTCATGCCTGTATGCCCATCATGATGCGCCAACGCGGCGGCTCAATCATCAACATGGCCTCAGTCGTAGGCGTTCACGGCAACGCCGGACAGGCCAACTACGCTGCCTCAAAGGCTGGCCTCATTGCGCTGGCAAAGAGTATCGCTCAAGAAATGGGCCCCAAGGGCATCCGTGCCAACGCCATTGCCCCGGGATTCATCGAGACCGCAATGACCGCCCAGCTGCCTGACGAGGTTCGCGAGCAATGGAAGCAGAAAATTCCACTTCGTCGTGGTGGCACAGTCGACGACATCTCCTCTTGTGCCGTGTTCCTGGCCAGCGATATGTCGAGCTACGTCAGCGGACAAGTCATCCAGGTCGATGGCGGCATGAACATGTGATGTCACTCCAAGTTGTACAAATATAAAATAAGGTTAAAGTAGGCAATCAAAATACTATGTTTTAGGTATTTTTGTGTAACTTTGCAGCGATCTTTCAGGGCGTGTTCAAAACACGACCGCCCAGATACCAGCCCTGGTAGAGTTGGCTATATATAAGAAGTTAAGAGCAATTATCTAATTTTACGTAATTTATATGCAGTATTCTAACGAAGTCAACAACATGTGCGTTGTTGCAAAAGGTCCCAACCATGGACCCGCCCCCATTCCTGAAGAGGGCAAATGGATTCAGGCAAAGGAGATCAAGGATATCTCTGGTTACACTCACGGCATTGGCTGGTGCGCCCCTCAGCAGGGAGCCTGCAAGCTGTCGCTCAACGTCAAGGACGGCATCATCCAGGAGGCACTCATCGAGACCATCGGCTGCACGGGCATGACCCACTCAGCTGCCATGGCCAGCGAGATTCTGCCGGGCAAGACCATTCTTGAGGCTCTGAACACCGACCTCGTCTGCGATGCCATCAACACGGCCATGCGCGAGCTGTTCCTCCAGATTGTCTACGGTCGCACGCAGAGCGCCTTCTCGGAGGGCGGTCTGGTTATCGGTGCCGGTCTTGAGGATCTGGGCAAGGGCCTGCGCTCACAGACTGGTACGCTCTACGGCACCGTTGCCAAGGGCACACGCTATCTGGAACTTACCGAGGGTTACATCACCAAGCTCTTCCTCGACAAGGACAATCAGGTCTGCGGCTACGAGTACGTACACCTGGGCAAGATGATGGAGGCCATCAAGGACGGCATGGACGCCAACGAGGCTGTGAAGAAGTTCACCGGCAGCTACGGCCGCACCACTGCTGAGCAGGGAATTGTTAAAGCTATTGACCCACGTAAAGAATAAAGGAGGACACGAACAATGATCAGAAAAGTTTCATTCGAGAGCTACGAGCGTCGTATCAACCAGGTACTGGCCGCTCTGAAAGAGAACGGAATCAGCAGCATCGAAGAGGCCAACGAGATTTGCGAGAAGGCTGGCGTTGACCCCTACCAGATGTGCGAGGACACTCAGCGCATCTGCTTCGAGAATGCTAAGTGGGCCTACGTCTGCGGGGCTGCCATCGCTATCAAGAAGGGCGTGAAGAATGCCGCCGACGCTGCCGAGGCCATCGGTATCGGTCTGCAGTCGTTCTGCATTCCCGGCTCGGTAGCCGACGACCGCAAGGTGGGTCTTGGTCACGGCAACCTGGCTGCCCGTCTGCTTCGCGAGGAGACGGAGTGCTTCGCCTTCCTCGCCGGCCACGAGTCGTTCGCAGCCGCCGAGGGTGCCATCAAGATTGCCGAGAAGGCCAACAAGGTGCGCCAGAAGCCCCTGCGCGTCATCCTGAACGGTCTGGGCAAGGATGCCGCCATGATTATCAGCCGCATCAACGGCTTCACCTACGTACAGACTCAGTTCGACTACTACACCGGTGAGGTGAAGGTGGTGAAGGAGACTCCCTATAGCGACGGTCCGCGCGCCAAGGTAAAGTGCTACGGTGCCGACGACGTCCGCGAGGGCGTGGCCATCCTGTGGAAGGAGAACGTCGATGTGTCAATCACTGGTAACTCCACCAACCCCACCCGCTTCCAGCACCCCGTTGCCGGCACCTACAAGAAGGAGCGCGTGCTCGCCGGCAAGCCTTACTTCTCAGTAGCATCTGGCGGTGGTACAGGCCGCACGCTTCACCCGGACAACATGGCCGCCGGTCCTGCCAGCTACGGTATGACCGACACGCTGGGCCGTATGCACAGCGACGCTCAGTTCGCCGGTTCCAGCTCCGTGCCTGCTCACGTTGAGATGATGGGCTTCCTCGGCATCGGCAACAACCCGATGGTGGGTGCTACGGTCAGCATCGCTGTTGAAGTCAGCCTTGCCCTGAACGGTAAGTAATCCGCAATACCGACATAAATCAGGCAGGAAGGAAACCGTCGCGGTTTCCTTCCTGTTATTTTTTTCGCTCATTTGTGTTGCCGTTTAGGAAATAATCTGTATCTTTGTAGCGGAATTGCATTAAAGAGGTGACGAAGATGGAGAACAAAGTAAATCTGCTATTTGACTATCTGCCGTGTGTAAACTATTCTATACTGGCTTGCGGCGTGAAGTGCTGCAGCCGGTTTGTCGTTGAGAACAAGGACGAGCGCGACTGGCAACACCTGACGGTGACAATCGCGGGTAAATACGTCAAGACCAGTACGAGCCATATTGACCGCCTGGCGCACGGCAGCTCCATACAGCTGACCACCGTTGACATCAGCCCCGACCTAAACATTCTGAGCGAGACGACGGAAGCCGTAGAGACAACGTTCAGCCTGACGATAGAGGATGCCGAGGGGCTGCTCATGCAGCAGGACTACCCCATCACGCTGCTGGCCTACGACCAATGGTGCGGCACGTCTATCATGCCCGAACTGATAGCCGCCTTCGTCGTGCCCAACCATCCGGCCCTGTCGCCCATACTGGTCAGAGCCGGTCAGGAACTGGAGCGACTGACGGGCTCGTCGGCATTAGACGAGTATCAGACGCAGAACCGCAACCGTGTGCGCCAGCAGGTGGCAGCCCTTTATGAGGCACTGCGCCGCGAGGGCATTGTCTACGCCGCTCCTCCGGCCAGCTTCGAGAAATACGGCCAGCGCATCCGACTGGCCGACCAGGTGCTGCGCGAGAAGCTTGGCACCTGTATCGACATGACGCTGCTGATGGCTTCTTGCTTGGAGAAAATCGGCATCAACCCACTCATCGTCATGCTCAACGGCCACGCCTTGGTGGGCGCATGGCTTACTCCGACGGTCCATCCACAGATGGTCTGCGACGACCCGGCCTACCTGCTGAAGGAGATGGCCGACGGCAACAACAATGTGGTGCTTGTCGAGACGACGGCCATCACGTCGTCGGCTGCCGTCCCATTCGACGATGCCGTAGAAACAGCCTCGCGCAAGTTGCGCGACGAGCGCAGCTTCATACACTTCATCGACGTTCACCGCTGTCGCTTAGGCAACATCCGCCCTCTGGCCCAGCGCGTGCAGAAAGACGGGGCCTGGACCTTCGAGAGCCAAGGCGTGGAGCACGAGACGGCTACCGAGCACGTCAGCAGCCTGAAGCACTACGACCTGCGCCTTGACGACACGAACGTAACGATGACCAAGCAGCAGCTATGGGAGCGCAAGCTGCTCGACTTCTCGCTACGTAACAACCTGCTTAACACACGGTTAGGAAAGCGCGTTGTACCTTTCATTTCGTTTGGTATCGACCGTTTGGAGGATCATTTGCAGAACGGTGAGGACTTTCAGGTGACACCCTGTCCCGGCACGAAGATCGAGCCGAGCCAGCACGGTATGTACGACTCGCAGCATCAAGCCAGCCAGCACCAGGGGCTGGTGACAGAACTGATAGGCGAGAACAAGATCGTGTCTTACTCCACCGAGAAGGAGTTGCAGGATGCGCTGAAGTACATCTACCGTACCGCCCGCACGTCAATCGAGGAGAACGGTGCCAACAGCCTGTTCCTGACCTTGGGAATGCTGAAGTGGTATGAGACGACGAAGAGCGAGCAGCCCCGCTTCGCCCCTATCCTGCTGCTGCCCGTCGACATCATCCGGCGTGCCGGCAACAACTACGTCATCCGCAAGCGCGACGAAGACATCATACTGAACATCACGCTGGCCGAACTGCTGAAGCAGAACTTCAACATCAAGCTCGATGCCCTGAAGGAATTGCCCAAGGACGCGAGCGGCGTCGACGTGAAGCTCATCTTCACCGCTATCCGCCGGGCCATCATCGAGCAGAAGCGATGGGACGTGCTCGAAGAGTCGATGCTGGGCCTGTTCTCGTTCAACAAGTTTGTCATGTGGAACGACATCCACTCTAACGCCGCCCGCCTGGACGAGAACGACGTCATCGCCACACTGACAGGAAAGCGCACTGGGCAGGACGCGACGGACGACATTGCCGATGCGCGCGAAATAGACAAGACGAACAAGCCCGGCGACTTCGCCATACCGTTAGACGTCGACTCCTCGCAGATGGAGGCTGTCGTCGAGTCCGGGCGAGGACGGTCGTTCATCCTGCACGGTCCCCCGGGAACGGGTAAGTCGCAGACCATCACCAACATGATAGCCAACGCTCTGTTCCAGGGCAAGCGCGTGCTGTTTGTTGCCGAGAAGATGGCGGCCCTGTCAGTGGTGCAGTCGCGCTTAGAGAAGATCGGCCTGGCACCGTTCTGTCTGGAGCTGCACTCCAACAAGGTGACGAAGAAGCACTTCCTCGAGCAGATGGAGATGGTGCTGAACGCCCGCAAGCTGAAGTCGCCCGAAGCCTATCAGGGCACGTCCGACGAGTTGTTCCGTGAGCGCCAGGAACTGATAGCTTACATGGAAGCACTCCACAAGCGCGACAGCAGCGGACTGAGCCTTTACGACTGCATCAGCGAGTATCTCTCGATCGAGGGCGACGAGCTGCAGGACTACACCTTCCCGAAGGAGCAGCAGTCGGCAGTGTTCATCGACGAATGTCGGAGCCAGGCGGAGCCAACCGAGACGGTTGTCGGCCTGGTGGGCAATCCCCGCAATCACCCGTTGGTCGGACTGGAGCCGATCGACAACAAGACAACGACGCTCGACGACATCCGGCAGGTGCTGACCGCCTTCGGCAGCCTTTGGCCCAAGTACGTCGGACAGAAGAAGAACTTCACCGACACCTCGACATTCAACCTGACCGCCGACGACGACCTGAAGTGGCTTGAGCAGCTGGCCGCCTGCATTGACCGCAGCACAGAGATGGGCTGTCCGCTCAACGGCATTATGGACATCGACGTCGACGACGGTCGACGACGCTGGAACGACATACAGCAGAAGTGGTTCCTGCCCCGATTCTTTGCCAAGCGCAGTTATCAGAAGGAGCTGCGCCAGTATGGCGACATTGCCGTCGACGACGTTGAACAGCTCTTCACCCTGGTCGACGACGTCGACGGGCTGTTGGCAAGCTATGCAAAGAGAAAGGGCGAGCGCTACAGCGACTGCCGGAAGCGCTTTGCCGACAGTATGGAAGGCGGCTGGAAGGCGTTCCGTCAAGACTTCAAGGACAGCACCGACGGGCTGTTAGGCACGTTCCGCCAGTTAGAAGACCTGACCGGTCGGTTAGGCCGTCTGACAGCCTCGCAGCCTACCGTCGACGGCACGGCTCCCAACGTGGAACGCTGGACTTCCAACTACGATGCCGTCAAGGACTGGTGCCACTGGGTAGAGAAAAAGCGCGAGCTGACGAGTCTCGGCCTCCAGCCCTTGGTGCAGATGATTGAAACAGAGGGCAGGCAGCCCACCGCCGCCATCAACGCCTACATCAAGGGCCTGTACCACCAGATGATAACTGCCGCCATCGACGACAACCAGCAGTTGCGCAAGTTCAACGGACTGCTGTTCCGCCAGCAGATAGACAAGTACAAGGCTGACACGCAGCGGTTCCAGGAACTGAGCAAGGCCGAACTCTACGCCCGACTGGTGAGCCGCATCCCGTCGGCTGCCACTGCTTCGGTCGACGGCTCTGAGGTGAGCATCCTGAAGCGCAACATCGCCAACGGCGGTCGAGGCAACTCCATCCGCAACATCATCGACAGCATACCCACACTGCTGCCCCGCCTGTGTCCATGTATGCTGATGAGCCCGCTGTCAGTGGCTCAGTTCATCGACCTCGCCAACGAGAAGTTCGACCTTGTCATCTTCGACGAGGCATCGCAGATGCCCACCAGCGAGGCCGTCGGCGCCATAGCACGCGGCAAGGCTCTCATCGTCGTCGGCGACAGCAAGCAGATGCCGCCGACAAGCTTCTTCACGTCGTCGCAGGTTGACGAGGATGAGGCCGACATCGACGACATGGAGAGCATTCTCGACGACTGCCGCACGCTCTCGATGCGCGAGTACTACCTCAGCTGGCACTACCGCAGCAAGCACGAGAGCCTCATCGCCTTCAGCAACTCGCAGTACTACGACAACAAGCTGCTGACATTCCCGTCGGTCGACGACCAGGATGTGAAAGTGCGACTGGTCAAGGTCGACGGCAACTACGACAAGGGGCGCACGCGCAGCAATCCCGAGGAGGCTCAGGCTATTGCCCGCGAGGTGATGCGGCGGCTGGCCGACAAGGAGCTCAGCCGTCTGAGCATCGGCATCGTGTCGTTCAGCAAGGTGCAGCAGAACCTCATCGAAGATATTCTGAGCGAGGAGCTCGACTGCCATCCCGACCTGAAGGAGATTGCGCTCGGCGGGCAGGAGCCGCTGTTCATCAAGAACCTCGAGAACGTCCAGGGCGACGAGCGCGACGTCATCCTCTTCTCCGTCGGCTACGGTCCCGACAAGTTTGGCAAGGTGAGCATGAACTTCGGACCGCTCAACAACGCCGGCGGCGAGCGCCGACTGAACGTCGCCGTCTCGCGTGCCCGCTACGAGATGGTGGTCTACTCTACCCTATCGTCGAGCCAGATCGACCTCAAGCGCTCGAATGCCAAGGGCGTCGAGGGGCTGAAGGCGTTTCTCGAGTATGCTGAGAACGGCCGCCTGCCAATCCTCAACACCCAGGCCGACGGCGCGAAGGGCGGCAACGTGCTCATCGAGCAAATCAGTCAGGCCATCAGGGAGCTCGGTTACGAAGTGACGGCTGACGTTGGCCGCTCAAACTTCAAGGTCGACATCGCCGTCGCGACCAAGGACCAACCCAACCGCTACATCCTGGGCATCCTCTGCGACGGCAAGAGCTACTACGCCACCAAGACCACACGCGACCGCGAGATTGTGCAGCCCGGCGTGCTGCAGATGCTCCACTGGCGCACCCTGCGCATCTACAGCATCGACTGGTATGAGAACCGCGAGCGCGTCGTCAGCCAGATCCGCGACGTGCTGAATGAGGCTGAATCGAGTCAGCCGGCACCTGTCAAGCAGGAGGCACCGAAGCTCGCCTATGCCTTCTCAGTGGAAAGTGCCAAGCCCTCAGAGACCATCGAGGACGCCGTCCGCAATGCCCACCAGCTACCATACCAGGAGGCTCAGCTGCCACCCCCCAGCGTCGACAAGCAGAACTACAATCCTGAGCGCGTCTACAACCGCGACACCATCCGCCGCATTCTGAAAACGGAGCAGCCCGTCAACGACAACTACCTCTGCAAGCGGCTGGCCCGCCACTTCGGCTTCGGCCATGCCGGGGCCAACATCCAGCGGGCTGTTGAGCTGGCTGCCTCCAACTTCTACCGCGAACCACTGTTGAACGGCAGCGGCTTCACCTTCTGGCTCAACCGCGAGAGTGCCGAAGCCTACGACACCTACCGCTCGCCGTCGCAGCGCACCATCGCCGAGATTCCCGACCGCGAGATGATGAACGTCATCCGCGAAATCGTGGCCGAGGAATTCTCACTGCCCGCTGAGCGCATTGCCAGCCTCGCCGCCAAGAAACTCGGCTTTGCAAGCTCGGGATCCAAGATCAGCGACGCCGTCAGCACCCTCCTCTCCGTCCTCGAGCGCCAGTCAGTCATCACCGTCCGCAACGGTCTGGTCTCACTGACCAACACCAATTAGCGTCTTTCATCTTTATACTGACAGAAAAGGGGTACCTTCGCAGGCACCCCTTTTTGTTTTAGTCACAAGCAACAAAGGTATAATTGTTGCTGATGAGTTGAAAATTGACTGTCTCACGACAACCAACTCTCTATAAACCTTAATAATCTAATACCATGAAAAACACATTGCAAATATAAATAATTTTTCCGAATTAGCGACGAATGTCGGTATCGGAACATATTTTATTTAATGTTTATTAAGTTTTCCGTCTATAAAATTAAGGATATTTATTGGTTTGATACATGATTGCAACCGCTTTTGGGAGTCGGGTGTCAGTTCAGGAGCAACGGTGAGTCGTTGCCAATTGACGGTAAAGAATTGCGGGGCTTCTGATTCCCGTATGTCGTCGGTACGTCCGACGGTGCGTACGACAGCAATGACTTGGCGGCAGCTGTCAACGTCGTGTGTAGTGGCGAGCAGCAGCAGATCGAGCTGACAGGCTTCGTTGAGGCGTATGCTGACGGAGTCGTTGCTGAGTGCTGTCATCAGGCTCTTGGCTCCGAAGCTGTTAGTAACCTCTGCCTTCATCCCCGACTCCATGAAGTCGATAAAGTCGAGCCGGTTGTTCTTGGAGAGATACGGGATAATGGTGTCGGGCATCTCCTGGAACAGCGTCTTGATGGTGAGTGTGTCGGCTGCCGAAGTCAGTGTGACGGAGGCCAGCAGGAGTAAAAGCATCTGTTTCTTCATCGTTGTTTTGTTTTTGTTATTTGGCGGGCAAGCTGCATCATGATGACAGCCGTGAGTCCGGCAGTCTCTGTGCGCAGGCGGCTCTCGCCCAGGTCGACGGAGACGAAGCCTGCAGCTACGGCCTCACGTACTTCGTCGATGCTGAAGTCGCCCTCCGGCCCTACTAAGACCAACGTGTCGTCGGAGGGCTGAAGGCCGCATAGCTGGTCGAACAGGTTGACGCGCTCCACCTCCTGATAGCAGTGGGCGATATAGCGGTGCCCCGACGTATGCTCGCTGATGAACCGGCGGAACGGGGCCAGTTCACGGACGGCCGGCATATATGCCTTATGGCTCTGCTTGGCGGCAGCGACGACGACCCTCTCTATCCGTTCTGTCTTCAGGACGCGACGCTCGGAATACTGGCAGTTAAGGAACATGAGTTCGTCGATGCCCACTTCGGTAGCCTTCTCGGCAAGCCACTCCATGCGTTCGTTCATCTTCGTAGGAGCAATTGCCAGCCGGACGTGCCCTGCCCATTGCGGCTCCACCGACGTGGTGTCTAAGATTCTGTACAGGCAGCGACGGCCGGTGGCTTGGGTGATCTCTGCGCGGTAGATATGTCCGCGGCCATCCATCAGCAGCAGCTCGTCGCCGGCTTTCAGCCTTAGCACCTTGAGGGCGTGATTAGCCTCGTCGGCAGGCAGTTCGGCCGTTTCGGCAGCGTCGGGCGCATAGAAAAACCGGGTCTCCTTCATTGCTTGTTTCTCTTTTGCAGCTCTTCGTGCAGATGTGAAGCCAACCGATAGTCCTCTTCGGCAATGGCGCGCTCAAGTGCCTTGTTCAGATGTTCCGTGTCCAAGGTGTTGATGGGTATGGCGATGCCATGTGCCTCGGGCGAGAAAGGCGCGCTCTGCCTGTCCATCAGTTCCCCGTCAATATAGAAGGGTATGTGGGTGATGTAGTGCAGGAGCACGGCGTCACTTATGCGGATAGGCAGCACTTCCGTGGTGCTTCTGTTGAGAAGCGACACGCTGTACTGCCCGTCATGAATGTCGTAGACCATCAGCTCAAACTGGTTCCTCCCCCCGCCGGACAGCATTTGGAAGAGCACTTCGGGCAGCATCTTCTCATGACCGGGCAGGCGGTTGAAGCGGATGGAGATCTGTTCGGTCATGGCCTTGTCGCAAATGACGCTGATGGCTCTCCGCTGGTCAATATCGGTGAGGCGGGCAACGGAGAAACCGTCGCTCCCCACGATCTCGGAGTAATCCTTATAGAACAGCTGAACCCGCTTCATGGCACCGGGGCTATTTCTTCTCAGGATGGAATGCCAATGCAAAGGCGATACCTACCACGAGGGCAAAACCGGAGAAGATGAACCAGCAGGTCTGCCAGTCGCCAACGAGGAAGCCATCCTGCCAGGTGCAGTAATGGTTAACGATTTCGCCGGCAACCAGGGTTCCGATGGTAGCACCAAGACCATTTGTCATCAGCATGAAGAGACCCTGCGCCGATGCCTTCACCGACGGCTCGCACATCTGGTCGACGAATATGCCACCCGAGACATTGAAGAAGTCGAAGGCCACACCATAGACAATGCACGACAGGATGAACAGCAGCACGCCCGGCATGGCGGGATTGCCGATGCCGAACAGGCCGAAGCGGAACACCCAGGCAAACATCGACATGAGCATCACGGTCTTGATGCCGTAACGCTTCAGGAAGAACGGAATCATCAGGATGCAGAGAGCCTCGCTGACCTGCGAAATAGAGGTGAGCAGCGTCGCATTATTGGCGGCAAACGAGGTGGCCACCGCAGCATCGGCAGAGCCCTTGAAGCTGGTGATAAAGGGTCCGGCATAGCCGTTGGTCACCTGTAGCGACATACCGAGCAAAGCCGAGAAGATGAAGAACAGTGCCATCTGCTTCGACTTGAAGAGCTTGAAGGCATTCAGTCCGAATGTCTCGGCGAGCGAGGAGGCTGGCTTCTTCTCTAACTTGCATTCGGGCAAAGCCAGGAAGCTATAGACCAACAGCACCAGGCTCAGGAAACCTGAGACGAAGAACTGCATATAGGTGTACTGGAACTTATGGTCATTCTCGGTCAGCGTGAACGAGAAGCTGCCGTCTTCCCATACAGCACAGTTGACAAACCACATGGTGACGATAAAGCCGACCGTTCCCAGCACGCGGATGGGCGGAAAGTCCTTGACGGTGTCGAGGCCGTTGCTCTTGAGAATGGTGAAGGCAGTGGTATTGGACAAAGCGATGGTGGGCATGAAGAAAGCCACACTCACGGTGTACATCGCAATGAAGGCCCCCTTGTCGGGCAGCTCGTTGCCGAAGCCGGCCGAAGCACCCATCCACCAGCAGCAGAGCATGGCGGCACCAGCCACCAAGTGGCAGAGTCCCAACAGTCGCTGAGGCTGAATATACTTGTCGGCCACAATACCCATGATGGTCGGCATGAAGATTGACACGATACCCTGGATGGCGTAGAACCATGAGATTTGGCTACCGAGGCCAGCTACGCCGAGGTAGTTTCCCATACACGTCAGATAAGCGCCCCATACGGCAAACTCCAGGAAGTTCATCAGGGCAAGTCGGAATTTTAAGTTCATAAGTCTTTAGCTTTTAATGTATCAATAGATATGTCTGGTGCTCCAACCCTCAGGGAGTCATTCTTCAGCTTGGGAGCTTCTGCTTTCTTCCTATGCATTCTTATCAGCTGGATGTTATTGACAATCATCATCTTCAGCGTCGATGAAGCCTCTTTCTCAGGGGCCAGATAGATGTAGGCGCGAATATCCTTGACCCGACGGTCTTCCTGCTTGGGGATTTGTATCTGGTTGATGCCGGACGACGAGAGGCTGAATGCTCTGCTCACAACGGTATCGTTGTCGTATTTCAACACGATGCAGGCTTCGGCCGAGCGCGTTCCGTTCTGGTAGATGTAGTCGTTGTTGACAATGAAGAGAAAGGAGTCGCCCCTGTGGTACGACGTGTCTGTCTTCTGCTCAAAGTCTATCCTGTTGTATGGCGGGTAAGGCATCAGCATCGCCGACTGGCGGCCGGTCCACACGTCGACGGTGTCGCTGTTCAGAGTCAGCTTGCTGTAGCGGGTCAGCTCACTTTCGGCTGCACCCATGCTCGTGGCACTCTCATTGAGCCGCTTGACCACTTTCTTATAGATGTCGGCGAAACGGTCGGCGCGTGAATAATAATAGGTGAGCGACGTATCGAACTCGGCCTTTGTATAGCCATACTTCTCGAGCACGGCGGCAAAGTACAGGGTCTCGTTGAACGGACGATCATCATCTTCCTTGGAATTCTGAGCGGCCATAGCCTGAGAAATATGATAGTCGACCAGCAAATCCTCCATATCGCCGGGCTGTATGAACTGCGAGGGAACGGAGGGCTTGCACGAAAGGATAAATCCTACGGTGACAACGAGATACAACAGTTTCCTACTCACGCTTCAGGCTGATTTTACTGATTTCCTTATTGTAGAAGAGCAGCAACAGTACAACACCGACGGAGATATTGGCATCGGCATAGTTGAAGACCGGACTGAAGAAGATGAACTCCTCGCCACCGAAGTGAGGCACCCACTCTGGCCACGTCGTGACAATGATCGGGAAGTAGAACATATCGACCACCTTGCCCATCAGGAACGGGGCGTAGCCCGAGCCGAAGTCTACGAAGTAGCTGGTGTAGAAAGGCGACGAAGCGCTGAACACCATGCCGTAGAACATACTGTCGATGAGGTTGCCAATGGCTCCCGCCAGCACCATCGACAGGCAGACGATGTAGCCCTTGCGTGCCTTGTTTCTGACCTGTAGCCACACGTAGTAGGCAAGCAGCGAGATGGCCACGACGCGGAAGACCGACAGGGCCAGTTTCGAGCCGATCTGCATACCGTAGGCCATGCCGTTGTTCTCGATGAACGAGATATAGAACCAGTCGAAGACGCGGATGCTCTCGTGGAGCATCATATTTGTCTTGACCCAGATCTTAATGAGCTGGTCGATAACGATGGCGCTGACGACAATGAGCGTGGCCAGCCATCCTCGTGATAATAGCCTGCTGTTACCGTTCACTTCTTGCCCATCATTTTCGACTCGACGCTGAGCGTGGCGTGAGGCACGGCCTTCAGGCGCTCCTTCGGAATGAGCTTGCCAGTGAGGCGGTCAATGCCGTAGGTCTTGTTCTCGATGCGAACAAGCGCAGCTTTCAAGCCCTGTATGAACTTCTGCTGACGGGCGGCCATCGTGATAATCTCCTCTTTCGACTGCGTGGCACTACCCTCCTCCAGAGCCTTGTAGGTGGGCGATGTGTCATCGACGTCGTTGGAATCTTGGTTGGTGATAGTGGCCATCATCACGTCATAGTCACGTTTAGCCAAAGCCAACTTCTCATTGATAATAGTGCGGAACTCCTCAAGTTCTTCGTCACTATAGCGGGTTTTCTGAGTTTCCATGTTGTATGATTTAGTTCTTGATAATTGTTATGTTCAGTCTGAAGTCGTCGAACTCCACCTCGGTACCGTCGTTAGCGGCAATGGCGATGGAATCGGCCAAGACTTGTGTTTTGATGTATTCGCCGAAGGCATTGACGGATGCTTCAACCTCGGCATTGGGAGCAATGACAACGCTGATGCGGTCAGTAATCTCAAGCCCACTATCCTTACGGATGTTCTGAATGCGGTTGATAATCTCGCGGGCCATACCCTCCTGGCGCAGTTCATCTGTAAGCTCCACTTCGAGGGCGACGGTCAGCGCACCTTCGTTGGCAACAAGCCAGCCGGGAATATCCTCGCTGATAATCTCGACGTCAGCCAGTTCAACCGTCAGGTTCTGACCTTCCACGTCGATGCCGATGGCTCCGCTGGTCTCTAAGGCGGCAATCTGCTCTTGCGTCAGTGCGTCCATCGTAGCGGCGACACCCTTCATCAGCTTGCCGAACTTCTTGCCCATCGTCCTGAAGTTACACTTTACCTTCTTGACGAGAATGCCTTGACCCTCAACGAATTTCAGTTCCTTGACATTGACCTCGTTCATAATGAGCTGCTTCACGGCCTCGATGTGCTTCTTCTGCTCGTCGGTAGCGGGCACCATGATGGCCTGCAGCGGCTGGCGCACCTTGATGTTCACCTTGCGGCGCAGGGCAAGCACCATCGACGTAATCTTCTGGGCCATCTCCATGCGGGCTTCAAGCTCTTTATCGATGGCGCTATCGTCGGCAGTGGGGAAGTTGTCCAGGTGGACGCTGTCCTTCTCGCCGCCGAGGTCCTTGTAGAGCTGGTCGGCATAGAACGGAGCAAACGGTGCGATAAGCTTGGCGACGGTCAGCAGACAGGTATAGAGCGTGTCGTAGGCCGAGCGCTTGTCGGTGCTCATGTCCTTGCCCCAGAAACGCTTGCGGTTCAGGCGCACGTACCAGTTCGAGAGGTCGTCGTTGACAAAGGCATCGATGAGTCGTCCGGCACGTGTGGGGTCATAGTTGTCGAGCTCCTTCTTGACGCCCTTGACGAGCGTGTTCAGACAGCTGAGAATCCAGCGGTCAATCTCGGGACGTTCTGTCTGTTGCTCTGCTACAGCCACAGACGGGACATAGCCGTCAACGTTGGCGTAGAGGGCAAAGAAGCTGTATGTATTATATAAGGTGCCGAAGAACTTGCGGCGCACCTCGTCGACGCCCTCCGGGTCGAACTTCAGGTTGTCCCACGGTTCAGAGTTGGTCAGCATATAGAAGCGGACGGCGTCAGAGCCGTACTTCTCAATCATTTCGAAGGGATTGACGACGTTGCCCACGTGCTTCGACATCTTGTTGCCCTTGGCGTCAAGCACCAAGCCCGTCGAGATGACGTTCTTGAAGGCCACGGAGTCGAAGATCATCGTTGCGATGGCGTGAAGGGTGAAGAACCAGCCGCGCGTCTGGTCGACTCCCTCGTTGATGAAGTCAGCAGGGAAAGCCTCGCGATTGTCGATCAAATCGCGGTTTTCAAACGGATAGTGGACCTGAGCGTAGGGCATGGAGCCTGAGTCGAACCACACGTCGATGAGGTCGGTCTCGCGCTTCATGGGCTTGCCCTCGGCACTTACCAGGATGATATTGTCGACATAGGGCCGGTGCAGGTCGATGCGGTCGTAGTTTTCCTTCGACATATCGCCGGGCACGAAGCCCAGCTTCTTCAGCGGGTTCTCTGCCATGATGCCGGCCGCCACGGAATGTTCGATTTCATCGTACAATTCCTCTACCGAGCCGATACATTTCTCGGCCTTGCCCTCCTCGTCGCGCCAGATGGGCAGCGGCGTGCCCCAGAAGCGGCTGCGTGAGAGGTTCCAGTCGTTCAGGTTCTCCAGCCAGTTGCCGAAGCGTCCTGTTCCCGTCGACTCAGGCTGCCAGTTGATGGTCTTGTTCAGTTCGAACATACGTTCCTTCTTGGCCGTAGAGCGGATAAACCACGAATCCAACGGATAATAGAGCACGGGCTTGTCAGTACGCCAGCAGTGCGGGTAGTTGTGCGTGTGCTTCTCGATTTTGAACACCTTGTCCTGTGCCTTCAGGTCCATGCAGATGCTGATGTCGAGCGTCTCGTCCTTGTCGGTCAGTTTCTCGTCGTAGGCATTCTTCACATAGCGTCCGGCAAACTTCTGCCACTCGCTGACATTGACGTAATTCCTGACGAAGTCCGAATCGAGGTCTTCGATGTTGAAGTACTTACCCTGCAGGTCGACAACGGGGCGCTCATTGCCCTTCTTGTCGATGAGCACGATGGGGCAGATACCGGCTTTCCTCGCTACGAAGGCATCGTCAGCACCGAAGTTCGGCGCAATATGCACGATGCCGGCACCGTCCTCGGTGGTCACGTAGTCGCCTGGGATGACGCGGAAAGCATCGCCCAAAGGCTTGATGGCAGGCATCAGCTGCTCGTACTCCATACCCACGAGGTCGGTACCCTTGTAGTGCCCGACGATGCGGTAAGGAATGAACTTTTCACCTTTTTTATATTCAGGCATCTCGCCGCCGTCGGTGATCTGACCCTCGGGAGCTAAATAGGCGGCCAGACGGGCCTCTGCCAGCACGATGGTAATCTTCTCAGCGCTATAGGGGTTGTAGGTCTCGACGGCGACATAGTCAATCTTCGGCCCTACGCAGAGTGCCGAGTTGGCGGCCAGCGTCCAAGGTGTGGTCGTCCAGGCCATGAAGTAGGCGGTGCCCCATCCGGTCATCTCTGGCTTCGGGTTCTTCATGCGGAACAGGGCCGTACACGTCGTGTCCTTCACGTCGCGGTAGCAGCCGGGCTGGTTCAGCTCATGGCTGGAGAGTCCCGTTCCTGCCGCAGGCGAATACGGCTGTATGGTGTAACCCTTGTAGAGAAGGTCTTTCTGGTAGAGTTGCTTCAGCAGCCACCACAAAGTCTCGATATACTTGTTGTCGTAGGTAATATAGGGGTTATCGAGGTCGACGAAATAGCCCATGCGCTCTGTCAGATCGCGCCATTCGGCGGTGAACTTCATCACATTCTCGCGGCACTTCCGGTTGTAGTCCTCTGTCGAGATGTATTTCTCCGACTCCTTGTTGTCGATGTCGGCCTTGGTGATACCCAGTTCCTTCTCGACGCCCAGCTCTACGGGCAGTCCGTGGGTGTCCCATCCTGCCTTGCGCTTCACCTGCATACCCTGCATGGTCTTGTAGCGGTTGAACGTGTCTTTAATGGTACGCGCCAGCACGTGGTGTATGCCCGGGTGGCCGTTGGCCGAGGGAGGCCCCTCGAAGAACACAAACTGAGGACAGCCTTCCCGCTCATTCACAGAGCGCCAGAAGACATTCTTCTCCTTCCACATCTGCAGCACGTCATTGTTCGTCTGCGTCAGATTCATGCCGTTATGTTCGGCAAATCTTTTAATCATTTCTATTTCTGTTTTTATTACTTTTTCAAAAAGTTGTGCAAAGGTACGCATTTTCTCTGATACTACCAAATATATAAATATATTTTAAGAAAGGCATACCACGTTTCGGTCATGTTCAGTCACGCCTTATATAATCAGAACAGCCAATCTTGCGAACCGGACATTTACGCGCGCAAATAAAAAAGTTAAAAAGTGCCTACACTGCCTACACTTAAAGATAATTCGCTGACTTATAGCGCGTTTTCTTGTGTAGGCAAATTCGTTTAGTGTAGGCAAGCCGCCAATTTTCGATTATAATCGGTCGAATTACGTTTATAAGTTGGTAAGTTTGTTAGTTTGTTAGTTTGTTAGTTTGTTAGTTTGTAGGTTCTGCGAGATTTCGTGTGGGTGATACCGCCAGTGTAGGGGCAGGCCCCCGTGCCAGCCCGATGGCCCGAAGGGCCAATGCTTGCGGTTGGGTTCTGCGGATGAACGCCCTGTCGGGCGTGCGGGCTGGCACAGGGCCTGCCCCTACATCCGGCGAGTGCCACCAGCGAAGGAATGTCACGCCAGCAGCGGCTTCATCGGAGGGCAGGGGTGGTGTCAGTATCTAATAAACTGGTACATCAAACTGAACAACCTACTTGCGAAAGTTG